>JAFLTS010000009.1 GCA_022509185.1 Muribaculaceae bacterium | reverse complement strand
GTGTCCCCCTGGCGGGGGCAGGTTGCATACGTGTTACTCACCCGTGCGCCGGTCGCCGGCAGAACAGGCCGAAGCCTGCTCCCCGCTGCCCCTCGACTTGCATGTGTTAAGCCTGCCGCTAGCGTTCATCCTGAGCCAGGATCAAACTCTCCGCTGTTATTTATCTTTATATCTTTCGATATCTTTTTCAGTGTGTCTGTTCCGGCTTCCCTTTATTAACTTTCCAGGATTGACGGGAAACTTCTTCGTTTCCCTTTCTTGCTGCTCCCGGCAATCATCACCCTCTAGGGGATCTGACCGCCGTGTCCTGTGGCATCATTTCATTGTTCTCATCGCTGCCGGTGTCGCGGAGCTTTCATCTTCCGTCTGTTTGCGACAGCGGTTGCAAAATTACTGCCGACATCCCCCTGTTTGCAAATATTTCCAAACCAGATACCTGAATCAGGAGCCCTGACCTATGCTAAATCGCTGATTATATGTGAGATAAAAATATGTTAAAAAATGTTTGGGTTTGTGAAAACAGAGATTATGAGATTTAGATTGAATGTTATGAATTGGAAACATTAGGCTTTTTCTTTCCCTCTTTTTGTATTTAAGTGGCTTTTTAACTATTTTTGCCTAATGCTTTTTAGATCTGATCCATGAAAAAAACATTAGGCTCATCTTTTATATTACTTCTTGCCCTTCAATCATGTGTGGCAAATTCTGAAACCGGGGAAATGGGTCCCGGATGGCTTTTCTGGGTTTTCTTAGGCCTTCTATTGGGAGGTGTGTTTATAGGTGCTATTACTTCCTTTCTAAGAAAGAATAAAGACGATAATACTCCCTCTAAATCAGAAGAAGAAATAGAAGCTTATGAAGAAACTCTCGAAAAGAAGCTACACAAGATAGAAGATAAAGAAGAAAAAGAAAAGGAAGACAAGAAAAAATAATTCCAATAGCTTTAGATTTTTTGTTTTTAAAAAACCTTTTTCCATATTTTAATTGTTATAAGTATAAAGATGACAGAATCCTACGCGATTGACAGTTCCGGATTCCGATTCCATCTTAGAAAGTGATTAATAACAATTAAAATATTAAAATTATGAAACAAAAAATTTCTTACAGCTCGGTAATATCCGGTTTATCTATTGCTTATTTTGTAGTATTCGTAGCCATCTTTGTGCTCTTCTGGTGTTTTATAGACAAGCCTTATGATAATGTATTCTTCTGGATATTATTTGGACTTTTCTGCTTAGGTATTGTTTGGATTTGCGGCTCAATTCCCTATTCTGTTAGTGCAGATGATGATTATGTTGGAGAAGACCGTCCCTTCCGCTCCAGAAGATACAGGTATTCAGATATTCAATCAGCAGAAAAAGCAGACAAAGACGATTATTCCGCTTATGATAAAGGAATGCATTTCCATGGTAAATACAAAGAACCTGTTTTGATCACTCTTAAAGACGGAAGGAAATTCGTGATCGGAAGTGATAATTCAAAAGAACTAATTGACTATATCAATAGCCGAGTATCCTAAATAAATAATATAAATAAAAGGAAAAACCACCTATGAAAGGTGGTTTTTTTATTTCCTTAAGATCTATCCCCCAAAGCTAAAGTGTATATAGCGGCAGATTCCTGGGATGTTATCGGATAATATGCACCGAAAGTTTCCCCTTTATTTTGATGGACCCTCTTCACTAACAACGGGATATCCGGATTTTCTATTCCTAATTGTTCAAGTGTGACAGGCATACCTATCGATTTAAAAAATGCCTCCAATCTCTTAACTCCCTCTTCTCCGGCTTCCAGATCATCAGGTATATTAACTCCTAATACATTTCTAGACAGCATCACTACTCTTTCAGGTTTATGCCGCAGCATATAGCGCATATAAGCCAGCAGGATTACCGATAGACCGGCGCCATGAGCAACTCCATATAAGGCTGAAAGTTCATGTTCCATTCCATGACTTGCCCAATCCTCTATCTTTCCACAGCCGCAAATACCATTATGAGCAAGCGTACCTGCCCACATTATGTTTGCACGAGCGTCATAGTCTTCAGGATTCGACATCACTTCCGGAGCAACCTTTATAATAGACTTCAACAAACCTTCACTAATGCCGTCGGATACGGTAGTTCCATGTGTAGGGGTAAAGTATCTTTCCAATATGTGAGCCATCATATCAACTATGCCACATGCTGTCTGATATTTAGGGAGCGAATAGGTTAATTCAGGATTCAAGAGGGCAAACAAAGGTCTTAGCACATAATCCGTTCGAATTGAAACTTTAATTAATCCTTCCTCTTTGGTAATAACGGAGTTACCTGATCCTTCACTCCCAGCTGCCGGTATAGTCAGCACAACCCCGATTGGCAAAGCTTTTTCAGGTATGGCTTTTCCTGAAAAGAAATCCCAAAAATCTCCATTATACGGAACCCCCGCAGCAATGGCTTTGGCTGTATCAATCACGGATCCTCCTCCCACTGCCAATATACCTGTTATTCCCTCCGCCCTGGCTAATTCAATACCTAATCTTACAGGTCCGTCAGTGGGATTGGGTTTGATTCCGCCGAATTCATAAAACTTTATATCGTTATCCTTTAAAGAATCCTCTACCTGGTCTAATAATCCCGAACGTTTTGCAGAACCTTCGCCGAAAACAAGCAATACTTTTTTCCCTAAAAGTTCTGCCGACAATTTTCCTGCATTTTTTTGAGCTTCCTTGCCGAAAATATATCTAGTAGGTGTGTAATATCTAAAATTTTCCATAAATTATAATTATGCATTAGACTTCTTATAACGTAAATTTAGCTCTTTTTTACAAGGCTTACAATACCGGTAAGGATTATAAGATAAATAGATAAAACATAAGTTTGATATACTTCTGGAATAAATGGGTTACTAATGACGCCACTGATCACTGATTATAGAAAAACAAAATCATTTCTATGCAAAGTGCACAGTGTGACAACTTTATGCAATATGCACAGTCAGATAATTGCATTTATTAAAGAACGGCGTCAGAACAGAAAGTAATATTCTGTAATTTTGTAGTGTTTTAAAGAGATTCAGAGAGACAGATTAAAGACCGATGAAGAAAAAATTGGAATTTCTTTGGAAAGGATTATGGACGGGTAGTTTCACCTTCTGGTGGATTGTATCATTGATTACTGTACTTATATTTGATATATTCTGGATGTTACAGACTACTTTCAGTTCCATGTCATATTTTGCTTTCTGGATGACCCTTATACTTAGTTCTTTCTTTCTTTCCCTGCCTTCTTTATTTACAAAAAATGCTTTTTTCCAACTCATTTGGTTGCTTTTCTTTGATGCGCTTTTCATAGCAAACCTAATGTATTGTTACACTTATTATGATGCTATTCCACTACATAGTTATACTCTTATAGGCAACCTCCGGGATTTTTCTGCAAGTGTGACTGATGCTTTTAAATGGCGCTTTATCTTACTTCCTATGGTTGCAATTGGAGCCTTCTTTATTTACATGTTCCATAAGAATATTAACCGAAGACTACCAAATCCTATTATTTTCTTTCTGTATGTGGCTGTATTTGGTTTAGCGTTATGGATTTCAGATTTTCCAAGAGGTGGATCTATTAAAAGGATGAAGGATATGACCGGATTTGCATCAATGGCAGGTTCCATTCCTCCTATTTATTCACTGGCAGGATTTCTAATTACTGATTACCACCGGAGCAACGATAAGCTACAGCCCTCAGATATTGAAAAAGTTACAGAGTGGATAAAATATCATGATAATTTAAACAAACCTTATTGGAATGATACAATACGCCGGAACAGGAAGATTCCTAAAAATATTGTTTTGATTCTTTGTGAGTCATTGGAAAGTTGGGTATTAAACACAGAAATAGAAGGTAAAGAAATAACTCCCAATTTAAATTCTTTACTGGCTGATTCTACAACCTTTTATGCTCCCAATGTTGTGACACAGGTTGGATCAGGACGCTCTATAGACGGTCAACTTTTAGTTAATACCGGAATTTTACCCATGAAGAATCAGGTTTATGCATATCGGGCACCCCTCAACAAATATTTCGCACTTCCGGATGCTTTTAAAGCTACGGGAGGCAAATCTATATTATTTACCTGTGACAAAGCCTATGTATGGAACCAAGTATTAGTGGCAGAAGCATTTGGGGTAGATACTTTGGTACATGGTGCCGATTTCAAAATTGATGAAAAAGTAAGTGGTAGAAGAAAAGTAAGCGATGGATCACTGATGCGGCAGATTAAAGAAAAATTAGAAAATGACAATCTATGGCCCGAAGGAGAAAAAAGAATGATTACAGCAGTTACTTATTCCGGTCATAATCCATTTAAAATTTCTGATAACCTAAAAAATATACATTTTGACGGGGATTATCCTGAAATTATTGTTGACTATATGACAGCTGCCAACTATACGGATGCATCATTGGCTATACTGATCGATTACTTCAAATCACGTAAAGATTGGGAGGAAACAATGGTTATTATCACCGGAGATCACGAAGGCCTCGCTTCCGACCGAAAAGAAGCAATTGAAAATAAAAACAGCTCAACTTTTGTAGATCCTTCTCAACATACCCCACTTATTATTTTAAATTCTCCTATACCGGGTAAATTTGAAGGGCAATTAGGTCAGGCCGATATTTATTCAACTTTATTAGACTTGTTAAATTTGGAATACTACCCTTGGAGAGGACTCGGGTTGTCTATTTTTGATCCTTCTCATCCCAAAATTGCAGTAGGATCAGCAGGAAACATAGAGGGGGATACAATGGCCTTAGATCCTAAAATAGTCAGTCACATTAAGGAAGCACAACTAATGGGAGACTTGATCCTTAAGTTCAATCTCTTAAAAAATTATCCCGATTCTATTCCCTGATTAACATTAAATAATAGTTGTATTGTGAAAAGAGTCAAAATAAAGTCTTTATTCCCGGAAAGATTATGGACAGGCAGTTTCACTTATTGGTGGATTGTCTCTTTAATCACTATGTTACTCTTTGACATCTTCTGGATGCTCCAAACTACTTTCCGTCCTTTCAGTTTCTTTGTATTCTGGCCTGTTCTTTTCCTTTGCACATTCTTTCTTTCCTTACCTTCATTAGTATCTCGTAATGGTATACTCCAGGCAATCTGGTTGCTTTTTTTTGATTTTCTATTTATTGCTAACCTTATGTATTGCCGGACTTATTTTAACGCCATTCCTTTACATAGTTATAAACTGATAGGCAATCTTTCCGATTTTACTTCCAGTGTCACAGATTCTTTCGATTGGTATTATATTTTTCTTCCTTTGGTTTCTATTGTAGGATATGCTTTCTATTCTTTTAATAGAAATATATCCCGAAAGTTACCTTCAATAGGTCTTTATGTTTTTTATTGTGTAGGATTGGGTATAATTGTCTGGGCTTCCGATGCCGTAAGGGGTGGTACATACAAGAAAATACAATGGCTATCAGAATACACAACCTTGGCAAGTACAGTGACGCCAATTTACTCCTTGGGTGGATTCCTTTATTATGATTATCAGAGAAGTAATGAAACTCTTACTTCCAAAGAAATAGAAGAAGTAAGGGATTGGCTTGAAACACATAAAAAATTTACTGATCCTTATTGGAACGATTCAATACGCCTGAACCGTAAAGAAACCCAAAATTTAGTGCTCATACTTTGGGAATCACTTGAAAGCTGGCCTATAGGATTAGAAGTGGAGGGTCAGGAGATAACCCCTAATCTTAATAAATTACTAAAGGATTCCTCTACATTTTATGCTCCTAATATTGTAACGCAAGTTGGGCCGGGACGTTCTATCGACGGGCAACTTATGGCTGTGACAGGTCTTCTTCCAATGAAAAATCAGGTATATGCTTACAATGCAGTTCTCAATAAATATTTTTCATTGGAGAAAGCTTTCTCAGAAGCAGGAGGAAAATCCTATCAACTAACTGGAGATAAACCTTATACCTGGAATCAGGCACCTGTTACCAAATCTTTCGGCGTAGACACCTTAATTCATTCTGAAAAATTTATACATGATGAATTTGTTGGCAAAAGACTAAGTGATGGTTCTCTCCTACGGCAGATTACGGCAAAACTTCAAGCAGGAGAAATCTGGCCCGAAAATGAAAAGGCAATGTTGGTTGTTGTTACAAATTCAAGCCATCATCCCTTTAAGCTCCCGGAGAAATTTAAGACCTTGAAGCTTAAAAAGGAATATCCGGAAATAGTTATTAATTATCTTAACGCTATTCATTATACAGATTCTTCTCTTTCCGGCCTAATAGAATATCTAAAAAACCGTAGTGACAGAGAGAATACAATGATAGTCATAACCGGAGACCATGAAGGTCTCACATTTGATAGAAGACAAGCCATAGCTGACCCTCGGTCACGACAGTTTGTAGATTCCCTACAGCATACTCCCATGATAATACTGAATTCTCCTGTGGCAGGTAAATTTGAAAATCAGATGGGACAGGCTGACATATATTCTTCCATTCTGGATCTTTTAAATTTAAAAGATTACGAATGGAGAGGTATGGGTGTATCTATTTTTGATCCTGATCATCCCGGTTTCGCGGTAGGATCAGCCGGTGAGGTAATAAAAGGAGACAAACCTATAGATCCGGATTGGTTAAAACATTTAAAGGAGGGAAGAGAGATTAGTGACAGAATTTTAAAGTTTAATCTTCTGGAACATTATCCTGATTCTATAGCGCCTTCTAAACATTGACCATATCCTCAGGCTGGAGTTTCCATCTGTTGTGACTCCACAACCAGTATGGAGGATATTTTTTTATAGTTTCTCCGAATTCCTTCCAGAATTCCCGGGTATAAGGATAGGGCACTTCTTTGTCTTCCGGTTCTAATTTATGAAAATTGATGATATAACGGCCCCTCTTTTCCCGAAGCATCTCCAGATAAAAATATTCGGCCTTAACTTTGTCGCCTATCACCTCCGGTCCATAAATGAAATACATTTTATGATTCAGGAATTGCATGCAGTTTTCCGGGCTTCGTTGTCCTGGCCTTTGATCGGCAATAAAACCACACACCCAAGGAAAATTTGCTTTATTCAGCAAAGTCCGTGGGGCTGATGGCATAGGCACAATATTGGCACCCCAACGGTTTCGAAGTTCTATGAATGCATTTTCCCAAAATTTATCTTTCATGGGATGATAAATCGAAACCATAAATACATCGGGCAAAAAATATCTTGTAATCTCCTGTACCCATTCCCAATTGTTATAATGGCCCATAAGCAGGACTGCATTCCGGCCATTACGCATGGTGTCGTTTATAATTTCAGCATTATTTACTTTTACCCTTGAAATCAGGGATTGGTCAGAAATATGAAACAATTTCACAGTTTCAACAATCTGGTCTGATAAATATCTGTAGAATTTTTTTTCTATGTCTTTAATCTCGTTTTTAGATTTCTCAGGGAAAGCTTCCGTTAGATTCTTCCTGACTATTTTTTTCCTATACCCTACCAAATGATAAAGAATGAAAGAAATTATGTCTGAAAGGCAATACAGACCCCAAAATGGAAGCCGAGCCAAAGATTTTAATAAAAAAAGTAAAAACTTATTCATGTCGCAAAATTAATGATAATGATTTTCAAAATCATTAAATTTGCATAGTTTATTAAACCGGTAATATGAAGAGAAAAACCGTCGCTGTTGTCACCATGGTAAGAAATGATGATTTCTTTCTTAAGAAGTGGGTGGAATACTATGGCAGGATACTGGGTAAAGAAAACCTTTACGTATATTTTGATGGTATAGACCAACAGATTCCTGATTTTTGCGACGGGGTAAATACAGAGCTTGTTGAAAAAATAGGTTCACATGTCGTAGCAGCTGAAAAAGGGAGGTTAAAATTCTTATCACGAAAAGCCGCTGAACTTCTTAATAATGGATATAAAGCCGTGATAGGAGTAGATGCTGATGAATACGTGGTGGTGGATCCACGTATTAATATTCCTCTTCCGGAGTATATCTTAAAATACAGCTATTTTGATTCTCTCTCGGCTTTAGGTCTTGATTTCGGTCAAAAAATTGGAGAAGAAGGAAACCTGACTTTGGATAAACCCTTTCTTTCACAACGAAAATACGCACAGATAGGCACAAGATATACCAAACCTTCAATTCTTTATAAACCGGCAATCTGGGGTTCAGGATTTCATCGGGTGAAAGGGCAAAACTTCAGGATAGGGAAAGATCTATATCTGTTGCATTTCGGTTACAGCGATAAAAAAATAATTGAAGACAGATTTAAAGATGCAGACCGGGTTGCTCAAGGATGGGAAAAGCATATTCGCAAAAGATCACGCACTATTCGACTGGTGACTCAATTAAAGGCCAGGTCGTTTGAGAAATGGACGAGAATTGCTCGCTCTCTCGAAGAGATATGTCGACCTCCTTATGCCTGGAATAAACCGGGTTTATTGGGAATGAAGATAATTGTAGAGATTCCGGAGAGATTCCGTAATATTCTGTAATTCCGGTTTGAGTAAGGGATTTATCCCTTTTTGCTTCTTTTAAGTTTTTTATCCAGTTTCGTCCTGAAAGGAATCAAGAAATTCTTTTCCCACATCTGTTTCTGGTATTCTGTAGCCTCCCTTGAATACAATTTCTCAGAGGCGGATAAAGCCTTTTTAAGGCTATCTATTTTGAATTGCTGTTTAGATTTAAAAATATAGCTTTTTCTATTGGGATAGTAATAATATAGCGGAAGATTGAGGATGGCCGACCTCTTAACCTTCAAAAGCAATTCTCCCCACCAGGGAAAATCCTCATAAATAATACCTGACAAAAACTTAAGGGGTTTTACCACCTCGGTTTTATAAAGACCTCTCCATGGCTGACAATGTTTAACAATCCATTTCTTCTCATTTTCAGGTAAATCTAAATCAGGGCCTTCCGTGGCATACCGGTAAATATCATCCGTAACCTTATATCCTGCTGAATTTATATCGAAATTCGGGAATTTTATTTTCTTTCTTTCGGGAAGATATAACATATGACTAAACAGAGTCTTCAAACGATAGCTTCGGGAATAGGTAAAGGCTACAAGATCCACTTTTTCTTTTTTAGTAATATCTATCAGTAATTCCATCGCCTTTGGGTGCAGGAAGTCATCACTGTCAAGAAACATTACATAATCGCCACTGACATGCAATAGTCCTTCATTACGTGCTTGGGAAACACCTTCATTGATTTTATCCAGAACTTTTATTCTGGAATCTCTACTCGACAGTTCTCTTAGGATTTCTCCGCTGCTGTCTGTACTACCGTCGTTTACACAAATTGCTTCCCAGTCCTTATAAGTCTGTTGTATCAATGAACCAAGACTTCTCTCAAGAAAAGCCTCCGCATTATATACAGGAATAATTACAGATATCAATTCTTTTCTGTTATGCCGTTTATAATATAATCTGCCATTGTACCCGCTATAGGGGTCTCGGCTCTTTTGCTTTTGAAGGTTGTCTTTTGAAAAAAAGTATCTTCAGTGAGTTCCTGATATTTTTCCGGGCTGTATGGCATATCGCAGTTATAATGCCAAAGATTATGGGTGGGAGTCTGATCTATCTGTGGCATTGTGTAGTAAAGACGAGATATGTCGGGATTATTCTCTACTAAAAATCGCAACAGATAATGCAATAAAAAGTAATGAACAAGCCTATCTTCTTCCTTCCAGTATTTGTAAATCATCTTAAGCCAGGCACCGAAAAGAGGATGACCCTTCTTGGCCCTCATAAAACAGGATTGGATCAGGGTTCCAGGTGTGATACGGTTTCCTTCCTGATAAATAAAAAGATCGGCTTCTTCTATCCATTCGGGTACTTTTGATGTTAGATAATCTGTAGCATCAAACCACATCCCGCCATGTTGATAAAGCAGCGCAACCCGACATATATCGGAAAAATGGGCTTTGCTGATTTTCCCCTCATTCCATTTCTTCCATATATAATCCGGTAGGTCTACCCACTCTGAAATAGATTCGGAATCCAGTATAACATATCTTCCTCCATAAATTTCTTTCAGACGCTGAAAACACAATTTCACTAATTTAGGTGCATTTTGTTCTCCCTGATACCAGATAGAAAAAATTTTGTCATCACCTTTTGAAAGTTCAGCTTTTTCTTCTATCGGTAAGTTTTTAGCGAAATCATGATATTTCTTAAGATAATGTTCCACTTTGGCATAGGAATATTTTCCACGCCTTCTCCTTCTCTTTATTCTGGAATGCCACATAGGATTCAGAATATGAGCCATTAATGTGAATTTGATTTCCTGACAGATATTATCTAATTTTTCCTTCATTAAATTGCAGTCATCGCTTTGATTTAATCACCATAGGCCCTTTCACCATGGTTAATTCTTTTTTCCGGAGGAGGAGGAGTCATATAGTCATCACCAAACATTATTGCCAGCGATCCATGGGGATCAGCCATACTCAGATAGGTTTCCCCTTCAAATTTTATATCCTGAAGATTCTCAAACCTATCTCGTGAGAATACCTCATGAAAATTATGACAACCCATTATATGGGCCACATTTTTGGAGTCTTTATATCGGTTTTCCCTGATGGTATTCTCATATTTGTTCCACCACCACTCCATATCATGTCCTTTGCATTTAATGCGCGATAACAGATCTTTTTTTCCTCTGTGATACATGCGGTTGTTAAATCTCATAAGGGAGCGCATATATTTTTCACGTTCTTTCTTATCCTCGGGTACATTATCAATTGGGAATACATCCACATAAATACCGTGATCATTAGCCGACCATCCGTTATCGATTCTTGTATTGGGGTCACAAACTTTAGCAAATCCCGATACTGTGAATACCTTGCCGTTTCCCGAGCCCGGTTCGTAACAGATATAATATTTTCTGTTTTTATAGGTCTTTATGAATTTTTCAAAATCCTCACGAAGCATGCAGATATCAAGGTCATCGTCCCATGGTATGAACCCTCCATGTCTCACTGCGCCTAAAAGTGTACCACAATACAGGCTGTACTTAATATTATTTTCCCGGCAGAATCTATCGATATCATTCATGATTTCCACCATGATCTCCTTTTTACGGTCTAAACTCAATTCTTTCATCTACGAGAGGTAGTTTCAGGTATTTTTTTATTTACTATATAATCGGCTACGCTCCCTTCCTTTGGGAAAGTCGCCTCTGAAGCTTTATGGCATGTCTTTTGAAAAAAAGTATCTTTTGTACAATCCTGATATAAGGTCTCGCTATAATTATCGTTTTTATGCAGATGCCATAAAAGATGAGTTGGTGTCTGAGAAACCTGGGGCATTGAATAAAACAGTTCAGCAACCTCTTTGTTATTTTCAACCAGAAACCTTAGCATAAACTGATGGAGAAAATAATCGATTATAAAGTCTTCTTCCTCCCAATATTTTAGAATGAAATCAAGCCAAAGTTTCAAGAGGGGATTATTCTTTTTCCCTCTTATAAAACATATTTGTACAAATTTTTCAGGAGTGAATCTTTCTCCTGCTATATATAAAAATACGTCACATTTTTCAATCCATTCCGGTACCTCTGATGTAAGATAATCCGTAGCATCAAACCACATGCCTCCATGTTGCAAGAGAAGAGCTATTCTACATATGTCTGACATATTGGCACGAAGTATCTGCCCTTTTTCCCATTTTTCCCATACAAAATCAGGAAGTTTCACCCATTGACGTATATTGGAATCATCAAGCACAATGAATTTTTCTTTATACAAATTCCTGAGACGCTCGAAACATATTTTCACAATCTTTGGTGCATTCTCCTCCCCTTGCCACCATATCGAAAATATTTTTTCTTCCCATGTATCTTTAGAATTATCTTTTTCTACTTTTAATGAATCTATAAATGGGAGGTATTTTCTTAAGTATGCCGCAACTCTTTTATAATTATAGTAATTTCTACGGGTACGCCTTTTAACCCTGTCATGCCAGAAGGGATTTAGTATATGCCCGTTTAAAATAAAGCTCCAATAATGGAGTCTTGATCCGTATTGTCGTGCCATTTTTAAAATCATGCAGAAGGCTTTCCCACTATTAAAATTATCGTATCTACTGCATGTTATAGCAAAGATAAAAAAAATTTCCCACCCTAAGAGAGGGAAACTATTTTTAGCTTATTTTCCTTCTGATTACATAAGTTTAAATTATTTAAACTAAAATAATTCAAGTTTGAATTATAAAAGTAAAAAGCCTCGAAATCGAGGCTTTTATTATGATTTGTCACGCATGAATATCTGGATTGGAGTTCCATGAAAATCCCATTTTTCACGTATCTTGTTTTCAAGAAACCTACGGTAGGGTTCCTTTACCCATTGAGGAAGATTGCAGAAGAATACAAATGTAGGGATAACTGAATCCTTAAGCATAGTAACATATTTTATCTTCACAAATTTTCCCTTATTAGATGGTGGAGGAGTCTGAGCTATCTGCTCAAGCATATAGGAATTAAGTTGGGAAGTTGGGATGATCCTCTTCCTGTTGTTCCATACGTCTATCGCTGTTTCAAGCACCTTGAAGATCCTCTGTTTCGTAAGGGCTGAAGTGAAAAGAATTGGAAAATCTGTAAATGGAGCAAAACGGTCTCGGATTGCAGCTTCATAGCGTTTCTGTGAGGTAAGAGATCTGTCTTCAATCAAATCCCATTTATTCACACACACCACTAAACCTTTCTTATTTCTTTGGATAAGAGAGAAGATATTTGCATCTTGAGCTTCGATACCTCTTGTAGCATCAATCATCAGAATACAGACATCGCTGGCCTCTATTGCTCGGATAGACCTTATTACGCTGTAATATTCTATATCTTCATTAACCTTATTTTTCTTACGTATTCCGGCTGTATCTACTAAATAAAAGTCAAATCCGAACTTATTGTATCTATGGTAGATGGAATCACGTGTAGTGCCTGCGATATCTGTTACAATATGGCGTTCCTCCCCTATAAAGGCATTGATCAAGGATGATTTCCCGGCATTCGGACGGCCTACTATAGCAAACTTGGCGATATTGTCTTCAGGTTGGTCATCAGACTTAGGCTCCGGCATATCTGCCACTATCTTATCAAGAAGATCGCCTGTGCCGCTACCATTCGCTGAAGACACTTCCACAGGTTCTCCTAACCCCAAAGAATAAAATTCAGGAATATTGAACCTTGCGTCATTCTTATCCTCCTTGTTGGCTACGAGTATCACCGGCTTCTTGGACCTTCTTAATATCTGAGCCACTTTGTCGTCCAGATCTGTAACACCATTGGAAGCATCAACCACAAAAAGAATTACATCGGCTTCATCTATGGCTATCTCTACCTGCTTGTTGATTTCTGATTCAAAAACATCATCTGAATTTACAACCCAACCTCCTGTGTCTACTATAGAAAATTCCTGACCACACCAATCTACTTTACCATATTGACGGTCGCGGGTAGTTCCTGCCGTATCGTCAACTATAGCTTTACGACTTTGGGTCAATCTATTGAAAAGAGTGGATTTACCAACATTCGGACGTCCCACTATTGCTACTAACCTTCCCATATACTATTCCTTTTAGTAAGAATGTAAAGTGTTTTGTAAAATGTAAAGGATCAATGGCAGATAAACTGAATTATTCTAAATAGCCGAAAGCCTTCAGTTTATTCTCTCTGTTGCGCCAATCTTTTTCAACCTTTACAAAGATCTCTAAATAAACCCTCTTGCCGAAAAATCTTTCGATATCCTGACGCGCTTCAATACCAACTTTCTTGATCTTATCCCCTCCTTTACCAATAATTATCCCCTTCTGAGTGTCTCTTTCAACATAGATCACACTCATGATATGGATTGAGCCCTCTTTATCTTCAAATTTCTCCACTATCACTTCAGAACTATAAGGTATCTCTTTTTCATAATTCAAAAGCAATTTTTCACGGATAATCTCTGTTACAAAGAATCTGGCCGGTTTATCCGTAAGGGCATCCTTTCCAAAAAATGGAGGTGAAACAGGCAGGAGTTCTATAATACGGTTCTTAAGATTGGCAACATTGAAGTTTTCCGTTGCACTGGTAGGAAAGATTTCAGCTTTTGGCAACCTCGCGTGCCAACGGTCAACCAATTCCTGTAATTCAGCATCATTTTTAAGAAGATCAATCTTGTTAATAACCAGAAGTACCGGCACTTCCTCTTTAGCTACCTTATCAAGAAACTCTTTGTTTTTCTCCGGATCCTCCACCACGTCGGTCACATACAGTAGAATATCGGCGTCAGTCAGGGCTCCTTCTGAGAAGCCAAGCATGGATTCCTGAAGTTTATACTTGGGTTTCAATACACCCGGAGTATCGGAAAACACTATCTGATACTCCGGTGTGTTCACGATTCCTATAATCCTGTGTCGTGTGGTCTGAGCCTTTGAGGTTATGATGGAGACTCGCTCTCCCACCAGGTCATTCATCAGCGTAGACTTTCCAACGTTAGGATTTCCAACTATATTTACAAAACCGGCTTTATGGTTTTCCGGTAATACCTTTATATCTTCTTCCATAATCTTGCTTTTTATAATGTAGAGTTTAAACTCCCTATATAAATCTAACACTTCAGAAGAAAGGAGGTTCACATAAAGAAACAATTCATTGGACTCTCAGTTTAATTAAGACAAAAAAAGACAATGCCCGAGAGCATTGTCTTTCAAAAATTTTATCTGAAAAAAGATTCAGGAAGGCTCGTTTGTTTTTTCTTCCTTCTCTTTCAACTCTTTTTCCCGTTCTTTCTTTTCCTTCTCCCTGCGTTTCTCTTCATCCTTATCACGCTTAAGCTGTTCTTTGGTAGGTTTCGTATCGAAAGCCCAGATTAGATACATGGCTCCCCAAGTGAACCCTGCTCCAAAAGCTGTAAGAATGATTTTATCCCCTTTCTTGAGTCTGTATTTGAAATCATCCAGACATAAAGGTATTGTAGCAGCTGAAGTATTACCAAATTTCTCGATATCTATCAGAACTTTGCGCTCGTCGATCTTTGTTCTTCCGGCCACAGCCTCGATAATTCTGAGGTTAGCCTGATGAGGTACAAGCCAATCTACTTCTTCTATAGTAAGATTGTTTCGCTTCATTACTGAAAGGGTAGACTGCAACATGTCTCTTACGGCATGTTTATACACAACTCTTCCTTCCTGATAAACGAAATGTTCCTTGTTGGCCACCGTTTCATGTGATGCCGGTTTTACCGACCCTCCTGCTTTCATTACAAGGTGAGGCAGTCCGGAACCGTCTACATGAAATTCTCCATCCATCACACCTACGGGTTCTTCAGTGGGTTCTATAAGAACACATGCAGCTGCATCTCCGAACAAAGGACAAGTGGAACGGTCTTCGTAATCTACCATACTTGTCATTTTTTCGGCACAAACCACTATGATTTTTTTATAGAGGCCCGACTGAATATAAGCTCTGGCTGATTGAACCGAAACAATAAACCCGGCACATGCAGCCTGGATATCATAGGCATAACAATTTTTCAATCCACAATTATGAGCTATTATTGATGCTGTGGAAGGAAACCTGTAATCAGGATTGGAAGTGGCGCATATCAGCACTTCTATATCTTCAGGCTTACATCCGGTGTCGGTCAGAAGTTTCTCTACGGCTTTGGTGCCCAAATAGCTGGAGCCTTCTCCGGGCAATTTAAGCACGCGCCGCTCCTTTATACCAACTCTGGTGGTGATCCATTCATCATTGGTATCGACTATTTTCGATAACATTTCATTGTCGAGAATGTCATCGGGTACATAGGATGCGATGCCGCTTATCTTTGCGTTAAGCATGATGCCTTAAAAATATGCCTCTTTTTATGCTTTTACTTTATCTATCACCTGACGGCCGCGATAATATCCACATTCGCCACAGATAGTGTGCCATACATGCCATGCGCCGCAGTTAGGGCAGATTGCAATTGTAGGTATAAGTGCCATGTCGTGTGTACGACGTTTCGCTGTTCTGGTGTGCGATTGTCTTCGTTTAGGATGTGCCATATCTTGTTAAGCTTTTGTTTTCTATTGTATTTTTTCAGGAGCGACTCTTTATTCTTCTTCGTTGCCCCCTCCGTTTTCGTATTCTGAATCTACTTCATCCAGTGCTGCCTCCACTTCTTCATCTCCGGTGTTGTTGCTACGGTTCTTATGTAAGGCTGCCAACATGGCTCTGTTACATTTACCCATGGGATGAACGTGTCTTAAGGGTATTGTGAGCACTATAGTGTCATAAAGCATATAGGCTACATTGAGATAACTGTCGCTGTAAGGTATCACAAGAAGATCATCGTTTTCATCGTTATATCCTTCTCCATATTTCACCGAAATATGATAGGTGGTGTCGACTTCATGATCTATAGGGTCAAGACAGCGGTCGCACGGTATCTTCAAGGTTCCTTTGCATGTAAAGGTACAATCGTAGGTCTCATTTTTCTTTTCAAGATCTAAATGCACTTTCACATCTGAACTGATAATATCGGGATTCTCCATATTTTTAAAGAATTCCGTGCCACATTCAAAATCCTGTGAGTACTTCCCGTCGCCCAATGAGGCAAGCTGGATCTTATAAGGTGCAAATTTTCCCACTTTTGAGAATATTTCCGGTTAGTACCTCCGAGGAGAATCGAACTCCTATCTAAAGTTTAGGAAACTTCTATTCTATCCGTTGAACTACAGAGGCTTTTACGCTGAGTTAGCTCCCCGATGGCTCGGGGCGAAAGTCAGCGGTGCAAAATTATACAAAAAATTGATTTTTTCCAAAAATATTATCCCTTTGCCCCTTTACTTTTCCTTTCTTTTAACCTTAGTCTCTTCTTTTATTTATTTCAGCTTCAATACTGTGCCTTCCTTATCTTTAGCCTTCTTGTTAAGCTCTTTCAATTTTGTGAGTTTGATCCCATATCTCTGTGAGATACTACGCATATTTTCTCCTTCACCGATAGTTACCTTAGCCACATCTCCGGCAGAATATTCACGCTTTGGTTCAAGATAAACTTCCTCCCATTCCTTTATTCCGTTTTCCTTTAAAGCATCATTAAACTCCCGGAGTTTCTTCTCCTTGATTTGAAACTCCTTGGCTATTGATTTATAGGTATCTCCGGGGAAAGCCACGACATAGTGCAGACCATTGCTCTTCTGCACTCGATGTTTTGCGCTTAAAGTCTCCCGAATAAACATTACTGTTTGTTCTATCTCTCCCGGCTTATCAAATCCGTAAAGACCATATCTCTCTATTATGGCCATCAACTTATCGGCATAGTTGGGATCCGTGGCATAGCCACATTTCCTCAACCCTTTTGCCCAACCTTGATAATCGGTGATTTCGAGATCAAAAAGAGGACGATACCTGTCACGTCTTAGAAATTTTGAATGGTCTCGATAACTTTCTTCCGGTGAATCATATACTCTGAAACATTCATCGGGAGCATCGTCATCCCTTAGCATTGTATCACCATTCCAATCCGAATGACATTTTATTCCGAAATGATTGTTACCCTCTCTGGCAAGACGGCTTCGCCCGGCCGAGCTTTCCAATAGACCCTGGGCCAGAGTTATGGAGGCCGGAATCCGATACTCCTCTTGTTGCTTCACAGCCATTACAGAATAAGTGTCTATATATTCCTGATATACATCTGCCTTAAGAGAGGAAACAATAAAAAGGATTAAGACTAATAAAAAATTACGCTTCTGCATATATAGGCAAACCTGCTATAATTAAATGAAAGTACAAATTTACTTATTTTTATCTTTTTGTGTATTCTTTAACATTTTTTATTTATCTTTGTGTAAGATATGAAATAATTGTGATACAAATAATCCCTTATGAAGCAGATTGAAATAAAGACTCTTGTTAAGGAATGTAAATATGATGAACTGAGCGAAACCGACCGCCGTCTTGTAGATGCAGCTAAAGATGCAACCGTCCGTGCCTATGCACCTTACTCGAAGTATCAGGTAGGAGCTGCTATTCTGCTCGACAATGGTAAAATCGTTGAAGGTTCCAATCAAGAAAATGCTGCTTATCCATCCGGTACATGTGCGGAAAGAACAGCTGCTTTCTTTGCTGCTTCGTCGAATCCCGGAATGGCTTTTAAAAAGATTGCAGTTGCTGCCTGGATGGATCCGGGTAAAGATAAAAATCCGGAAGAGGGATTCCAGGATAATCCGGCATCTCCTTGCGGAGGATGTCGTCAGGCGCTGATGGAATATGAAAATTTGTACGGAGATATAGAAGTGATTCTATATGGAAAGGATAAAATTTTTGTACTTCCCTCAGTCAAGGCTCTCCTCCCCCTGGCCTTTACCGATTTCTAAAATTTATAATTCTAATTAAAAGGCCAAAAAGAATTGCCCCAATTTGGCCCTTCGCAAAATAAAGGCAGAACATCTTGACAAAGGATTGAGGCAATTCCGAATTGATTAACCCGCAATATAAATCCCGGCATTAAGATGGCCCCGGGATTACATTATTATGCAATGCAAAATTAATTCTTATATATCTCCCAATCAAGTAGATTATTAAAAATGTAGATTATATTAATCTATATTTACTTAGAAATCAATGAATTAAATATTTTCAGAGTTATCAATTTTGTAGATAGGTTTATGGCGTCGTGCCTCCGAAACTAATATAAAATCCTTTTCGAATTTGTTTCTGTCTTTAGCCCTGTTGCGCATCACGGTACGATAATTATAAACTGTGGATTCAGAACATCTTAGAAATTTTGCTATCTCGCCGCTTGATTCTATGCCCAGCCAGATCAATGCATATACTCTTAATTCTGTAGTTAAACTTCCACATTCCTCATATTTTTCTCCTTCACGTAAAAAACCGTTCAGCACTGTCTTGAAATCCGGATATAAAGAAAGGAATGCTTCGTCAAAACTTTGGTAGAACTCTGACACTTCCTGATTTACATATCGGGATGAATTAATTGCCTTCACTACTTTCTGTAGGTCACCTCCGGATGCTATTTTACCTATGTAGGCCCTGTAATGTTCCATCTTGTTCAGATATTGAAGACAAAGATTCATAAAAGATCTAATATAAGATTCCTTTATTCGGCTCTCTTCCTTTAAATTTCTATTAGTTTCCTCAAGTTCCTGGTTTGTAT
Organism: Muribaculaceae bacterium; assembly: GCA_022509185.1. Taxonomy (GTDB): domain Bacteria; phylum Bacteroidota; class Bacteroidia; order Bacteroidales; family Muribaculaceae; genus Lepagella. The sequence goes on along the minus strand of JAFLTS010000009.1, from coordinate 74,002 downwards.
TTTCTATAATTTTCTTTGATTCTCTTAGTCTTTCTCCCTGTAATCCTAATTCACGGTTCTTCTTTTTAAGCATTATTCCTCCGGCCACTACTGCCATAATTGCTATGAAAAGAGATACCGAAAGTATAATAGAACCAACCAGAATCTGGTTTTGCCTCATTGCATACTTCCCATTTATAAGTGTATAAATAGGTCCCATTTGCCTTTGTCTGAGAGAAGAATGACTTGAAATGGCGTCCTCCCTGCTTTGAAGTATATATCTGTGAGCCCGATTAAGGTCAAAAGGATAAATTAATTCCGCAAGGTCGGTAAGGGCGCTATATTCCTTAACTCCATGTTTCAAATCGTCTTCTGCAGCTAATGCAAGATAGATTAATTGGGAATCAGGTTTCTCTAATTTTTCATAAAGTTGTGCTACAGTATGAAAGTAAGGGCCGGTGCGTGGTATACTATCGGCACTTTCCTTTTTAGCATTCAGCATTATTTGTAAAGCCTCATCAATCTTACCCTCCATTTCAAGAGATTTAGCCCTGATCAGGTCATTTTCAGGATGCATTTTCAACAATGAATCCTGATATCCTTTCAATTCATAGAGATAATTTACCTTAAGACGCTGAATGTTTGTTACATCCGCCAGACGCCTGTTTAATTGTACTTTTGTAATATAATACCTCGTAAGATATTGACCATTCAGTTTCCCAGGATCTAAAGTAGCAAGAATATCCGACACCTCTTTCAACATAAATCCCTGGGTATTATAGATTGAGGCCAGACGCAACAAAGTCTCTACACTGTCACTCGGATTTTGGTGATTCAGAGTTGCTATTTCATAAGCATCTAATAAAAAATTGATCGACTTATTTAGGTCGAGAGTTCGGTAAGCATCTGAAGCTTCAAGCAAAAGAGTGAACTTCTCCTCATTGTTTATAGCCTCTTTTGCCCTTTTAGAAATTGAATCAGCTCTCTGAGCATAGAGTTTCTGTTGCACGTCCACCGTTTCCAAAGCATCGTCAACTCTCTGAAGCCAACTATCCCTTCCTCGTCCGTTTCCACATGAATAAAGAAGTGTAATAAAGCCCAACAGTAAGTAAACTGGCGATATTTTATACTTCCACTTATTCACATTTTCTGATTGTGAATCCTGATTTCAAAATAAGTTTCAATGTTTGTAGAGCTGACTCCCTGTCATATCTTTTTTCAGATTCCGGTAAATCCTCATAAGGTACCAGGCATGGATGCTCCATCTTTTTGTCGTTACGTTCCGGTCCGTATTTCCAACCTTCATCAAGACGGTTTTTTGCCCAGTTTTCATGAACATTTTTCGACATCTCTTCTACTAAGGGAATTAATTCCTCAGGCAATTCCACGTCGTTTGTCTCCAAAGGTCTCGGTATATATCTTTCTTCTTTCATTCTAATATTGGTGTTTCCGGTGTGATTATATCCAAGGAGAGGTCTACCACGTCATAATCATAACTTCTGGTCGGTTCATCCAGATTATCCCAAGAAGTCAGGCTACCGTGTTGCATTCTCACTTCGTTTCTGAATCCCGGTTTCCCCTCATTCGTATATCCTAAAATCTCATGAGATGCATTCCATCTGATATGTTCCGTAGCTGCCAGATTATCTAAGATTTTACTGATATTTTCAGGCACTTTATCACAACCGTTACTCTTTTGCCGTAATTCATAAGATACAGTCCTGACTTTTCTTTTAAGTTTATCCCAAGGGTAGTTTTTTAAACCGATGTTTTCCAAAGCTCTTTTTGCCAGTTCATTTTTGGTGACTGCATGAAGGCTGTTAGAGAAATCCTGACCCCGGGTTCGCCGTAAATTCATAACAGCTGCATAGGTGGGATAATACCCTGAGTATTCTTCCGAGAGATGCATAAGGTCTCTGAACTCTTTATGCCATTTTTTATTTTTCTCATCTTCCGGCAATCTGTAATTGGAATCTGTCGCTGAAGAGTAACGTTCCTTATAATTTATGGCCTGCTTTTCCAAGGAATCATCAATTATATTGGCATAAGTGAAGATATGGTCTGAAAGACCGAAAATAAATATCGGCCCTTCGGGTTCCTCTTCATTCCTTACACTCTTCTGATGATATTTTTTGCCGTCGAAATCTTCCACAGCCTCCTGTGCAAGCCAAAGACGGTTATAATGTCTCACCACGGCGGCTATCCTTCCGTCGGTATCATTATTGATTTTCACCACCACGCAGAATTTTTCCATATTCTTCCTATAGCGCGCCGCAGCCTTGAAAATTCTTACTGCCAATGTTATGTTCAATTCATCATCTTTGGTGCATACCACAACATAATTCAGATCCTTCACCCATTTTTCAAGATTGAGGTAAAAATCCACTCCTCGGCAATCCATCTGGTACAATGATATAAGAGCCTCCGGATTCTCATGCCCGGGCAGAAAATTAAGCGATGGATTCACAGCCGGAGCATTGGCAATAAAACCTCCGGCTATATCAGCCATGTTGTTGTCTATGGCTCTTAAAATAAAATCTGATCTTTCCTTTCGGTCCGAATCAGAACCGGCTTTTACAAAAGCACCGAATTCATAAAGAAATTTTGCATAATCCTGTCCTATCTCCCCGAAACCTATTATAAGAGAATTAAATGAAGTGGAAACCGTGGCATCACCCTCTACTTCCACATAGTTAATCGGCAACAGTTCTTTCCGGGTCTTCAGCATTTCCACACTAATATGGGAGGAATCCACAATATCTATATTCACATTTTCAAGCCGATATTGTTCTTCTATACTTCTGTGCACGCTGTTTCTCCTGGCATGGCAATAAAATTTTATGAACCTGTCGGAGTTTTCTTTGCCTTTCTTTTGCTTTCCTATAAATTGTCTGATGGTATTATCATGAAGCAGCAGCGACATCAGCTGCAGGTTATGGTCTTCATTATCCTGCAGAAAAAGGAAATGTAATGTATTGTTCACTTTCCTTCTGATAATTCTTCGAAGGCTTCTCAGCTTCATGAATCTTCCTATTATATCGGAGTCGGTAGTTCCTTTTAGAAGAGTTTCTACCTCATCAACCTTGATTGAAACCCCGGAACTCAGTCCACCTATACGGTTCAGCATATCAAGCTCTGAATCCTTCATGGAGATGAAGTCAAGAATCCTGAAAAAGTCATTCTTATCATCTTCTGTCTCCTCATCACTTCGGGAAACTCTTACCATTATAATCCGGAATGCCTTGCGGTTTTTTCCATAATGCTCCTTAATGCTCTGCGCGAGCTCTATGGCTGAATCATTCAGACCCCAGAATACAAACAGTTCTTCGGTTTTCCGACCGGAAATCGAACTGCTCCACATTCTTAACCTTGACATTATATTATAACCGAAATGCTTTATCACGAAAAGGGCTGTTACACAAGCTGCTAAAAAATGCACTAATGCAAAATTCCCTGAAAAGAGCCAGTTATTGAAAAAACCTTCCCTGAGTTCGCTGACATCGCTGTCTAAAAGGAAAACTTTGAAGCCGAAAAGAATGGCAAGAGGCAGATTTGTTATGAGCGAAAAATTCTCACCGGTATACATTCCGATATCATATATGCATACGGCATATACCCAGGTGAATATAAATACGGGAGTAAGTGAAGTGGTGCTTATATCCGAAATTGACCGCTTTATGGTAAAAAGAAGGTAAATGGTACAGAAAATGGCTATTCCACTCAGCACTATCAGCACCCACTCATGCACCCCATGATTATGATTGCCGAACAGCATTACATTTTCATACCAGTCGGCCATCATGGCATCCCAATGTTCAAGATAATCCGGAAGCGCGGGCACTCCGTTGAGGTTTTCTCCCATAATCTGCAAATATACAATTTTTTTTGACGTTCTTTTCCCCAATTAATTCTTCCTGAAAACCAAATTAAGTAAATTTGCATTGTGGAAACGGGGAAAGAAAATTTGAAATTTCCAAAGGAAGAAAGGCTGCATCATCGAAGCTTGGTGGAAGGCCTCTTCCGGGAGGGTCATTCATTCTATGAATTCCCTTTTAGAGTATCCTGGAGAATTCTTTCTGACCCCCAGCTGGAAAAGACTTTCTGTCACCATGTGCCCGAGAAAATCGGTCCTTTGCAGATGATGGTGACGGTGCCGAAGAAAAAACGAAAAAAAGCTGTTCACAGAGTACTTATGCGCCGGAGAATTCGGGAAGCTTACAGATTGAACCGAATATCTTTAAGGCAAGAGATTATTGGAAACCCCAACATAAGGACTATGGGTATCGCATTTGTTTATATCCATGACAAGAACTTGGATTTTGGCACTTTAGATTCAAAAATGAAAACCGTTATAGCCAAGCTAATGCAAAAATTGCTGTCAAACACTCAATAAACAGGGATGAGCAGGATTTTAATTTTATTCATACAGTTTTATCGTTATGCCATATCTCCTCATTTCCCTCCTTCATGCCGCTACACACCTTCTTGCAGCGCATATGCAATCGAAGCTTTAAAAAAACATGGGGCGTTGAAAGGAAGTTGGCTGGCTATAAAACGCATCTCAAGATGTCATCCTTTAGGTGGAAGTGGTTATGATCCCGTGCCTTGATATCCATACACATCACCCGGCGCCTCAGCCTGACGCTGTGATTTCAGTTTCCGTCAATGATTTCTCTCCGAGGGAAGGTCAGCGTTATTCACTGGGAATACATCCCTGGGAAACAGAGAAAGATATATCTACACAACAATGGGAGTTATTAGAAAAAGCAGCTATGCTACCCGAAGTTGTAGCTATCGGTGAAGCGGGAATAGATAAGATCAGGGGAGGTTTTATGTTCCGGCAGATCCTGGTGCTGAATAAACAGATTGAGATTTCAGAGAAACTTAAAAAACCACTAATCCTTCATGATGTTAAAGCTCACGAGGCCATTGTAGGACTTAAACGTAATTTAAATCCTAAACAAAAATGGCTGGTGCATGGATTCCGTGCCAAACCCACTGTGGCGAAAATGCTTACTGATGAAGGAATCTATCTTTCTTTTGGCGAAAAATTTAATCCCGAATCCTTGAAAATCACTCCTAAAGAGTTGATTCTGGCTGAAACGGATGAATCCCCTCTTTCTATTCAGGAAATTATTTCAGGCCTTTCTCAAGTTTTAGATACCGACATAACTTCTCTGATAGCTCAAAACACTTGTCAGTTCTTGGGGATAGATCAATAAAATTATTAAATGAAATGAAAAAAACACTTATAAAATCTTTATTGTCAATAATATTGACTTTGTGTGCTTTGTCTGGAGAGGCCCTAACTCTTGAACCGATACCATATGGAGATTTCTCCCAATGGAAAACCCGCGGTATCACAGAGTCAAAACTCATAGGCGGTAAACACAAGACAATTTATGAGATTGCGCCGGAAGGTAGCAGTGAAGGAAATAACCCCTATACAAATGAAGGAGGCTCCCCTTGGGCCACAAGCAATGTTTATGCCAAGGTAGCCGGAGTCGTGAAAGGCTCAAACACGGTTTCTCCGGCCACTCACAACGGCAACCGTTGTGCCAAAATGGAGGCTAAGATGGAAGAGGTGAAAGTTTTGGGCCTCGTAAATATGGACGTAATGGTGGCCGGCACTATTTTCTTGGGCCAGGTATATGAACCGATCACCTCTCCGAAAGGTCCTTTCTCAAAAATGGAGATGGGAATTCCTTACACTAAACGTCCTTCCGCTTTAGTATTCGATTATCAGGTTGTGATGCCTGACGATAACACCCGAACCAAATCCACCGGTCTCTCTTCTAAGAAAACACTGCAGGGACGTGACAATGCCGAGGTCTATGTGCTTTTGCAAAAAAGATGGGAGGATGAAAAGGGCAATATTTACGCACAAAGAGTAGGAACGGGACGCGAAAGATATAATAAATCGATTCCCTGGACTGAAAAACATATACTTCCCATTCATTACGGTGATATCACGCATGAATCCTTCTATCAGCCATATATGGGGCTACTTAACGGTGACAAAGCTTATTATGCAAAAAATTCCAAGGGAAAATTGGTACCCGTTCAAGAAACTGAATGGGCTCCGGCAGATGCAGTGCCAACCCATGTATTAGTGATGCTCTCTTCTTCCTGTGGAGAACCTTTTGTTGGTACCGAAGGCCTTACACTTTATGTTGATAATGTGGCTTTCGGGTTTAATTGACTCAGATGAATTGATATTTCATTAAATTTGAAAAAATATCTCACTATATATGAAAAATATAAAAATTGCGATAATAGGCTACGGTAAAATGGGTCACCTTGTAGAAGAAGTGGCCAAATCTTATGGTATGGAAATTTCCTGTATCATAGATGCTGATGACACCGAGAAATTTGCAAGTGAGGAATTTCGCAAAAGCGATGTGGCTATTCAGTTCTCCACACCCTCCTCTGCTGTAGACGGAATCCTGGCTTGCTTCGCTGCAAAGGTGCCTGTTGTAGTTGGCACCACCGGCTGGGATAATTCCCTTCCGGAACTTGAATCAATGTGCAAAAAAGGGGCCGGAACCATGCTCTATGCCGCCAACTTCTCTATCGGAATGAATATTTTCATGGCCGTTAACCGGTATGTCACTCAAATAATGAACGAATTCGATTCCTACGACCCTTCTCTCACGGAGATTCATCATATACATAAACTTGATCATCCGTCTGGCACGGCCATCACCCTGGCCAATCAGCTGGTGGCTATATCATCCAGAATTAAAAAATGGATAGAAAAGGAATTGGGTGTAAAGACAGAAAAGGGTGTTCTTCCCGTTTATCATAAGAGGGAGGGAGAAGTGCCCGGTATTCATACCATAACCTGGGAATCGGAATGCGATTCCATTGTGCTTACACATGAAGCCAAAAATCGTATGGGCTTTGCCCGGGGAGCTGTAAGTGCCGCTCACTGGCTGGCAGGCAGACAAGGCTTTTTTACCATCGGAGATTTTCTTTCCGATGTCACGGGCATGAAGGGTGTTTTCTCTTGAAAAACTCCCGTAGTTAAATCATTTTAAAGATGAAAAGATCTTTTAAAGATAGGATCAGAGATATTAAAACCACACGATGGATACGCTTCGGAGTGGTTTCGGTTATATTCTTCTTCTGGGTAGCCTGGATGGGTAATCCATGGCTCTTATTCCTTTGGCCCATTCTAATTGATATTTATATCACAGCTTATGTGCCCTGGGGTTGGTGGAAAAATACCAAGGGTCCTACACGTGTTGTTATGGGTTGGGTCGATGCCATTATTTATGCCTTGATTCTGGTGTATTTTATCTTTGCATTCATCGGCCAAAACTATATGATTCCCTCTTCAAGTCTGGAGAAATCTCTCCTTGTTGGGGATTACCTTTGGGTTAATAAATCCCTTTACGGACCGAGAGTTCCTCAGACACCCTTGCATTTTCCCCTGGAACAGCATACCTTGCCAATAATAAACACTAAGAGTTATATCGAAAATCCTCAGCTTCCCTATCACCGTCTTCCCGGAATCAGGGAGATAAAGAGAGGTGATATTGTAGTGTTTAATTATCCTCAGGGTGACACTGTGGCTTTAAAAATCCAGAATCCGGACTATTATCAGATTACTTACGACCTTAAAAACAATGGAATATCCGATCCAAGGGCTTATATGGAAGCTAATCCGGATGTTTTCGGAGAGATAGTCTACAGGCCCGTAGACCGTAGGGAAAATTATGTGAAAAGGGCGATTGGTCTTCCGGGAGAAAGACTCATGATACATAATGATACGGTATTTATCAACGGACAACCTATAGCCGAGCCGGATCACGTGCAGTTCAATTACATGATACCGGTAAATCAGCCTATTCCGGCTCCGCGATGGGAGGAGATAGGCGTAAGCCTTGATGATTATTCAGCCGGCATGATGTTTGACGAACATACGGGCTCCTATTATTATAATATGCCTCTCACCTACGAAATGAAGGCTAAAGTGGAGAAATGGCCCGAAGTGTCAGGTAAACTGCTCACAGAAGCACAATCCAAAAGATATGATCTTTCCGGCGGAATCTTCCCGCTTGGTAACAATTATGGCTGGAGCAGACCTGATATGGGGGAATTCTGGATCCCTAAAAGGGGTTCCACCCTTCATCTCACTCTTGACAACCTTCCGATATACGAACGTGCGATAAGGGTATATGAAGGGAATCAGCTCGAAGTGAAAGACGGAGAAATTTATATTAACGGTAATCCTTCCGATTATTATACATTCAAGTTCGACTATTACTGGATGATGGGAGACAACCGCGACAGAAGTGCCGATTCCCGTTATTGGGGCTTTGTTCCTGAAGATCATATCGTGGGATCTCCGATGTTTGTCTTTGCTTCTTTTGATAAAGACAAAGGGCTCTTTGATGGTAAAATCCGTTGGGAAAGAATTTTCAGGTCTGCTAATCCTGATAATAAATGGTGACTTTACCCCCTGTCGCACCGGATGTAACCTGGTTCACAGCTTTCTTTAAATCATTCATCGAACAGGGAGATTCAGGGAAAGCAATAACAGAAGCCAACAAAACGCTGTCATCCTTAAGGGATTATTCACGCTATCGGATTCAGGATTCTAAAGGAGAGCCTTTAGTTTTGTCAATGGCATTGGAAGGAGGAGGTCGTAAACTCAGAAACCTTTACGATGATCTCAGGCTTTCAGAACATGGCAACTGGAGACGTGTCCATATGGGAGCTTTAGAAGCCTCCTTAGGCAAGAAACCCTTTTACCGACACCTAGAGATGCCGCTGAGAATGGTATATCAAGACAAGAAATTAGACTTGCTTGAAGAATTTAATTTAGCAATATTCAAGGTCTTGATCTCGTTTTTATTAGGTGAAATCACACCTTCACAACTAAAGGAGAATAATGATATCCTGACAGAAAGGGGAAAGGAGATTGCTAATAAAATTAAACCCGAAATTTCACTGCTTTATCCCCTTGCTGAATTTGGCAGAGAAACTTTATTAGGTCTGTTGGCAATGATTAAGGAATAATTGGGAGGTCCGGTTTTTTCATAACAGATGCGGAAATTAATAAGAATATCAGCGCTTGTTTTGTTCATGGCCATATCTTGGTCCGGGGCTCTTCATGCAGAAAAAGTCGATATCTCTTCCCTACCCCAGAATCCTAAAGTAACTGTTAAGGCTTATACAGGTTTCTACCGCTTTGTGGATGAATATGGCGATACCGTAAGGATGACTATCATCAAGGATGTGGTTGTTTATCCTCCGATGAAATTCAAAAATAAAAAGCAGGAAGAATTCTATTGGCGAACCGTGAGGGATGTAAGGAAAACTCTGCCTTATGCAAAACTGGCCTTCTCCACACTTTGTGAGACCTATGAATATATTCAGACTATACCGGATAAAAAACAAAGGGAGAAACATCTCAAACAGTTAGAAAAAGATATTTTCGAACAATATAAACCGGTGGTTAAAAACATGACCAAAGGTCAGGGAAAGATTTTGCTGAAACTTATTAACCGGGAGACAGATCAAAGTTCATATAGCATTGTGAAAGCATTTTTAGGTTCTTTCAGAGCCGGTTTCTGGCAAACTTTCGGCCGTTTCTTCGGAATGAACATGAAGTCGGGATTTAAGCCGGATAAAAATGATGAGGATGCTATTATCGACCGGATTGCCACATTAATAGAACAGGGAGCCTTATAAAGCTCCCTGTCTTTTTTCTTATTCCTTTATTTATTCCTGGCCGCCTTCTTCCCCTTCAACTGTAACTGTAGGAAGTGTTTCCTCCTGGTTCTGATCCTGGGCCGGTATCTCGGTAACCTCCTCCACAGGAGCCGGCTCACGGTTTCTATCCTTATACGACCAGTCGATGAAGAACCATATTATGATTCCGGCAATCACCATACCGCCGAAAATATAAAGCCACCAGTTATTTCTCTTGATGGGATGTGCAAACGGATCCTGGTTGGGATCTTGATTCATGTTGTCGTTGTCAGCCATATATCTGTGTGTTTTATTAGTTTCTGTCGATAGGTTTTCCAATCAACAAAATTACACAAAACTTTTAATAATCCGTAATTTCTTCCTCTTTTTTTACAATCCTATCCTTTAACACTAATAAGTCATATTATAATCTGTGCACTGTGCACTGTGGTCTTTGCTCTATGCTCCTAGCTCTATACTCCGTGCTCTTACTACTCAAAGTAAACTTTATAGAAGAATCCCACATCCTTCACAACCCCGATAATTATCTCATTACCATGGGGCTCCTGTAGATCCCTTGATATGACCGGGAAAGAGAGAAGAGTTTGGGTTCCGGGATAAGGGGTATAGGTATAAGTATTGGATGCGCTGTTGTATGTCGCACCGGCCGGTAAGCCGAATGTCTGTCCCAAAAGGTTTTCTCCCAGATAGATAGTGAATTTCTTTGTATTTGCATTTGTATTTGAATTTTTCATATCTATCTTGATTGAACCTGTCATGCTAGTTGTAAATTTCAATCGGAAAGAATTTCCTTGTGTCGGCTGATTTCTATAATCCGGATTATCATTCGGTAAATCCGAATCCGTATTATTGGGATAATAATCCGCAATGGTATAAAGATATCCTCCGGTGGCTATAAATGGTGACGGGGATGATAATTCAAATACTCCCAATTCCAGACCGTAATATTCTATAAAGAAATTCTTTTCTTTAGAATAATCCTTTCCTCCATGTTTAATTATATCTCCTGACACTCCAAAAATACTTGAACGTAAATCATTAGATGTGTAGATAAAATTATTCTTCCAGAAGGAATCTGAGAAATTCCATGATTGTTCTCCAAGCACTAACTTTTTTGAAACTGTTATAGGTACATTCCCGGATGTCACTTCCACAGGCACAGATTCCTCATCTAATGATATCCTTACATCGTAGGTGCCTGCTGACAAACCGGAAGTTATTAAGGGGAACAAGAAATAATTATCTCGTTTTACAAGATTTTCCTCTTCATATATCTGTGTTTTTTTCACATTTCCGCCTTCATCCAATACCTCTATCTTATAAGTAGTTATATTGAGATTATCGGTAATACGGTATGCAAGATTTACTATACCGTTGATATTACCTCTCCAGGTCTGATCCAGATCATTAGTGAATGAACGGGCATAATGTATCCTATGATTATAATCTGTCAATGTGGTATAATTTTTGTTCCAAACAGTTCTCCAGTCTTCGTACTGTTCGGTTGAATAAACGGGTACGGCATTAAAAGTCTTAAAATATTGAGGATATTGGGCTGCCGCAAAGATAGTTACGAGCCGGCTGCATCCGTCTTCATCATAAACTCCGTTACGGTCAGCTATAAAAATTGCCCTTACATAATTATTTACTTCAGATTCCGGGAAATTTCCGCTAATATCAGTCTGATTAACTTTTATTGAAAAATTTTTTATAAGATCATTACCGGCAGCCTCTCTCTTCAAGTCATTTATTCTTTCCACGAACCGAATAATATCCATTTCTTCTGATGTTCCTTCTTCAATTATTTTCAAACCAGCTCTAAGACATTGAGGTATTTTTTCATCATTCTCTTCGTCCACCAGAGATTGATAATCTTTAAAATAGTGGCTGAAGCCTGTCACAGAAGGGGGCCATATTGTGTTCAGATAAGCAAAAGAATCCTCCGTGAAATTATAATTATAACCTTCTATATGCCGGGCTGATTCATCGGTTGGATCTGTATTATATCCATATAACCGGAATGCAATATCCGGATTCTTGCAATTTATTTGAATAGCCTTTGCGAAAGTTCCACCTGTATAATCAATTGCATTTATAAAACTTCCCGTATCTCCATCATAATAACATTTATGTTCATCATTCTCTATAGGGTTTCCTTTATTATCTCTTGGATCATTGGCATAGACAATCTTCCATACCCTTCCCCCTTGGCCGCTAAAATGACCATCTTTTTCAACATTATGATAGATACTGTTTACACCTCTGACCACTACATTATATGTGTAATTGATATTACGGGCCGTGACAAAATCCCATGGATTCCCTTTGGGGGTTCCATCAGAATTATAGCCCGTGCTGACACCCAATTCATCTGAAGTGTTCCCTTCATGAATTGTGTATTCCGCTTCAAGTGCTCGCCCCGTGGATTTGTCTATAAGGTGCATCTTGATTATAAAATATGAGGCATAATTATTAAAAGCTTCCGTAGTGCCTTTTCTTCCGACCAGAGCTGTGAAGGCCTTGTTGGAATTCAGATCCTCACGTCCTATCTCACCTTGGTCATCCTTTATATTTCCCTTTTCGCTAATGTAATCCTGTGGAAAAGCTGCCCAATGTTTGTTGGCGAAATGCTGGAATGAGAAATGATAGGGATTTGCTGTTTTAATCCATCCGTCTTCCGGATCTGAAGAATACCCTGTTGTCGGATTTTTATCGGCGTAATTGGGCGAATTTTCTTTTACAGTAGGAAAATTTCCTTTCTTTGTAACTGCTCCGGTGTTGGCATTAACTTCACAATCTGTTGTTTTCCTTTCAATAATATATACGGAATTCGGTATATTAATTCTGCGGTAGGATACATCAGACAATTGCAAATTGGGATTATCAAGTGTAATATTAACATTTATGTTCGCTACCAATCTTCGCATAAAGATAGCCATGCTTTCATTGATCGATTTCCCGGACCCCTCATTATAATATACTCCTACTTGCTTGGTGACATTATTTTCATCAGTATGAGATTCTCTTTTGAATTTAAATTTCAAAGAATTCACAAGATTGAGCGGAGAAAGGTTTACCCCGTTACCCTCCTTGAATTGATCAATCTTTACATGAGGCTGGTCTGTTACAGTGGTTCCGGATATATCGCCGTAATAATCATTGTCATTCAAAAAACCTGCCAAAACCGGTGTATCTGTATTATGGGGAGCTTCATAAGCCGTGGCAGCATCTATACTTAATCCGTTAAATTGTTTCCAGTTTGTTACATGATCCAGCTGATATTCTAAAGTCCGGAAATCCTCATCATTCGGATCTCCGTTCATTTCCGCTTCTAAATTTCCTACGAGTACATTATTATAGTTGGCTACGCATACCATAATAAACTCATCATTTTCGTATGCCGCAGCCGGATCTTTCAGGTCAACCCTCACAACCCCGGTCCTATATTGTCCGGAAGTGATCGGCACATAGTCCATGGAGAAAGTATTGTTAGAAACACATGTACCGGTCTCTATATCAAACACCCCGAGCCAAACCTTATTAAGTCGCAAAGAGGCTCCTTCCTGGAAATTTACGTCGCGTGTCCGTAGTGCGCAATCATCAATCTTGAGTGCGAAGGCATATTCTGATTCGGAATTACCTGAACCGTTGCCTGTTCCCTCGTTTCCGTATTTCAACAGATCATCAGCACATGATGAAAGCAGAAATACAGAAATTAAGGTAATATATATCTTGAAAACAAATTTCATGTCAGCTTTTCTATAATTCTAAAGGATCTATTCATAAATCAAAGTAGGCGCCGTACGGTTTTCCGTTGACACAACTTTCACGTCGATTCCTGCATGATCGGCATAATTTCCGAACTTTGTTACTGTAAATGTATATACATGGTTTCTCAGTAACGGCCAGTTCCAGTTATCCTGAACTAAGTTTGTTGCCATCGGGGATAGGTAATCTTTCATATTTTTAACCCCCGGCTTCTTCATATCCGTGAGCAGTGTATTTTTTGTATAGTCGGTAAGAGCCACCACATATTGTACCGGACTACCGCCATCAATAGAGGCAAAGAAAGTGAAAAAGGCTACCTCTGCTGTAGAAGGGTCGAATTTATCGAATTTCGAAGGATCGTTTATGTTTCTTTCTCCTGTATAGACCACATAGTACCAATAAGTTTGGTCTTCAGTAAGTTGACAATCTTCGATGCAGGCGTTACCGTTTCTTTGAATCACAGGATTATAAATATGCGGAAATTGATCTGAACCTATCCCTTTTGCACTACTTGCATCTGTAAAGACAGCATCACCTTTTTGGTATTTATCACTGAAATTCCACCAATCTTCCCAGGCCCGATAAAACCAGGCCATTCTGTCTGAAAAATCTTTAGCTGTAGGACTGTTTTTTAATCCATTGATTATAGGACCGTATTTATACAGATACTGCCATTCGCAACCGTTTTCATCATCCGACCAAATCAGTTCGGTAGGTGTTTCTACATCTAAAGGTTCACATCTTGCCATTACATTGGAATATTGGAGATGTGGGTGTGTGATTTCTATTTTTACCGACCGGTTGTTGATTGTCATTCTTCTCGGTATCTTCAGTTCCAATTTCACAACTGATCTTAACAGATGTATATTATCTCCCGTATAACCTGATTGATTAGATACATTGAAAGGAGAACCGGGACTCCAGGCTGTTCCTATCTTAACGAATTTCTGAACGCCATACATAGGGATCCCTTTGATTTTACTTGGATGTATATAATAATTGGCATCCTTGGTTGCATCAAAATAATCCTTTACATACCCTCCCTTACCGTCCGGTTTTTTTTCTGTCCAATATGAAAGGGCACCCATCATATTAGTGTCTCCTACTCCTTCCGGTATTTTAAGAGGCTTATTTTCCGTAGGTTTAGGATTTCCCATTATAAAACTATAAACTCCGCTGCCATCATGAGCGTCGTTATAACCGTTGTTTTTTGAAGAATAAACAGCATCCCACTGGCAATGATGCAAGCCGTTGATTGTAGGCTTCTCTTCATTGGTTTCCCGTGTTCCATCTTTCTTTGTGCCAAGTCTTTCCGGTTTTTTCCAGCCATCCTCAGGTCCCCAGTTAGGACCTCGGTCAGTGGTGAATTCCACTATCTTGCCGCCGAATTTACTGTCAAAATCCCCGAAGTTCACATAGTCGGGTCGGTTTGCTAATATCGCTATCTTAAAATTGTAGTTTTCAAGTGCATATCTCACCGATTCCCAATCGTATTCATCATTGTTTCCGTATGTAAATACCGGAGCTGTCACCTGATAGCTTGCCTGTGTTGACTGATCATCAGATAATTGCGAAACCCAACGGCTCTTAGATTCAAACAAAAAATAATCCGTGGTCCTATGTTTTTTAAAGGCTGCCGGATTCTCAGCATTATATTCCGGTTCCGGATTATTTTCATCGGGTATACAAACGAAAAAAAGTATACGGATTTTCTCAAGATCAATAAAATTCTCTATTTCCCTTAGATACGGATTAGTGGTAACGAGTTCTGCACGGGTAAGGTCGTTGGAAGAACCTCCCATAGGTCCCAAGTCAAAGTTGAAACTTACGGAATATCCGTTGAGAATCTCCTGTGGAATATTCGGGTCTGTTTCCGTAGCCCCTGACGGTGTAGGTGTAATCTCTTCATCCGTACATGAACACAGGAAGGAAGTGAGTGGGATCAGGGTAAATAAAATATATTTGAGTATTTTAATTTGCATAGAGGAGAAACAGGTTTATTGTGTGAAGTCAACTTCAGTCTCTTTAGGATGCCAGTCGATAATATCTGTATAAACACTTATCTGGTCTTTGGTAGCATGCTTGTCAGGTATAATCTTTTGGGTTAAGTCGTCAACAGGGATTCCCGGAGAGTTAATAGACTCTATATTAAAACGATACCAATGGTTTCTTACGGTTCCGTAATAATTTATATTGTTGGTTGTTTCGTCGCCGTTATGATGTTTTATCTCTCCGGCATAATACATCTTTCCCTCCTTGAAATGGTCAATGGGACCGAACCACTCGTAAAATAGGGATTTATATTTATTGGGTGTCCAATTATTATTTGTGTTATTAGAGTTACCATCAACATAATAGGTAAGCTCCTCATATCTGTCATTTTCGGTCAATCTTTTTACAGTCAAACCCTCGGCCCCTCCATCTCCTAATAGTCCGGGTTCAAGCCATGGAATGAGGCGTCCGTCTCCACCTCTCACATTAGCCTTGTAAGGATCTCCTGTTAAAAGATGGCCTTCCTCATCCAGATTCTGTTTGCGGTCGAAGATTTGGTCTATCAGATCATTAGTCAACAACTTTCCATCATAATATAACCTGCACGAGCCTGTTGGTATCGCTATAAATCGTTCAGAATAAGAAATTCCCTCTTTATCCCAGTCATATTCATAGAAACTCATTCGTTCCTGACCCTCAAGTGCATCGTTAAAATCCTTCACAAACATTTTGATCCAGTCACGTTCCTCCTTGTAATATCTTTGCACACGATCACCATAGAGATCCTTTACTTTCCCGAACTCATTGATATAGTTGAAATTTTCATCTTGCTCTCCCTGGATATATAATTCTGCAGTTACCAATAGATGGTTGGCAGCGAGCAAAGATGACCGACCGTCAAGATAATTCAGATTGGTAGTGTAAGTATCGCTTCCGTTTTCTTTAATCTGGCTGTCGTACCAAGTCCCATTCGGATCAAAGGTATTTTCAGCTGTATAAAGATCATCATCCGGCCAATATACCTCATTAAAACTTTTATATTGAAGCACGGCTGTTTTATTATTTCTTGCTCCGAACTCCAGAGATATCGGGTAAGAATAATCTGCCGCTTTTCTTGTCTGCCAGGGATAAAAATCATCTCCGGAAGAATAATGCGGATCCACACTCCAATAAGTTCTGAAGTGCTCGACATCGTTCCACCATACATTTATGTTGTAATTTACTAATTCAGGGACATTTTTAAAAATAAAATTTTTCGTCTCTGTTCCGTTTATGGTCCACCCTAGAAGATGTATACGCCAGTTACGTTGTTCACGTTTATATGTATCCCCTTCCCAGGAATAGATAAACATGGCAAGTGAATTCTGGTCAGGACGGAATACCTTGTCTGAACCTATCACGTCTGTGGAGAAGGTGGGTTGAGAGAATTTAGCTACCATACGTTCCACATAAACTGAAGCGGAAGGCTGTCTGTTCTGATCCTCCATATAAGCTTTAACGCTCGGATAAATTTTCCCTGTTATCGGCGTTGCTGTCTGTAATTCCCCTTTACTATTGTAATAGGCTGAATTGGTCATTGTGAAATGACCATAGGAATTATACCCGATCGTTCCCTCTCCATCATTTTCATCATTCCAGGTAAGGCCAATAATTTTTTTACCGGCTGAAGTATCATCCTTTAATTTATCGAACTCTGTCTTTAATTTATTATAAATTTTACCACCGTTTAAAACTACCATAATATACATCAGATCAGACTTTCCTGTATCTTCATCATAATGTATATCCGCCTTAGGTACATAGGTAACAACCGGGACTGTAAACTCTGTATAAGACCCGTTTATTTTACTACCCTCTCCCAATTGAGTGTTGGGATAAACCGGTTGAATATATCTTGCTTTCCAATTATTATCAAAAATAAGGGCATAGCATTCGTTCTCCATATCAAAATCTATGATATGTTCATCACCGTCAGTAAATTCTTCAAAGTTCGTTCGAGGATCGGTCCCTCCTTCACGTGAAGAAACTGTAACATCAAAAGATAGAGATAAAGGTATACAAACCATCTCAGGATCCCCTTCAGGATTATTCATTCCTAAAGAAGAACCGGGCTCAAGTTTTTCATCGCTGCAAGATGACAGGACTCCTGTTACTATCAGGATTGCTAAATTATATATTAATATTTTAAATATTAATTTCATATAAATATCTAGACGCTATTACCAGGTATAATTCATCTCTTCAACATTTTTCCAGGGTAAAACCTCCAGGTTGACAATAATTGCTACCTGATCGTCATCTCCAACTGTGAAAGAATAAACATGGTTTCGTATTATCGGCCAATGCTGTTTCAATATATCTGTATTCTGTTCATAATAGTTTTCCCAGTTTCTCTCTACGTTGTTTGCGTCTTTTCTAAAATCAGGATATCCCTGGTTGTTATAATTATAGAAACCGTCTTTAGTAAAATAAATACGGTAACAGTTATCATCATCCACATTACTCCATGGGTCTCCATTTTTACCGTCATCATTTGGACCACGACGGAATTCAATATGGCAAACCTTAGGATTATCCTCTATTTTACCGGTATTATTAGGGTCGTCTACAAATTTTTCCGGAACATACATCACATATCGGTGATAGATACCGTCTGCCTCTCCCGTATATATAAATTCTGCAAAGTCTGATCTTAGTATCCGCGGATTTATTATATGAGGATAACCATCCCAGTTAGTTGCATCTGTAGGAGAAACAGTAGGTGTGTTCCCATATGCATTGCTTGCCGGTATTGTCACTCCTCCTATCTCCCCGCTCCCATCATTCCACGAACCGTAATACCAGGCTAACTTTTGCTTATATTTAGTGAAATCGGAATCTGAACCACCGGGTTCATAGAACGGTTCGTGTCCAATCAATTTATGCCATTCACATTTTTCAGAATGTTTTCCATTAATTGAATTATCAGCCCAGATAAGATCAGTAGGTGTAGAAACATCCATCGGTTCATATCGTGAATGTCTGTTTGAACACCGTAGGTAGACATGATGAGACTTCAACGACTTCGGAATTTTCAACTCCACTTTGGCTACTGAACGGAGAAGAGATATCTCCTTGCTGTCGTAATCATTAGTTGAACTGATACGGTTATAGTTTGAGAGATTAAAAAGTGTACCCGGACGCCAATAATCCTGAAGTTTGTCATATTGCTGACAACCAAACATAGGTATCAGTTGATTATCGCTCAATGGAGCTGCTGATCTGTTGGTTTCATAGAGATACTTTCCTTGTACATACTCGATTTCATATATGATGGCATTTCCTTTATCACAGTATATCCATATATGTTCAGCCTCCCCTGTCAAAGTAATTTCACCACTGTCAACAGTTTTTGTTTCCGTTGTTTCTGATGAAATTACATCTTTAGCTGTGCTATCATCTATGTTATTTCTTCTCTCAATCTTTAAGCCGGCTTCATTTGAGTCGGCACTCGCCCATTTCACAAACAAAGTTCCGGAAGCCGGAATCATAAATTTGATGACATTTTTTGAGTTATCTCCACTTGGAAGCACAATGCCTGTCTTACCATCCCCTTTGGATCCTCTTTTGGCTGAGTTTCCTGTTTGCCCTTCCGGGAGCCCTATAAAACTAAATCGTCCGTTATCTGAAGATAAAGGGCCTATGTTCGATAGTTTTGTTGTAGCATTTGTAGCAGATAGCCATGAATGAAAATCATCATAATTTTTTTGAGCCCATTCTGTGGCATAAACCTCCCCAAAATCCTCCTCCGGATCATAATTATCAGTGCTTCCCGGATCATAGTTATAGGCGGCATTGAAATTCCATAAGATCCTTAGGTCCTGATAATTGGAAAATTCTGAATCCCGGCCTTTACCGTTTACATATTTATCACCCGGACACCAGTTATCTCTTATCCAATCCAAGGCTGTTTCTTTTGTTATCCCTGAGATATTATCATTAATCCAGATTTGATATAAACCCATATTATCTGTACCCTCTTTTAAGAATGATAATGCCGTCTTATTATTATATTCCGTATCAGAAGTTAAGTGATGTAATAGGTGAATGTTATCTCCCTTATTGATTGCAATATCCTTTTCCTTGCTCCAGTTGGCAAGGGCCACTACTTTGAAATCGTGTAGACGAAGTGTCTGGGCAAAAGTTTCATCAATGACCGGAATTCTGACATACCAGTTCTTTAATGATCCGTCTAAAGGAGAAGCTATAGGTATGATATATAAATCCGAGGCATTAAACTGCTTTATGAGTGTATTGTATCCTGAAAAGTCCGTGTCTTCATTATTTGCCTTTTCATTGTCTGCATAAAAGAAAAGAAGGTTCAGCTGCTGCGGATCTATATAATCTTCAAGATCCTCAAAAGCAGCGGTTGAAGTGCCGGCTCTGGTCATCGCGGGCAGACTGAGTGTAGTGGCTAAATAATATCCCTCCTCTTCTTCCGGAGATAAAGTATTATCCTTCACAAGTTTTTCATCAGTGCATGAAAACCCTGCAATAGCGAACAGGAAGATTAGAAAGTATATTATTTTATTTTTCAACATTTCTTATCTTTATTATGGTTCACTTGGGACGTTGATGACTAATATCCACATTAACAAATTCATAATGCCAATCCAAAAGCTTCATGCTCACACCCATACCGTTAACAACCGGCTCCACATTCGGGATTATCTCCTGTTCGGGAGTTGAAACCGGGGTACCCGGCACGGTTATTCCCTCAACGGTGAAATAATACCAGTTATTGCGGACTGTGCCATAATCACCAACCTTGGGTGTGGTATAATTTGTTGTCAGATTATGAAATGAACCACTGGCGTAATACATCCGGCCCTCGTTAAGGCATAAGGCCATATAGTTTTGATGGTCGAACATCAGAGTGGTGTATTGTTCTAAGGTCAACTCCTTATAGCCATCGGCATCGTAACCCTCTTGTTGTGGTTTATCAGGATTAAAAATATAGAGAGGAACAACAGGTTTTACCCATACCAGTGCATCTCCGCCCAATAATGCAGCTTTCTCTATTGTAAAGGAAGAGGCATCAGCTTTAAGTTTAACACCTTTGTCATCAATATAAAAATTACCGTCATTATTACCTAAAAGCTTTATATTCTCATCGGTGAGCATCCAATATCCCAAATACTCTATCACATAATTCATATAGGCATCTTTAAGCCAATATATGTCGTTCATTAAGTATTTGTCGTTAACGAAATTACTGTTATAGGTGATATATCCCTTATCATTATGATAGCCCCTTTCATAAAGGTTTCGGGATTCCATTCCGTTAATCAGCAATTGTGCCGTCATTATAAGATGAGAACCGGCCCGCATGTATGCCCTGGAGGTATAATCCTTTCCCTGAAGCACGGAAACATTATAAGTGTGTTCCGGTATATATTTTCTGACATTTTTATGAGACAGACTCTCAAAATCAAAATATCTGAGTGTGGATGAATTCCTCATTGTCTCTTCAAAATCCTTCAATCCTGAACCGGCCACCTTCCTGTATTGGTCAGGATAAGCCACATTGTTGTAATGTACTCCCTCGGCCCAGAAATTTCTATAGGAAGAATAGGGTTCAATATTCCAGTTTTCAAAATAATTGACAGACTCTATGGTTTTAAACAGATATTCTTCATAATCAATACCGTTTATTTCCCAACCAAGAATATTGACTTTCCAATCTGTGGTTGTCTGTACATCCACCTCATTTCTGTTACCTATCGAAGGACTTCTCTTATAGTTCACTACGTATTTCAAAGGGGTAATTTCTCCATCCGCTCTTATTTCACCGTTTTTATGTTTTGAAGGATAAAGGATTAAATTTTTTACCGGATTGAATTCATTTCCAGTACCCGGAGTTTCCTCTTCCTCTCCCTCTTCTGAAGCTCCCATTAGATATTCGGATATAAGATAATACTTGAGCCCATCTTCTCCTTTGAAGAGCACTGTGTATTTTGCCGTTAGTCGTTCAATAAAAAGAGAGGTAGGATTATTCCGGGCATCTTCTTCTGTTTCATAAAAATGAAACACATTTTTACCGGAAGTAGTGGTTACAGCCGGTTGGGTATTGTCACCGTCAACTATTATCGAAGAGGACATGGTAAGATAACGGTTGCCATAGTCATCTGTTATATATTTCCCTTTTTCATCCTTAAGATAGAGGAAATTATCCGGATCGCTATTGTTTGGGGAAGGTTGCAATACGAGTTTACGAAGTTCGGTCAAAGGGGTAGCTTTTGTTATCGCGGTAACTACATCTGTATAAATATCCGGACTTGCATTCAACACCACCCAGACTGTGCCTGTAAATTCATTTTCAAAGGGATTGTCAGCCGATTCGGGATCATAGAATTTACCGTATACCGTTACCGGATCATTTTCTAAATCCTCTTTAAAGGAAAGATCCAAAGGTACTATCTCTCCTCTTCTTGAGCCATCCTGATTAAACAATACAGCAAAGTGACATGGCACCCGGTATTCCTCTTCCTCTTCGTCAGGATCCCGTGGCGCTTCAAAATATAAGGCCCTCTCCCAAGCCAACCCTTTATTGTAGGTATATCCTCCTACATCATCATCATAATCGGCATCGTATGGCGCCCGGGTTCTTTCATCCTCTTCTATAATAAGATTAAAGGCTATGTAACTGTAGTTCCGATTTTCAACATTCTCCGTTGATTCACCGGATGAAGAAGAATGATCGGTAAGCTCATCGGCTGAACAGCCGGTAAGCCCCAATAATAACATGAAAACGGCAAATGCCGTTATTCCTGATATCCTTATTCTTTTCCTCACTCTTTTCTTCTTATCGTTTCAAATAAATTTTTGCTTAGGACTTATTGTTTTGTCTATAAGAATGTAACTTCCCCCGATTTGAAATGGTCAAATTTCATCTTTAACCTTAAATTTGTAAACTTTTTGCCTCTTTCCTACCGAAGAAAGCCTACCTTATAAGTTACAAATTTAAATTAGAAAGAGCATTTATAAAAATTTCATTAACAAGATTTAACCAAAAGAGCCCGGTTTTCACCGGGCTCTTCGTGTTTATTATTCTGCTTGTTTGCTTTTTTTCTGCTTATTTGCGGGCTTTATAATCAAAGATTGATTTAGGCTGCAATTTTTTGGCTGTTTTCTTCTTGGAAGAGATTGTCTTCTTCGGAAGTTTCACACCATGTTTAGCAGATGCCATGCTCTTTGTCTTTAAGTATTTGTATCCGTTGGTGATACCCATGCTCCTTGTAGAAGGAGTCGGTGTCTGAGTCAATGAATTCAGATCAACACAGAATGGTGCATATAACGTTCCGTCAGGGTTCTTCAAGAAAGGATCCGCATTTTCATTAGCTCCATTAGCCTGATAGGTTTCCCAATCCATCACGACATTGGCTCCAAAGATATAGTCGCTATATTCTTCCAGATCACTGGTTGTGAAAATCCACTGAGCTGCCAATGCCTGTGCCGGGAAAGTGATCTTGCCGCCAGACAAACTTCCGAAATAATCTTCTTCTGCCACCTCTTCTACACTCCATTCCTCATATGTGAGATAATAGTCAGCCCAACTTAATGTAAATGCAAGACCGAAATCACCCCAATCCAGAGTCTGTTCTGATGCCAATACCACTACCTGATCAGGAACCGTTGCATCTATGTATACATAGCAGTCCCAGTTTGGATCGTAGTCTCCAGGATCATTATAAGGATATGCTTCTCCATAAGGATTTACAAGTCTGTATAATCCCGGCTCTTCTGTGTATTCCTGTATCTCTACTTGATAGGTCAATACAGTTTTTTCTGTAGTTCTTTCTATGAAATAGAACGGATTTGCACACATATAACCGTCGGTATAATTTACATAACCTAATGACTTCCAACCGGCATTGCTATCTTCATCTGAAGTGGTGAAGGTAACTGTTCCGGAAATCTGGGTTCTCGGTTCGTCATTTACATATCCAACAGCTGCCAGGGTGTAACGTCCCGGATCTGAATATGGGAAGGGTACGTTAACAGTTCCGGCCTTAGTAACTTCTATGGAAGCCAATGAGCCGTCTTCGATTGCAGAAATCACTGCGTCAGCATTTGTACCTTCTCCGACTGCCAATTTAACTGATGTAAGGTCTGCACCAACGGTTGTCAGGTTTACGATAAGTTCATCATAATCCTGGGTGAATCCCTCAACTTCCAATTCAAGCGTGGTGTCTGAAGCAGTTCCTCCGGGGAATACAATAACTACCTGTTCCAAATAATCCTCCAGATCACCAAGATAAGCAGTTTCGACAGAAATGTAGATCGGTGACAGGTGTATTTCATTTGGCGTTACACCATCAGCCTGATAATCAACTACATAATTATATTCGTTAGTAGTGGGAATGTAACCTAATCCGTTTTCACCCCATACATCAGACATAGCTGCATAGAAGTCGTATCCTTGCATAGAATATGCCAAACAGAGCTGGTATCCTACCTGATTTGGCCCGGTGATAGGCAATGGCATCAGGTCACCAAAATAATCTACTTCATAATCTTCTCCTTCTTCCATAAGCTGGAATACGAAATATGAATTACTATCGCCTGTAGCTTCAAAATAAGGAGCTTCTATTCTATATTGGGCAGTGTTCATTTCATTCTGATACATCCTGAAAGTACCTTCTACCTCAATGAAATAGTCAGCGAAGTAAACGTCTCCATAATAAGCCCATGCCGGTTTTACAAGAGTCACACTAAGATAATCGAGCACATAAGGTGAACTGTAAGTTTCATCAAGATTGATAAAATAAGTCTGTTCCTCTCCCTTCTCTGCCTTATCATAATCGTAAGTCACAGTATAAGTGGTGAAATCGCTTCCATCGGCAAACACAACCTCAGAAGGGAAAGAATAGGCTGATTCACCTTCATAGTTTTCAGCAGGAGTTACTTTTATAGGAACTCTTAACTCACCGTCGGTATAATTACGATATACCGGGAATATAACTGTATTGTCGTCTTCGATGAGTTCAAAATATGTTTCCGCCTCTTCACCGAAATAAACCACTCGGTCGCGCGGCAACGGATTGGCAGGATCATATTCTACGCCCTTGCTCTCGTCGCAGGAGCTTAGACCCAATAGTCCCATACCGAGCGTCGCGGCTATGGTAAAATATTTATTTATTTTTTTCATTCTTTTCAAATTTGATGGGTGTCACAATTATAAGTTTGTGTCATAAAGGTCAGACGGGTCAGGATTATTCCAGCCTCTGAGGCCCTCATTGTTATTGGGCTCTGTCTGAACAAAGCAGAAGTTCAGCCAAGCGGGACGTCCGGTTGTATTGATGGCTGTCAATGAATAGAAGTTGGTGCCGTCATAGTTCCTTTTTACAGAATAGCCGAGTCTCTTTAGGTCAAAGTAAGTTTGTCCCTCTCCCCACAACTCGATAGCTTTCTGGAAGAAAATCTCTTCGATAACGTTAGCTGAAGTACAAGTGTAAGAGGAATAACGATAAGTCTGCATGAAAGATTCGAGCAGAGCTTTTCCCTGTCCCGGATTTGAGTGTTCTACAGCCTCAGCTTCGATAAAATACATCTCCTCGACACGCATCAAAGGATAATCTGATGCAGCACCTGTGAGATAATCACTGACATTACCCTGGGCAGGACGGAACTTCAATGAAGAGTAAGTGGGGAGCGATGTCCTGAAAGACGGGTCTATCACCGGTTCCTTGCCTGATAATTCAGATCCTTTCGGAGCTATATAAGATAATTTACGGAAGTCTGCATTATTTATCCTGTCATAGCTTGCTTTATTTATCATCATAATCGGGCCACCCTCAAGACCGGTATAGCCAAAGAGTGCTTCATTACTTACCCATGAAGTCCAGTTATCATAACGGGACTGCACTGAGCTGTCTTCTTTGATCTGACTTGAACCCCACATCCATGACGGCGTGCTTATAGAATTGAAGCCTGTAGTCAAGTCAAGCCACTGTTCCTGGGTAGTGGGATAACCGCTGAAATTGTCTATCGCCAGACGAGCATATTTGGCTGCGTTCGGATAATCTTCAACCCACATGAAAAGACGTGCGTAAAGACCGTAAACCACAGCAAGGTTAGGCTGGTTCTTAGACGGTACGGTTCCTTCCTGGATATATTCCTCAGCATGCTGAAGATCTTCCAGAATAAACTCATACATATCTTCTCTTTTTGCACGATAGTTCTTTCTTGATTCCTCTTCCGTGGTTTCTTGAGTCACGATAGGTACTGTATAATAGGTTACATCGTTGCCTTCCGGAGTAATAGGGCTGGTGACGTCGGTAGGAAGATATTCATACATTCGGGCCATATCGAGATAATGATTTGCCCTGAAAGCATAAGCGATACCGAGGTAACACAGTTGCTGTCCGGTAGCCGTCTCCGGATTGATAGCTGCTATTGCGTTATTGGTAGTCAGCACTAATTTGGTATAGAAATTCCAGATAAACTGGGTAGAGGCATAGTTAGGGCCAATATAGGTGCACTGCGACCAGGAAGAATACCAGTCGTATCCACTTTCCTGGATAGACATCTGTTCAGTCATGACGTCACGCATATGCATCAGTGAGCCATATCCCCAGTCGTAGGATAGGTCACGACCCAGTATCCCAATGTTATTGAAATAGGAGGTCATACCAAATACCAGCGACTCGGTAGCTTCTGCACTCTCTCCCAATTGTCCTTCAGTGACCGTACTGCCTTGAGGGAACACCTCTTCCACGCAGGAACTCAGTGTAGGCATCAAGACTATGGCCGCGATTAGTGATTTATATATTGTTTTCATATTTTCTTAAGATTAGAATGTAACTGAAAGGCCGCCTGAAAGTGTACGGATCGGTGAATAAACTACATTGGATACATCACCGGTAATTGACTGACGCGGATCAAGACCCTTACGTTTTGCCCAGTAATACACATTGTCGGCTGCGAAATAAATACGAAGTTGTTGCAATTTCATCTTGTTAACCCACTTCTGCGGGAAAGAGTATCCGAAGTTGATGGTCTGAAGGTTCAGATAACTTGCATCCACGAGGAAACGGTCGGATGTAGTGGCAGCGCTTGTATCATTGAAGTATAATGCAGGAATGTTACTGCCGGTATTTGTCGGTGTCCATGCGTTCAACAGATCCTCATGGAAATTATAACCCTTCATGTTCTGTGTCGGTGAACCCATATAGATCATATACATATTGTCTAAGATCTTTCCACCGCATGAATATGAGAAATCGATAGAGAAATCAAATCCGAAGAAAGATACGCTTGTGCCGAAACCACCATACACGGGAGGAAGTGTGCTGCCACAAAGGAAGTAGTCGTTGTCGCTGTCAAGCTTGGAGTAAGGCACGGCTTCTCTTTTTCCGGTATCTTTACCGTTCTCAAATATTTTGTGCCAGTAGAGGGCTTCTCCGGTTTTTGAATCCGGATAAGCATATTTGAAGAGATGATAGGTCTGCAATGGAATTCCTTCTCCATAGAAGAATTCACCGCTGGAATAACCTCTTACACCGTCAACCTCCATAGTTTTCCTTTCTTCAGGGAGATAAGATAGTTTGTTCTTATAGTAAGTAAGGTTGAAGTTTGCAGTCCAGGTCACATCCTTTGTTGCAATCAATGTACCTTGTAAGTCGATTTCTACACCTGTATTGGTCATATCACCGATATTATCCCAATAACCTGTCCAACCATAGGATGGAGGAAGTGTAAACCATGAAAGCATGTCTGAGGTCTTTCTCCAGAAACCTTCGATAGAACCACTGAAACGACCGTTGAACATTTCGAATTCAACACCATAGTTCAGGTTTCCGTTCTTTTCCCATGAAATATTCGGATTACCCAGGGTTCCGGGAATAACTGAAGCACTACCGTTACTGTTGACAATTGAATAGGTGCTTGTGTAAAGGAAGTCACCGATATTGTCGTTACCTTGCTCACCGTAAGATACCTTGATTTTCAACAGATCGAGCCATTTGGAAGCATTCATCATGAAGTTTTCCTTGTTGATAAGCCATGCACCGCCTAAGCTCCAGAAATTACCCCAGCGATGTTTCGGATCGAAACGTGAGGAGGCATCCCTACGGAATGAACCTGAACCGAAATATTTCTCATCGTAGTTGTATTGTACACGGAAGAGCCAGCCTTCATTGTTGTATTTACCGGCTGATGAACTCATTGATCCATCCTGGAGGGCACCGTTAAGTTCCTCTACTGAAGGATCAAAAAGATTAAGCTTATATGCACTCAACGCATTGGAAATAGAAACATAATTTTCATGACCTACCAATGCTGCAACATTGTTTACACCAAAGGTGTGTTCCCAGTTCAACAACTGCTGGAAGGTATAGTTAATGCTTCTTGAGGAAATTTTCTGGATTGTACCGTTAGTCTCCACACCGTTTCCGAAATATGGATTGTTCACATATGTCGACAAAGTTTCGTCATAGTTGAACGAGTTGTTGGAGGTAATACGGAAATCTTTCAGGAAGCGAACTTCAGCAAAGCCTAAACCGGTGAATGCATTACCGTTATATTTGCTTGTGTCGTACATGGCGTCGGAAATTGCATTAGCATTGTTGAAGAATGGACGTACGAGACCTGCGTTTTCCCCATCACCATAGTCATACATCTTCAATCCGGCGTCATTTCTCATGATTTTGCCGGATGCATCACGGATATAAAGCGGATAGATAGGTGCTATCTGCTGAGTGAATGCGAAGATATTACCTGAAGAGTTGGTGGAACCTTCACCTGTCATAAATTTTGAACGATAATAGGTGTAACTTACGTCGCCTCCTACTTTCAACCAGTTGTTCACCTGAGTGTCCGCTGTAAGACGAGTGGTGAAACGTTCGTAGTTTGAATTGGGAGTGATACCTTCATTGTTCAGATAGTTGGCTGAAATATAGAAATTAGTGCCGTCAGTTCCCTTTGAAATGCTCAGGTTATATTCCTGACGCAAAGAATTTTTGTAAGCCGCATCATACCAGTCGTCCGGCTGAAGGTAATATTCCATGCCATTGTAAGTCCTGTAAGCACCCTTAGTAGCATTACCGTTGAACTTACCGTTAGAACCGATTATATATTCGCCATCCGGAATTGTATAGGTCAGGTAACCCAGACCATAGGATGAATTGTTTGTTAAATTATTGTTTGCAAATACATGAGCAGAACTATCTGAAAGGCCATTGGCCATAGCGAAGTTTTTCAAATAACGGTAGTAAAGCTCATAGTATTGTCTCGGGTCGCGGATAGTCTTGTATTCCTGCATAGCCTTTGAGTTTGAACCCCATTTGGCATCTACAGTAACAGTGGCGTTCTGACCTGTTTTACCTTTCTTGGTTGTGATAAGGATAACACCGTTGGCACCACGAGCACCGTAAAGAGCATTTGAAGCCGCATCTTTCAATACAGTCATAGACTCGATATCGGCCGGGTTGATATTGTTGATATCACCGGGATAAGGAGCGCCGTTTACTATATAGAGAGGACTATTACCTGCATTCAATGATGAGATACCACGAATGAAGATGGTAGGATCGTTCTGACCGGGCTGACCTGTAGGATTAGATAGCTGAACACCGGCCACCTTACCTGTCAGAGCATTAAGTGCATTAGTAACCTGGCTCTTCTCAATCTCCTCGGCTCCCACTACTGTTGCCGATCCGGTGAAGGCTGATTTCTTAGCCGTACCATATGCAACAACGATCATTTCGTCGAGGTTGGAAGAGCTGCTCTCAAGCTTTACTATCATTCCATCGGAAAGTGTAACTTCTTGAGACTTGTAGCCCACATAAGAAACAGTGGCTTTCTTTACACTTGCGGGTACTGTCAATGTGAATTCTCCGTCGACATCGGCGGCTACACCTTGGCCTCCGCCTATCGGCATCACTGTAGCTCCCACAAGGGGCTCGTTGTTTGACGCATCAAGCACCGTGCCATGGTAAGTGCGGGTCTGGGCCTGCATTCCCCAAGTACACGCTATCAGCGTCATCATGATAAGAAACAGTTTTCTCATACTTTATTTGTTTAGTTTGGTTAGTTTATCCAACCTCCGAACCTCTCCCAAGGGCCGGAGGCCTCAGTTAATTATTATCTTTTTATTATGTCTATAGTGAAGCTGATGCCTCCTTATATATCGGTCATAGGCTTTTTCAGGCTTCCATCATTCGCAAATTTATAAATTTTTAAATAAAAATTATTAACTAATGGCCTTTTTTAACATATCATAGCCCCCTTTCTATCTATTAAAAACAGATTTTTGGCCTTGTTTTTAATTACACCAAGATTTATTTTTTTCATTTTTTCTATACTTTTACTATAATTTTTTCTTAATAAATATGTTTTAGGACTATGTTTTCCACAATATTTTTCATTTTGTCATTTACCTTCTTTTTTGTTTTAATGGAATCTTATAGAATTTGATTTAATAATTTCAATTCAATTTTTTATTCCATCAAGATTTTAACTTAATTTTTTTGTGATTTTAACATTTCAAATATCATATATAAAAATTTTGGCCGATGAAATTCCAGCGGCCAAATTTTTTATTGGTTCTTGATGTTAAATCTTATATATCAAGAAGTTATAAAGCAAGTTTACCGGATTTGGTCTTACCTTTACTATCTGTGGCTTTCACTATAACCATTCCTTTACCCAAGGATGACAGATCAACTTCTGCTATATCTCCTAAATAATCTACCCTTGCAGGCAATCTCATACCATTCAGAGAATAAACCTCGACATTAGAAATGCCTGAGCCTGCAACGGAGAGGATGCCTGTAGAACGATCGTGGATATAGAAGATATCTTCAGAACCTATACCTAATTCTTCAATCCCGGCTCCATTGTCTAATGCTACAAACGGCAATATATTTCTGGAATTCAACAAAGAATAACCTCCGTCTGCTTTCTGAAAGACGGCCCCGAGGTAGTATTCTACTCCAATGTCAGCACTCGGAAAATTAATCTTGGTGCTCTCAAGGTACTGTTCCCCTCCATTCAGTATAATTGAACCTAATGAGAATGCAAGAAGAGAATAATAGTTACCTCCCTCATTTTCCATTACCCAGATCTTTACCGGATACGAGAAATATCCTTTGGTAACATTTATCTTAAGTGTGGCCTGGAAATTTGAGGAATTGGCTATCTGATAAACTCCTCCTTTAATTTCTTCATTGTCGATTACCAAATTAGCACTAAACTGAGGACTACCCGGATTCTTTGACATTACTACAGGTTCTTCAGCTTTATAGTAATAGGTCTGGGTACCTATATCGAACAAAGCGGGATAATATTCAGTGTCGGAAGTTAAGGTTCCCGATATCTGGCGTTTCAAGGGAGATATCCACTCTTTAGTTAAACTTCCTCCCGGTGAAAGGGTCTCAGTGAAACTATCACCTAAATATGCTATATTACCGGCTGCATCAAGAAGCATCAAGGTGGTACCGCGTGTCAGTTCTATTTCATAAGGATTTGCAATGGTCAAATTGATTTTAACAGCACTTCCATCATACACCGGAGTAAGGAATTCGAAGTTCTCGCATTTGAATTCCATAGTCTCGAAATTATCAATCTCGTAATTGCTTCCATTCTTGGTAATATAGAAATAAGGATAATCTCCTACGAGCTGACCGGTAGGCATCCAGTCGGTGTTGGCAAGTTTATAAGCCATCGTGGCCTTATATTTAACACCATCTGTCAAATTAAGCGCTGAAAGAGTGAATTTCGGGAACGGATATCTGGATGTTCCGTCACAGAAAATCACATAGGCCGGATCAAGGGCTGCGTCTTGCAATGACTTGTTTTCAGCACTATAATATACCGGTTCTGCATCAAGATTGTTGGCCGGAAGCATCTGAAGACCTACAGTCACATTAACTTTTTCGATACCGAAATTACGGAAACCGGTAAGCTGTGAGCCGGTAATAGCAACATAAAGATCGGCACCTGAAGTATATGCCTGAACGGTTCCCGAAAGTACGATCTTTGGATCTTCAACTTTAGATCCCTCTTGAGGTTTACGTACATTCAGCACCATATCCTGCTCGAAATTAAAGCCGCTGGCATAAGCACCGCTACCTACTACCGAGGGAGTGAGGGCATCAAGGAGGAAGTAACCGTCGCCTGAACCGCTCCATCCCCAGTTAAAATGGAAATAACCGTCGCCTTGATAGCCGTCGCATACAAATGAGTGACCTCCTGAAAAATCTGTATCTCCGTCGTAAATTACCGGACCGATTTCTTTCAAATTATTATAGAGCATTGTGGCCCATTCGGTGTATTCATACATTGAACGTGCCAGATAAATAGCTTCATTGTCATAATTGAAATATTTGATCAAAGCACCCGGAATATATGTGCTGACAGCTCCGGAAGTGCTGGTCCCGTAACTCATCTGTACTGCATAACCGGCTGCCTGCATAAGTTCAGCCACAGCATTAGCCTGAGCATCATTGAAGTTTCCTGCATATTTATCCAACATTAAATTCCATTGGAATGTGATATCGGAAAAATCCAACGATAGATTACGGTTTAATGATTCACAACGGTAAGTGATGGATCCCTGGCCTTTTGCCGGGTATTCGAAATATTTCATCACCTGAGCCATAGCTGTAGCCACACAACCGGTGTACGTAGCTTGTCCGGACTGTTTCGGGCAAAGGCTATTGTAAGGAGAGCCCTGGTCCCAGGCAGTCTTGATCATAGGAGCTATAGGAGCCCAGTCAGGGAGAGTCGGGGTGCGGGTAAAAGCTTCTTCTGATACAGACTCTTTCAAATTAAGGTTTCTCAGATATTCTATCTGGCGCTGATACTGGCCCAGCCATGCTTCCATTGCGGGGGGAACGTTGTCAGGGTCAAAATTGTTGAAATCTGAAAATCCCAACAATGCCGGAGTCATGTCGTCCGCACTTAGCAACATAAATCCCGG
Organism: Muribaculaceae bacterium; assembly: GCA_022509185.1. Lineage (GTDB taxonomy): Bacteria > Bacteroidota > Bacteroidia > Bacteroidales > Muribaculaceae > Lepagella. Next base: position 41,577 of record JAFLTS010000009.1, on the reverse strand, counting down.
ATTGTCTCTATTTTCAAAAACATATAAGGCAGGTTCTCCCTTTTGTGTCTTTACTTCTAATAGCGGAATAATAGAAGTGGCCGCTCTTGTTGATGGTCCGTTGAGAGGATTATTGTCCAGCCGGGCAAGGGCTTCCTCCGGAGTAAGGGGTGCAGCAAGGCACGCTCCGGCTGTCAATACACCCAAGGATAATAATAATTGTCTCATCATTTCTTCTGAATTTAGGATAGTTGAAAAACAAAGGTAATAATTTTTTTGAGTGTTTCCCGGTTTTTAAGGTTTTTTGTGTTTTAACGTTTCACACCTTAAAAAGAAAGGATTTCTATGTCTGCACACTATCCCTTGTCAGTTTAAAAATTCTTTTCATGGCTTTTGTGTTTAAGGTTAAATAATTATACTTTAGGTTAGATAATTAAGATCTAAGGTGAATAAAAAGAAGCCGCGATGAATTAAAATCGTGGCTTCTAGAAATATCTTTGTTTTTTAAATAGCGCTTCTGATTATACCGCGGTTTGAATTCTCTACGAATCCTATAATCTCTTCACGGTATTTCGTTTCCGGCAGTGTCTCACGTATCAATTTCACTGCATTGGTAACATTGAGGTCGCTGAGGTAAAGCACTCTGTAAATTTCCGAAATAATCTGGATATCTTCCGCACTGAAACCATTGCGATGCAACCCGATGGTATTTAATCCAACGAAAGAGATCGGCTCTCTTGCCGCCTTTACATATGGAGGAATATCTTTATTAACCAGTGCACCTCCCTGAAGCATGATATTTCTGCCTAGATGACAGAACTGGTGGATGAGACTTCCACCTCCTATCACTGCACAATCGTCTACAATCACTTCTCCGGCCAATTGACAGGCATTTGACATTATAACTCTGTTGCCTATCACACAGTCATGTGCTACATGGTTGTAGGCCATAATTAGACAGTTTTCTCCCACTACGGTTTTCCCTTTTGAAGCAGTGCCACGGTTTACCGTGACACATTCGCGCAATGTAGTGCCGTCACCTATTATAGCAACTGTCTTTTCTCCACGAAACTTCAGGTCTTGCGGAATACCTGAAATTACAGCGCCGGGAAAGATTTTAACTCCATTACCGATTCTTGCGCCGGGAAAAATCGTGACATTTCCCGAAATCTCACAATTGTCGCCGATCTCAACATCGTCGTATATGTTTGTGAAATTTCCTATCTTAACATTATTACCAATCCGGGCATCCGGATCTACATGATACATTTTTTCCATTTATTTGTTCTTGATAATCTGGGCCATAAATTCGGCCTCGCACACGATTTTCTCTCCCACAAAGGCATAACCTTTTACCATTGCGCATCCGCGGCGGATCTCGGTCATCAGGCTTACATTGAGCAATAGAGTATTGCCCGGAACAACCTTCTGCCTGAATTTCACATTATCTATTTTCAGAAAATACGTGCTGTATGTATGGGGGTCCTCCAGATAATTTAGCACCAGTACTCCGGCAGTCTGGGCCATTGCCTCTACCTGAAGCACTCCGGGCATCACCGGTTCCTGCGGGAAGTGTCCTGGGAAGAAAGGCTCATTTACCGTAACGTTTTTTACTGCTACACAATGTTTGCGATCTATATCTATCACCTTGTCGATCAAGAGGAAAGGATATCGATGAGGAAGTAATTTCTTTATACCGTTGATATCTATCACCGGGTCTATGTTGGGATTGTAGGTAGGGCTCTGAATCTCGGTATGCTTCACAGCCTTACGTATCATACGGGTGAACTGATTATTGATTGTGTGGCCCGGCCTTACAGCTACGATACGTCCCTTAATTGGCTTACCGATCAGGGCGAAATCACCAATCACATCCATCAGCTTGTGACGTGCCGGTTCATTATCCCATTTCAAAGGCTTGGGATTGATATAGCCCAACTGATCTACCTTTATATGGGGCACTCCCATAAGATCACACAAACGGTTTATATTCTCTTCGGAGGCAGGCTTGTCATATATCACAATGGCATTGTCAAGATCACCTCCCTTTATAAGACCGGCTGCCGCCAGTTCCTCTATCTCTCTAACGAAAACAAATGTACGTGCACTGGAAACCTCCTGCTTGAAATCAGCTATATCATCAAGCATGGCAAACTGATTCGGCAAAATCGGTGAATTGTATTCCACCATTACCTCCACGCTGAAATGATCGTCGGGATATATAGTAATCATAGAGCCGGTTTTCTCATCCTTGAGGCTCTGTTTCTCCTTTATTATAAAAAAATCTTTGTCGGCATCCTGTGCAGTCAGACCCACACTCTCAAGTTCTTCCACATATATAATGCTGCTTCCGTCGAGAATCGGCATCTCAGGACCATCAAGCTCTATGAGGCAGTTGTCTACACCTGCCGCATAAAGTGCAGCCAGAGCATGCTCCACAGTGCTGATTCTAACATCCCCTTTGCCGAGCACAGTGCCTCGGGTCGTATCAACTACGTTCTCTGCCACAGCCTCTATAACGGGCTCCCTTTCAAGATCAATCCTCTTGAACCGATAACCATGATTCACCGGAGCCGGCTTTAATTCCGCCGTGATCTCCATGCCGGAATGAAGCCCTTTTCCTTTTACCTTGAAAGAACTCTTGAGCGTTAATTGTTCCATTTATTTGTTTTTTCTGTTTTGTGCCGCTAAAAATTCGGCTAACCTTTTCATATTCACTGCATTTCTGGCAAACTGCATGGCTTCTACCGCCGGGTAGCCTATCAATCGCTTTCCGTTGCCTACATCTGAGTGAAGACCAGACTGGGCTCCTATTTCATTGTCATTACCTATAGAGATATGACCGGCAAAACCACACTGACCGCCAACCTTGTTACGGTCGCCGATCTTTGTGGAACCTGCAATACCCACCTGGGCCGCAAACACATTGTTCTCTCCCACTTTCACATTATGGGCTATCTGAATGAGATTGTCGAGCTTGGTACCTTTCCCGATAATAGTGTTCCCGAATGTAGCACGGTCTACCGTGGTATTTGCCCCAATTTCCACATCATCCTCGATTATGACCGCCCCCATCTGTGGTATCTTTTCGAAATGTCCTGCCACAGGAGCAAAGCCGAATCCGTCTGAACCTATAACAGCACCTGCATGTATAATACAGCGGTTCCCTACTTTACAACCCTGATAAATCTTGACGCCGGGATAAAGAACGGTGTCGTCTCCAATTTCACAATTATCTCCGATATAACATTGAGGATATATCTGCACACCCTTACCTACCTTTACATTTTTTCCTATATAGGCGAAAGCCCCTAAATATATATCTTCAGGAAGCTGGGTACCATCTCCCACACTGACGGGATTCTCTATTCCCTTGGGTTTAGGCTTTGTAGCTGCCACCATAGTCATTAATCTTGCGAGCGAGGAATAAGGATCCTCAACTCTTACCAAGGTGGCTTTCAGATCGGAAGGTGCTTCAAAGTTTTTCGACACCAAAAGCACGGAGGCATTTGTGGTCGAAGCATAATGCGCATATTTTGGGTTCGCTATGAAGGAGAGGTCGCCTTTCCCGGCCTCTTCGATTTTTGCAAAGTCTGAAACAGTAGCACTGCCATCGCCCTCTACCGAGCCTCCGCAGTAGGCTGCCAGTTCTTTCGCTGTTATATCCATTTTTACGTCAAGACATAATTTGTGCAAATATCGTTAAAATTTTTTATATCATCATTAAATCATTATGGGAAAACCATGTTTTTCCTCCTTGATTAAAGATATTGCCTCTTTTGCTTCATCTATTGAGAATTATTGCTTATTTTTGCACGTAGTTTTGCCTTAACGAAATGATGTCTTTCTATGGTGAATTTTCTTCGTATTCCGGCATCATCCGCTTCAAAACATTAGACTATAAACAATTAAAAACTAAATAAATTTCTCATGAAAATCACTCATTTAGAGCATATCGGCATTGCTGTGCCGAATCTTGCTGAAGCTATCGAATACTATGAAAATGTACTCGGCCTCAAATGTTACAAACAGGAAGTAGTGGAAGACCAGAAAGTAACCACTGCCTTCTTTAAAGTGGGCGATACCAAAATCGAACTCCTTGAGGCTACTTCTCCTGAAAGCACTATCGCTAAATTCATTGAGAAAAACGGTGGCAAAGGCGGCATGCACCACATGGCATTCGCCGTGGAAGATGGTGTTGGAAATGCCTTGGCAGAATGTGAAGAAAAGGGCGTGAAACTTATCGACAAAGCCCCCAGAAAAGGCGCCGACGGCCTACAGATCGCTTTCCTGCATCCAAAATCAACACAGGCAGTACTGACCGAACTTTGTGAAGATCCCGCAAAATCATGCGGTTGCTGAACCTGAAACTCTCATAGATTCAACAATTTATTCTTTAGATTATGGATACATCACAAGAAAAAATAAATGAACTGATTGAAAAACGTTCATGTGCCCGTGTAGGTGGTGGCGAAAAAGCTATCGAAAAACAACACGCCAAAGGCAAATATACAGCCCGTGAAAGAATCGCCCAGCTCCTCGATGAAGGCAGCTTCGAAGAACTCGATATGTTTGTGACTCACCGTTGCACCAACTTTGGACAAGACAAGAAACATATTCTCGGAGACGGTGTTGTAACAGGATTTGGAACCATAGACGGCCGTCTGGTATATGTTTTCGCTCAGGATTTCACTGTATTCGGTGGTTCTCTTTCAGAAACCATGGCCTTGAAGATCTGCAAGGTTATGGACATGGCTATGAAAATGGGTGCACCAGTTATCGGTCTTAACGACTCCGGTGGTGCACGTATCCAGGAAGGTATCAACGCGCTTGCCGGTTATTCGGAAATTTTCCAACGCAATATCATGGCTTCCGGTGTTATACCGCAGATCTCAGCCATCCTCGGTCCTTGCGCAGGTGGTGCCGTTTATAGCCCGGCTCTTACGGACTTTACCATTATGGCTAAAGGTATTTCCTATATGTTCCTTACAGGCCCGACAGTAGTGAAGACTGTTACAGGGGAAGACGTAAGCCAGGAAGAGCTTGGTGGCGCTTCAGTGCATTCCTGCAAGAGCGGTGTCACTCATTTTGCGGCTGAAAACGGTGAAGAGGCTCTCTTCATTATCCGTAAGCTTATGAGTTATATTCCTCAGAACAACCTTGAGGAAACTCCACTGGTGAAATGCGATGATCCGATCGACCGTCTTGAAGATGCTCTTAACACTATTATCCCTGAAAGCGCAAAACAAAGCTACGATATGTACGACGTGATCGGAGCTATCGTAGATAATGGCGAATTCCTTGAAGTGCACCGTGACTATGCAAGAAATATCATTATCGGTTTCGCACGTTTCAACGGTCAGAGTGTAGGTGTTGTGGCAAACCAGCCTAAAGTTCTTGCCGGTGTGCTCGACTCCAATGCTTCAAGAAAAGCTGCCCGTTTCGTAAGATTCTGTGACGCTTTCAATATTCCTTTGGTTACTTTAGTTGACGTGCCGGGCTTCCTCCCCGGAACAGGCCAGGAATACAACGGTGTGATCCTCCATGGTGCCAAATTGCTTTATGCTTACGGCGAGGCTACAGTGCCCAAAGTAACTGTAACTTTGAGAAAGAGTTATGGTGGTGCTCATATCGTAATGAGCTGTAAACAACTCCGTGGCGACATAAATTATGCATGGCCGACTTCCGAAATCGCCGTGATGGGTGCGGAAGGTGCAGTGGGAGTGCTTTATGCAAAGGAAATGAAAGAAGCCGAAGATCCTGCCAAACTACGCGCCGAGAAAGAGGATGAATACCGCAAACTATTTGCCAATCCTTACCAGGCAGCCAAATACGGCTATATCGACGATGTGATCGAACCGCGCAACACAAGGTTCCGTATCATCCGTGCATTACAGATGCTGGCTACCAAGAAACTTTCCAATCCTCCTAAAAAACACGGAAACATACCTCTATAAGACAATGCACCCTACTATCAGAATAAATAATAAAAAAGGGTTATTGACTTCGGTTGTAAGCTTAATGTTGGCTGTGGCTCCTTTAGGGGCCTCAGCCAATATTCCCTCTGCCTATGAGCCAGAGCAAATACAAGCTGCCGAAATCATTATGCAGGAAGAAGCTCCTGAAATTAAAGAAGATCACACTCCTTTGGCTTTGCAGGAACCTGAGGTTTTTACCTCCGATTACGGTGAAAGCAAAATAGCCAGAAAGATGACTCAGGCCGAAAAAAGCAGGAATGCAGCCGAAAACGACGGCTGGGGCGGAGCCATCACTATTATCGCGATGTGTATAGTGCTTGCCGCACTCATCGTGCTCTCAATTCTCTTTATGATCTTCGGTAAAGTATCGGAATTAATCCTTACCAGCCGAAAAAAGAAAGCCAAGGCAGCTGCTGACCATTCTCCTCACGATGACCATGAACTGGCTCCGGGAGAAGTGATTGCGGCTATTTCTTTGGCTCTTGCCGAATATTTCAGCGACCCACATGATCTGGAAGATACACACCTGACAATCAGGCGTCTCCAGAAAGCATATTCTCCCTGGAATTCTAAAATCTACAACCTGAGGCAAAATCAAGACCACAGGAGAAACCCTTCAACAGAAATTAATTTCAATGAGTCAAAAAGAATACAAATATAAAATCAATGGCATTAAATTTAATGTCATGGTAGATGATCCTAATGGCAATACAGTGCATGTGGAAGTAAACGGTGTGCCATACACCGTGGAAATCGACAAGACTCCTGCCGATAAACCGGTGATTAAGCAACCCTCCAAGAAAAAACCTGAGGTACCTAAGCTTAACTCTAAAGAAACTGTGGACGTGCAGCCTGTATCTCCAGGCAACGGTTATAGAGTGAAAGCTCCCCTTCCGGGCACTATTATGAGCTTGCCGGTAGCAGTAGGCGACAAAATAGAGGCCGGTGCAACTGTTTGTGTGCTTGAAGCCATGAAAATGGAGAATGACATACATACTCCTAAAGGCGGCGTAGTGAAACAAATACTGGTGAAAGTTGGTGATGCTGTGCCTCAGGATGGCGACTTAATGATTCTGGAATAAAATTAAGATCTGATTTTCAAGTATAACGTTATGATCTTAGCAGACTCTACATATTCTTTTGGCGAATTCATGCGCCAGACTGTGGCATCTTTCTGGGAATTCACCGGGTTTTACAACTGTGACTGGGAAAACCTTGTGATGCTGGCAGTGGGATGTTTCTTTGTCTGGCTTGCCATTAAGAAAAATTTTGAACCTCTCCTGCTTGTACCGATCGGATTCGGTATGTTGATAGGAAACATACCTTTCCAGGAAGGCATGGAGATCGGTATTTATGAGCCGGGTTCAGTTTTAAACATCCTATATAACGGTGTGGAAAGAGGATGGTATCCACCTATTATTTTCTTGGGAATCGGAGCCATGACAGATTTTTCTGCTCTTCTTGCTAATCCCAAACTGATGATTATAGGAGCTTGCGCTCAGTTCGGTATATTCGGAGCCTATATGCTGGCATTGCTTTGTGGATTTGACCCACTTTCGGCAGGTTGTGTAGCTATAATCGGGGGTGCCGACGGTCCGACGGCTATCTTCACCACTTCAAAACTGAATCCGAATCTGCTCGGAGCAGTGGCTGTGTCCGCATATTCTTATATGGCACTGATACCTCTTATCCAGCCACCGTTGATGAGACTTTTCACTACAAAGAAAGAAAGGCTTATCAAAATGAAGCCTACGCGTGTGGCCACTCAGAATGAGAAAATCATATTCCCGGTGGTAGGTCTATTACTCACCTGCTTTGTTGTGCCTTCCGGTATTCCATTGTTAGGAATGCTTTTCTTCGGCAACCTTCTTCGTGAAAGCGGAGTTACAACCCGTCTTGCCAAGACTGCCAGCAATGCAATGACCGACATCGTGACTATACTTCTTGGCCTGACAGTGGGAGCCTCGACTCAAGGAGAAAAATTCCTCACTCTCGACACTCTCCTGATTTTCGGTCTCGGTTTCGGAGCATTTATCATTGCTTCTTCTGCAGGAGTTTGTTCGGTGAAATTATTCAATGTCTTCCTCCGCAAAGACAAGAAGATTAATCCACTCATCGGTAACGCTGGGGTTTCGGCAGTGCCTATGGCTGCCCGTATTTCCAACAATATAGGTTTGGAATACGATCCCAACAACTATCTTCTCATGCATGCCATGGGTCCGAATGTGGCCGGTGTGATAGGCTCAGCAGTAGCAGCGGGTGTACTCCTAAGCTTCTTAGGATAATAAAATATGCTAAAGTAGAAAATTTACAATTTAAAATAAAAAGCTAATTTTCAATGAACTGAGCCCGGTTTGCACCGGGCTCTTTCCTTTATCAATTATTTTTAACATTTAGTAAGTAAACCGTCTTCCAATTTGTTTGTTTATCATATAGAATAAAAAATGTCCTTTCCTGTCTGATCCGGGAAAGAAAAGTGAAGTGAAGTCTTTTCTTTGCTATCAATGAAATGGTTGACGAAAAAGTAATTCAGGAAATATATAAAAAGTTCCGCAAGCCGCACAAGAATGCTGCCGACTTGCGGCTTGATTATTTTCTGCCAATGCTACAAGAACACCATTCTATAGAAAACGATGGTTTTGAGATTGTGCTTAAAGATGTAGAAGAATTTAATCCTTTCAGGCGTTTCCTTATCAGAAGTCTTAATGCAGTGCTGGAGTTTGATAAACTTATTGCTTTTGTTTTCCGTACCCACATCCTGTTTATGGGTAAGGAAGACAATCAACTGCATGTACATATCAAACCCGAAGACAAGCCTTCACTTTTCGGCCGTATCTTCGGGCAAGGTTAATTTATTTCCTGTTTATATTAGACTAATTTTTCTCAGAGATTGTTGATGTCGAAACCATCGGCAATATCCTCTTCGTCATATTGGTCATCGCCATAGATATCTAAATCAAGATCTTCTGCGGGAAGCACGGGATTTAATATACTCTGGTCAATCTTATTCTCAAATTCATCCATATCTATATATTGAGCCGGAGCCTGTCCGCGTTTCAACACGCAAATAGGATCAGAGAGGGTACGACCCGGGAAAGATTCTTTCATTTCCATGAAAAAGGCTCTGTCAGTCATATAATCAAATACGAAAATAAGCCTTTGACCATCTTCTTCTATAAGTTCATTTAAAGGTGTGTCTCCCATAACCCATATATCCTGGTCGCTTGAACTTCCCATATCTTCAAGCGTTATCTCTTCGTTTTTCTGCCAATCATCGTCGCACAGAAAGAAAGAATTGAAATCGTCTTTGGAATAACCTACGCTGTCGAGTATAGTGTTTCGTAGTTGTAAGAATGTAGCTGTGGAATCGATTTCATATTCCCTTGAAAAATTACTTACTTCGTCGCTTACGAGTTTAAATCTATAGACCATTGTAGATTTGTGTTTTCTTGGTTTTACGGTGCGAATTTAATCTATTTTTTATTTTTCCAAAAAAATAACGCTCATAATTATAAAAAAAGTTGAGCTTTACGTGCTCAACCTTTATATTCAGTTATAAAAAGTCATCATTAAGGTATAATTTCGTATCTCTTGAAGACTTTTCTGATAGCCTCGATTGAGCGTTCCACCTGTTCTTTTGTGTGAGTGGCCATTAAAGAATAACGAATAAGAGTATCCTGCGGAGCCACTGCTGGAGTAACTACCGGATTCACAAATACTCCTTCATCCAGAAGATCACGTGTGACATGGAAAGTCTTATAGTCATCCCTTATAAACAATGGTATGATGGGTGTGGACGTATGTCCTATCTCGCATCCCATTTCACGGAATTTTGCAAGAGCATAATTGGTGATATCCCATAGATGGGTCTGACGTTCCGGCTCTGCCAGTATAATATCCATTGCTGCATTCACAGCTGCTGTAGCTGCCGGAGTAATACTTGCCGTGAAAATATAAGCGCGTGAATGATGACGAAGATAATTGGTAATTTCTTTGTCAGTAGCTATGAATCCACCTAAGGAAGCAAAAGATTTACTGAAAGTGCCCATTATCAGGTCTACATCCTGAGTAACCCCGAAATGATTGCAGGTTCCGCGGCCTCCTTCTCCAAATACTCCTATTCCATGTGCTTCGTCTACCATCACAGAAGCATTATATTCTTTGGCAAGCCTTACAATTTCAGGAAGATTTGCTACATCCCCTTCCATTGAAAATACGCCATCAGTCACAATAAGTTTCACTTTATTGGGATCTGTCTTTTTCAATTGAGCCTCAAGGCTCTGCATATCATTATGGCGGTATTTCAGATAGTTGGAAAATGAAAGCCGACGACCGTCGATTATAGAGGCATGATCCTGCTCATCGAGAATCACATAATCTTCTCTTCCGGTAAGAGTGGATATCACGCCTAAATTTACACCGAAACCGGTGCTGTATAGCATAACGTCTTCTTTACCCACATAATCGGCGAGACGTTCTTCCAATTGCTTATGTATGTCTAATGTGCCGTTTAGGAATGGAGATCCGGCCATACCGGTGCCATATTTCTTGGTAGCCTCTACAGCAGCCTCTATCACTTTGGGATGATTGGTAAGGCCCATATAGCTGTTGGAACCGAACATAAGTACCTTGCGTCCATTCATGAGCACCTCTGTGTTCTGTTCGCTCGAAATCTGACGGAAATAAGGGTATACCCCCGCAGCCTTCGCTTTCTGAGGCGCATCATATACAGATAACTTTTCTTGTAATAGACTCTTCATTATGTTACTCTTAAGGCGTGCAGCTTTTTATCATTCACTGATGTACACGGCTGCCCGAAGTAATTTAAGGGTACAAAGTTAATTATTTTTAGTAATATTGACAATCCTACTTTACATTCTTAAATTATTATGTTGGATTCTTCCCCATAGTTATAATAATCAAATAAGTATCATCTCTATATATTGACATTTTTGGCAATTGTTTGTCCACCTCTAAATATCAGTATTTAAGCCAATTTGACGGAGTCTGAATAAATTTTATATCCTAAATGAAACTTTTAGCCCGCTATTTGTTTATATTTTAGACAAGGGCAAAAGCCCGAAAGAAAATTGAATTTTACTAAAAACTAAAAATATTAAAAACTAAAATTATGGGAAAGATAATTGGTATCGATTTAGGCACAACCAACAGCTGTGTGGCAGTGCTCGAAGGAAAAGACCCGGTGGTTATTCCTAACAATGAAGGAAGAAACACCACTCCTTCTGTAGTAGCTTTTGTTGATGGTGGAGAACGTAAAGTGGGCGACCCCGCTAAACGTCAGGCCATCACTAATCCTACCCGTACGATTTATAGTATTAAACGTTTTATGGGTGAAACCTGCAGCCAGGTAGAGGATGAAATCAAACGTGTCCCCTATAAAGTGGTTTGCCAGAATAATATGCCCAAGGTAGACATCGACGGTCGTGACTATACTCCGCAGGAAATCTCAGCTATGATACTTCAAAAGATGAAGAAAACTGCTGAAGATTATCTCGGCCAGGAAGTGACTGAAGCAGTTATTACCGTACCTGCTTATTTCGATGATTCTCAACGTCAGGCTACTAAGGAAGCCGGTGAAATCGCAGGCCTTAAAGTTCGTCGTATTGTAAATGAACCTACTGCAGCCGCTCTCGCTTACGGTCTTGACAAATCAACTAAGGAACAGAAAATTGCTGTATTTGACCTTGGTGGTGGTACTTTCGATATCTCTATCCTTGAACTGGGTGACGGCGTGTTTGAAGTGAAGTCAACAAATGGTGACACTCACCTTGGCGGTGATGACTTCGATAATGTTATCATTGACTGGCTCGCTGATGAGTTCAAGAAAAATGAAGGTGTAGACCTCCGTCAGGATCCTATGGCAATGCAACGTCTGAAGGAAGCTGCTGAAAAGGCTAAAGTGGAACTCTCAAGCTCTACTTCAACTGAGATCAACCTTCCATATATCACAGCAACTCAATCCGGCCCGAAGCACTTGGTAACTAATCTTACACGTGCTAAATTCGAACAATTGGCTTCTAAGCTTATTGACGCAGTGGTTGCTCCTTGTCAGAATGCACTGAAGGATGCAGGATATACTGCAGGACAGATTGACGAAGTTATCCTCGTGGGTGGTTCTACCCGTATCCCGGCTATCCAGACAAAGGTTAAGGAAATCTTCGGTAAGGAACCTAATAAGAGCGTAAACCCTGATGAGGTTGTGGCTATCGGTGCTGCTATCCAGGGTGGTGTATTGAGCGGTGACGTTAAAGATGTACTTCTTCTTGATGTTGTTCCTCTGTCAATCGGTATTGAAACACTCGGTGGAGTTATGACTAAGCTTATTGAAGCTAATACTACAATTCCTACACGCAAGAGTGAAACATTCTCTACAGCTGCTGATAATCAGCCTGAAGTTACTATCCGTGTTCTCCAGGGAGAACGTCCGATGGCTGCAGATGATAAGCTTCTGGGTGAATTCAACCTTGCAGGAATAGCACCGGCACCTCGTGGCGTACCTCAGATTGAAGTTACTTTTGAAGTAGATGCTAATGGTATTCTCAACGTTTCTGCAAAAGATAAAGCCACAGGTAAGGAACAAAGCATACGCATAGAAGCTTCAAGCGGTTTGAGCGAGCAGGAAATCCAGAGAATGCGTGATGAGGCTAAAGCTAACGAAGAAGCTGACAAGAAAGCTAAAGAACGCGCTGATAAACTCAACCATGCAGATTCAATGATCTTCCAGAGCGAAAAACAGCTTAATGAACTTGGAGACAAGATTCCGGCTGACAAGAAGGCTGCTATCCAAAGTGCTATCGATCGTTTGAAAGAAGTTCACAAGAATCAGCTTCTTGAAGACATAGACATGGCAGAAAAGGCTGTTAACGATGCTTTCCAGGCAGCTGCCCAGGATATCGCTAATGCTCAGGCAGCAGGAGCTCAAGCTGGTCCGCAACCGGGAGCACAAGCCGGCCCGTCTCATCCGAATGAACCCGAAGTAACCGATGTAGACTTCGAAGAAGTTAAGTAATGTAGGGCCATGGCGTGCCATGTCTGATTATAAAGATAAATATCAATAAACAAATAGAGTGTAGCTCAACAAGTTACACTCTATTTTTATTTTTATTGATTTCTTTGATTGTTAATGGAATTTTTATCGTATAATTGTACAAAATTTGTACGAGTATCTATTAGACGATAAATTGTACTTATTGGCAAGTTTCAATACTCAATAGAAGACATAGTTACTGATTATTATTTTAATACAGGAATCCAAACATCCAAAGAGGGATCTTATTTCCAAAAGCAAATTCTATATCATCAGCGGCAATAAAACTATCCGGTAAGTTTGCTATTTGTGAAAATCCCTTCCCGGTACCTCCTACCTCAAATAAATATCTATTGTCTACAAGTAAATCTCCTTTTAACGGGTATCCAATGAGATGTCCACGGAAAGCAGAAGCAAGAAAACTTTCTCTTACTCTGCCAACATCAGCGACACCTAAAGAATATGCTATTGACGCATTATCAAAAAGTATTTTCTGGGGCTTGGCCAAAGATTTAGGAGATCGTTCATTTTTATAATACAACAACCGAAGTATCTGAGACCTTTCTAATAAAAACAGCAGTTTCAATAAAAGATTTTTGGAAACCTCCATGTTCCTTGCCGTTTTCTCAATATTGATATTCGAAGGCGTCTGTTCCGAAAGAATACCTAATAGTTGTTTTGCCTTCATTAATGAAATATAGTCCATATTTTCCATTGACGGAATATCCCTTTCTATCACGGTGGATACCATATTAGCAACCCGACACAAGTATTCTGTCTCTCTTCCTTTTAGAAAAAATGGGAAATAGCCATGCTTTAAATAACTATGGAATTTCCTTACCATATTTTGTTCCGGATTGATCAAATTGGTCAATTTTATGTTATCATAGAGTATATCCTTCAATGACAATTTAGGATAATTGAACCCCTTGAACTCAAGATATTCCCGGAAAGACAATCCCGGCATATCATACATTAATAAACGTCTTGAAAGATCAGCAATAGAATAATCAATCTCCAGAAGTGATGATCCGGTGAAAACGATATGCAGTTCAGGAAAACTGTCATATATGTTTTTCAAATATTGTTCCCATCTCTCCAAATGATGGATCTCATCTATAAAGATATGAGTTACTCCCTCATTATAAACAGAATAAACATAATCGATCAATGAATGAGTTGAAAACCAAATATTATCTAATGAAATATAACGCACTTTATCCGAATTTGGATAAGCCAATTTTATTCGTTGAATCATCAGAGTAGTTTTCCCCACTCCTCTTGCTCCTTTAATCCCAATTAATCTATCTTCCCATTCGATTTCATTATAAAAATCCCTTACATAATCCAAAGAAGTAGAATGAATCAAATTGTCTTGTTGAATCCTTAAGATATCCATTGTATAGTGTTTTTGCAAAAATAATAAATTTGGATAATACAAAAAACACTTTTATAAAATGTTTAATTAAAACAACGATTAATCAAAATGATTAATAGAATCAACAAGGTTACGTAAATATAAGAAACACTAATCGGTTTTTACGTAATCTTGTTCATTATAACTTTGAATATCCAACAAAGAGGATAATTATTAAGATCAATTAAGAGTAGAGAAAGCCTGGAAACTTTATTATAAACTTCGACGTTCCAAAACAAGAGAATGGAGAGATTAAATTTATCGTTTCTTATATTTCTTTATGGTTTTCTTATTTTATAATTGTCTCCTTTGGCAATGAGTTCTGATGGGTTAACATCGAGTTTCATACCGTCAGAACCATTATTGCATAATGGTGAAAACAAAAAAGAATCTTATGAATTTCTATGCATGGGAGAGGATTCCAAAATGCCATTTTGAATACCTTCTGTTAGTTTTACAATTTTTGTATAAAAGAATGTCTACCGGATTCGAGCACCATTGTTTTTTCTCCCGGTAGTTGTAGCGTTGCAGAAGTATTTGCCGGCACATCAAACTCATATTTTATTTCCTCACGGTCACCTGATATGTTCCACTTGCTTCGGATTTTCCCATAAGGGCTTTCATACTCTGCCTCTGCTTCATTTATTCTTCCTTTTAAATCAGGCATAGGTTTCAAATAAAAATGTTTGAACCCGGGATTTTCTTTATCAGGATTTATCCCGGCTATAGTGTTTATCATCCAGTTCAATACAGAACCGTAAGCATAATGATTAAAAGAGTTCATATGGTTATTTCCTCCCATACCCTCCTCTTTTGTCATCGAATTCAGTCTTTCCCAAATTGTAGTTGCATCTAATGTCAAAGGATAAAGCCATGAAGGAAATTTCTCATTAAAAAGAAGATCATAGGCCACGGAATCGCAGTCGACAGCTGACAATGCTTGCGAGATCCAAGCCGTACCTATAAAGCCTGTCATAAGAGAATTCTCAGGATATGTCACGCCGTCATCTCCTACCGATTCTCTCTTGACCGATTTTACAAGATTTTTTGCTACTTGGGCTTTCTGCTTCTCGGGTAGAATATCAAATACAAGGGGAAGGGCATAGGAAGTCTGGGTATCTACGGGCTTGTCGGCATCTCGGTATCTGATAGTTGTCCCGTTTTCATCAAAATAATTTGAGCTGATAAATTCTTTTCTCTTCTCTTTCTCTTTTTCCCAATATTCAAAGTCTTCAGATAGACCAAGTACCTCTGCTGCATTTTTCATAATGTCGAGCTCATATACCAGATAACAGTCAAAGATCATTGAATCATCGTTTTTGCTCAACTCAAACCCTAACCAGTCTCCAAGTCCCGGAAAAAGTTCGTTAGATTTATAGAATCCTGTGGCAAGGTCGATATAATTATTCAAAACATACTCTACATACCTTTTCATATCCGGATAATACTTACGAAGTGTCTCCTTGTCGCCATATTTCAAATAACTTTGCCAAGGTATCACCACTCCCACGCTTTCCCAAAGAGGTCCACCAAATCCACCACCTACTGGTGCAATGGCAGGATAGACACCCTCTTCGGATATGCAATCATGAATATTGTTAAGATGGGTACGAAAAAAATTTGCTCCATTAAAAATATAAGATAGCGAGGGTATGAAAACACTCAAGTCTCCGCTCCAGCCCATTCTTTCATTTCTTTGAGGACAATCAGTAGGCACTGAGAAAATATTAGATAATGATGACCATTTAATATTTTCAATAAACCGGTTCAATTTTTCATTGTCGGTATTAAATTTTAAAGTTAATTTGTCTATGGAACTCAAACTTTGGCCTTTCACATCTTCGAGTGATAAGGGTTCTTTCAAACCGTCAATTTCTACAAATCTGTAACCATGATAAGTGAAACGTGGTTGATAGATTTCATATCCTCCTTTGGCGATATATTTGTCTTCCACTTTAGCCGCCCTGAGGTTTTCTGTCATAAGCTCCCCTTTTTTACCTTCATAAATTTCTAAATCAGGATAGAGCACTTCTGCAAACTTTAAAGTCACTTCAGTGCCGGGTTGCAGATTACGGAAAACGATGCGGGGAACGCCCGCAAAGTTTTGTCCCATATCATAGATAAACCTTCCGTCAATTTCCTTGAAATCTACAGCTGTCAATTCATCAGAATTTACTATAGAATTTCCAATCTGAGATGTCAGTTTCATCTTATCATAGTTGTCTACTGCGGGCCAGGAAATAAAACCTGCAGAAGGGGGCGACTTTGATATTGTTTTATCCAAATCTACAAGTTCAGCTTGCAACCAGTTTGAGTCATCAAAACCCGGTAACGACCATCCTTTAAACTTTTCTTCTCGCGTTGCATCATAGACCTCTCCCTGGAATATACTGCCATATCTGTAGGGTCCGTCGTTTGTCCATTTCCAATTGTCTGGTGTTGTGGCGAATACATCATATGTACCATCTCCATAATCCACCATCAGATAACCAAATAGAGATTGTTGATCACCCCAATAGTTCCAATTTTCAGCCGAAAAAGTAAATGGTCCGCTCCACCATCCTTCACCTAATATGGCGCCCATTGCGTTTGGGCCCTCCTTTATCAAACCGGTAACATCGAACACCTGGTAATTATGAGTCTTATTATATTGAGTGAGACCGGGATTAAGATAATTTTCTGTGACTCTTTCCCCATTTATGAAAAAATCATAGACTCCACGTGAAGTCATATACAACCTCGCCTTTTTGACAGGTTTTGACGCTGTTAATTCAGATCTTAACATCGTCATACCTGTTTCCGGTAATTGAACCATTATAGTTTCTCCCTCTATTTCATGATTGGGAACTGCCGAAATTGTGTGGTATGGATGACGATAATTTTTTATTTCTATGTTTTCAAAAGTAACTTTTTCACCTTTCGGACTCGAGAAACCCACATCTCCTAATAAAGGATAAGCGGGATAATCTCCTCCCTCGCCGGCAGGATTCAAATTAATTTCTCCCAACAGTTGGTCATCCAAAAATAAGGTGGTTTTCCCGGTTACGGATTTAATATTGAATCTATGAGAATTAAATTGGTTTGTTTCATTTATTAAAGAATCAGAAACCTCGAAATGCGCCAATGGTTTACGGTCATCCACAAAACCATAACCATTACTGGAAACAGCTACAACCGGATTAAAATTATTATCCTCATCCCTTAAAGAAAACCTTATTGTTATATTGGAATTTGCAGGAAGTCTTGGGTCGTTGGCTCCATATATAAAATCAGTGTTATTTGAACCCTCATGGAATCTTACATCAAATTGAATCTGAAAAACAGGTATATAAAATGCATTAAACGGGAGGGCGGATTTATCTCCACCTATCCATTGTGAACCTTCCCAAAGAGGTGAATCCTCATTTGTCGACATGATCCCGGTTTCAAAGAATGAACTTGCTTCTTCTCTCTTGCCTTTGTTATCCTTTACTCTCAGCTCCCAAATATAACGGGTGCGTGGTTTTAAATTTTTTCCTTCATATTTGATACTATTCGATAAGTCTGAATTTACAAATCCCGAATCCCAGACTACATCACCATTATCCTCGATAACTCTTATTTCATAACCTTCCTGTTTAGCTCCCTGATTTTCGCTTGTCATTTTCCAGCTAAAAAACGGAGATGGATTTTCTATACCTAGGGGTTCTGTGGCATAATCTGTTTTCAGATCATAAATATTAAAGGCAATCAGTTTTGTAGAGCATGTAATAATAAACAGAACAAAAACAAATAGTCGGGAAATTTTCATATAATTTCAGTTGTATTATTTAATTCCAAAGGGCTTTTATAGAACATTTAAATCTTAAAAGTGCTGCATATATTTCCTTATTAATATTCTATATCTCTTTGTCTTTTTCTTAATTCCAAAATTAATTATTTATGTTCTATGTTAAAAGATACCTTTAAAACTTCTCCGCATTTCAAAAATCATTCAATAGATTTTACCCCACTCACAAATTAGAAAAGCTAATGAACTCCGGATTAAATGTATTAGTTTTGTTTTAAACTAATAAACTTTTATATACAGTTTTTTAATTAAAAACAGGCTACAGAATAAATTCTGAGCCTGTTTTTGTTATTATGATAAATTCTATCTTCTTATTCTGTAAATTCTATTATTGTACCTTGAGCCTGGCATTTGGAACCGGTGTAAATAAGAATCATCTTATTTTTATAGCTTACTGTTGTATTAATGATAGCTTGTGAACCGGTAAGATTAGCATTACGATACATTTCCGCAACTGCAGCATCTCCAAGGGAAGCTTTTGAAAGGCCACCAATACCAAACCAATAATTTTGGTTACTTTCACCAGTTACAGTACCAATAATTTTGTAATTTTTCTTTGACAGAACAACATCTGTTTGTGCCAAATTTTGATTGGAGGTAGCTTGTCTGCTAATTCCACAGCTTGTAAACAACAGTGCTATACAAGCAGTGCACATTACTAAAAATTTTTTCATAATGTTTCTATTGCCTTATTGTCTCCACAGATTCAGGCTTTAATTGTATATTAAATAAAAAGTGTAGGAGACTGTACTTGTTACTCAACTTATGTTCCGAGGCTTTTCTCGGTTATCGGAATGAATGTGTCAGTAGCTAAAAACTTATGCAATATCAAAATAGTCGTATTAATCAAAAAAATTTAGATTTGATTGACAAGTATTACTTATCAGCACAACACAAACCATTTCAACATTCTTGACTATATTATAAAATATTTAGTCTTCTGATTATCAATAAAAATGAGTTCAGGTAAACACTTCTCAAAAAGTTGCAGGCCCTTCGGCTTTGCCCATTCCAGGTCTATGACAGACGGTCTGCCATTGTAAAATTAGCAAAATAAATATGATTTACAAAAAAATGTTAAGAAAACTTTTTTAATCATTAATCATATAAAGAACCTATTTAATATTCTAATTTCCTTGTTATCAATTATTTCTAATCATAATTACTTACTTTATAGTAATATTATCAAAATTTTAAGAAAACATACCCTTAGACAATGATTTTATTACCGGCTTTTCATGTTGCTTTTTTTATGAATTAAGCATCCGACGATACTCATCAAATTAACCAATATTACGCACTATTCAATTTGACTATAGTGATATAATACTTTTACAATTACTAAATAGAGGGGTGTCAAAATTAGGAATGACACCCTCATTATTATAAGGGTTTTCGTATTTCACAGTTCAGACTTCGTTGATAAACCTTTTTGGTAAGCCTTACAATCTATGTTCTTGAGGCCTAATTAACTAAGAATAAATCTACTATTTTACGTAAATTTGCTTCTTCAAACTGAAAAGTAGGTTATAATGAAAGCTGAAAATTATATTTTATTGATTACCATTTCATTGACCGGTTTTTTTAGTGTAGGATGCAAAAGACCTGTCAATACTCTCGATACACCCGTTAGAAACGTTATCCTGACAGAAATAGAGCAAAATAATTCTTCAATTTCCAACAGTTATGACGGAGTGGTGGAGGAAGGTAAAAATGTTAATGCCGCTTTTATGACGGGTGGAAAATTACTCTCTTTAAAAGCAAAGGAAGGAGATAGAGTTACTAAAGGACAATTACTGGCAACACTTGATGATACTGATTATCATATAGGGGTAAACCAGCTTCAGGTACAATTCGATCAAATGACAGCTGAAAAGAAAAGGATGGATGAAATGTTTACCCGACATAATATTGCACCTAATGACTATGAAAAATTCGAGACCGGATATAAGCAGCTTAAATTACAACTTGAAATGGCTAAAAACAAGTTGGATTATACAAGGCTTTATTCCCCTTCCGACGGTTTCATTTCTTACCGATATATGCAACCCGGAGAATTAGTTGATGCTGGCACACCAATTTATAAAATCGTGGATGACTCTTCATTAGAAGTTTCTGTTAACCTTCCTTTGCACATATATTTGAAAAGAGATGAAATAACAAATATATCAGGAAGCAGTCCGAATATCGGGGAAACTATTCCATTAAGTGTTGTATCTTTTATACCGGATGCGGATAATAATCAGCTCTATCAAATGAAACTTGAAATATCGCCTGAATACAAGTCTAAATTGACTACCGGAATGAATATGAAAGTGGATGTAGAAATGAAAAATAATGAAGACAGTACATCTTTAGTCCCTTCCCGATCTTTGTTCTACGAAAACGGCGATACCTACGTATGGATATTTAATGACATTGATTCCACAATTTCAAAAAAGAAGGTTGTTGTTAAAGATGCTCCACATGGAAACACGAGCATTGTTGCCGGAATACCGGCACACGCAAAAATTGCGAGCGCAGGAGTTAAACAACTCACTGAAGGAGAAAAGGTTAATGTAGTCGAATCTCCGTTGAAATAACAGGCTCAATGGAAAGAATTACAAATTTTTTCATGAAACGCCAGACATTGTTCTGGTCAGTTTTGGTTATCATTTTCTTAATAGGTGTCTTGGCATATATTAAAATGCCAAAGCTCGAAGACCCGGCTGTTACGGTAAAACAGGCGTCTGTTGTTATTATATATCCCGGCTCCGATACTCAAAGAATGGAAAAGGAAGTCGTGGCAGTAGTTGAAGAACAATTACGCACATTGCCCGACGTAAGAAAAATCTCAAGTACGGTGAAGCCGGGTCAAGCTCTAATTCAAGTTGAGTTTGATTACGAAACCCCCATGCAAGAAGTGGAGCAACATTTCGATATGGTGAGAAGAAAAGTCAACGATGTTGAAATGATGCTGCCGCCCGGTGTTATGTCTCCCATCGTGATAGATGACATGATGGATGTATATGGCATCTTTTATGCATTGAGCGGAGAAGATTATGAATACACGGAATTAGAAGAATATGCAAAGACTTTAAAGAGAGAAATTTTACCCATAAAAGGAGTTAAAAGAGTAAATATCGGGGGTACTCAAAGAGAAGTCATAGACATCTCTTTCACACCTGAACAGATAAAGAACAATGGTAATCTTCCAATGCTTGTGGCCCAGGCTCTGCAATCTTTAACCAAGCCGATAGATTCAGGGAAGATAGAAAACGGACCTGACAGATTGCATATTGAGATTACTGATGGAGCAAAAAGTGTAAAGGAAATTTCAGACCTTATTTTAAATCTTCCCGATGGAAAGAAAGTGAGACTTGGTGACATTGCCCAAGTGAGCCGTCATTACGACGAATCCCAAAGCGGAGCATTTTTTCTCAATGGCAATAAAGCTCTTACAATTTTAGTAGCCATGGAGAATAATGCCGTAGTGCCGGATGTTGGAAAACTTGTTGATGAAAAAATCGAACAGGTATTTACCCGCTTTCCGGTTGGCATCTCAATAGATAAGGTATTTTTTCAACCCGACCAGGTGAATGAAGCCATGTCATCCTTCATGATAAACCTGATTGAATCGGTACTAATTGTGATATTTGTACTGATGCTTGCCATGGGGTGGCGTTCAGGTATTATCATTGGTCTTGGTCTGATTTTGACAGTAGCCTTATCTCTGCCTGTTTTATCTGCTTTAGGCACGACTTTGCAACGCATCTCCTTAGGTGCCTTTATCATTGCCATGGGTATGTTAGTGGATAATGCGGTTGTGATAATGGACGGAATAATGAAAGACCGTGAAAGAGGGCTTCCAAAGAAGGAATATCTATTGCGGATAGGTAGGCAGACTGCCATGCCACTCCTAGGAGCTACCATTATTGCCGCTGCAACATTCGTTCCAATCTATCTTACAACAGGTACTGTAGGAGAATTTGCCGGTGATCTTTTCTTAGTGGTTTGTGTAAGTCTTTTAATCAGCTGGATCTTGGCTTTGGTTCAGGTACCGGTTTGTGCCGACAAATGGCTTGACCCAAAAAATATAGAAAAGGACATAGAAACCCAACCCAAATTAAATTGGGTGGAACAAAAAATTAAAAGATTGGTGGAATGGTTAATCGGCCACAAATGGGCAACATTGGGAATAGGTATAGTTTTGCTTGCAGGGGCCGGTGCAACTGTCTTATTAGTTAAGAATGTCTTTTTCCCTGACTTCAATTATGACCAGTTTGTGGTGGAATGTTATTATCCCTCGGAAAGTAAGCCACAATCAGTTAGAGATCGAATGTTTGAGCTCTCAGACAGCCTTATGAAAGATCCTGAAGTAAGAAATGTGGCAATCAGTCTTGGTGGGACCCCCGGAAGATATTGTCTCGTCAGACCCGTTCCCGAAGGAGGTGACAATTATGCAGAATTCATAATAGATTGTAAAGACTTCAAAGCAGTGCAGCGGTTGTCGAAAGAAATGACAAAGAAACTACGTCACATAGCTCCCGAAGCCTATATCAGAGCCAGAAAATATAATTTTTCCGTATCCTCATCCCATCTGGTAGAAGTGGAATTTACCGGTCCTGATGCTTCAGTGCTTCGGCAGTTAAGTGAAAAGGCAGAAAAGATTATGAAATCTTCTCCCTATGTAGACCCCTATACTGTTCAAAACAGTTGGGACGCACCTTCGCGACAAGTATCCGTGGCTTATTCTTCACAGTCGGCAGCCAGAGCCGGTGTGAATCGTTCCGATGTAGGAAATTCCATACAAGCTGCTACAGACGGATATACAGTAGGAGTAATTTCTGACAGAGAGAATCTTATACCCATAAATATAGTGGTTAGAAATTCCGATGGCAACAAGATTGAAGACTTGGGCTCCATTCCTGTCTGGTCTATGGTGAACGTAAATCTGTCTCCTACTGAAATTCAGGGATTGATGACAGGAGCCACTGATAGCAAAGAACTTGTGGAAAAGATGGGGCGCGTAACAACCCTTTCAAATTGTATCGACAGTATAACCACAAATTGGCAGGAAAGCTTAATAAGTAGATACAATGGAGAGAAGGCGATACAGGCAGAATGTGACCCTGACCCTTTCAATCCGGAAGCTACGCCTGACAAGCTGATGAAGTCTGTGAAATCACAAATTGATAAAATACAGCTGCCACCGGGTTATAAGATGCGCTGGGTAGGAGAAAGTGAGATTGCTGATGAATCATTGGGTAAAGTGATGCAGAATCTTCCGGTCATGATAGTCATTTTGATTGTAGTAATGCTCTTACTTTTCAATAATTGGAAGAAACTTGCAGTGATACTCCTATGCTTCCCGTTTGTGCTTTGCGGAATAGTGCCTGCATTATTAATCACTGATACTCCGTTCACATTTCTTGCCATACTCGGTTTAATGGGCCTTACAGGAATGATGATTAAGAATGCAATCGTCTTAGTGGACGAGATAAATGCATTGAATACAGTTCAAAAATGGGAACTTTATCCGGCAATAGTCCATGCAACAGTTTCGAGAGTGAGGCCCGTATTGTTAGCTTCACTCACCACCGTTGCAGGAATGATTCCTTTGGTTCCCGATCCGATGTATGGTCCCCTGGCTGTCACTGTTATAGGGGGACTTTTGATAGGAACTCTTGTAACTTTGCTCTTTCTGCCCGTTCTCTACTCTTTATTCTTTAAAGTAAAACCAAATACTCATCCTACCGATTAATGATTATGAAATCCCTGTTGTTAAGTCTATTTATATTTTCATTTGCTCTAAAGGGGTTCTCTCTCGAACTCAGTCTGAATGAATGTAAAAACATGGCTCTTCAGACTGATGAGGAGATAAGGATAGCCCATAATCATATTGCCCAGTCAAACCTTGATAAAGGAGTGGCTAAGGCTGCATATTTCCCTAAGATTGACGGAATGGGAACGGCAATGTATCTTACTCCTGATCCTTCAATGAATGATATGATGGATATACAGATGAAAGGAGTGTATATGGCCGGATTCAGTCTTACCCAACCTATTTATGTAGGAGGAAAGATTTATAATGCAAATAAATTGGCAAAGGTAGGACAAGATGTTGCTAAAGAACAATTAAACGCCATAAAGATGGATGTCTTGGCAAATGCTGAAAAAAGTTACTGGATGTATGTGGCCGTTCTGTCGAAAATTGAAATGATAAATTCCTATATGGCTCAAGTTGATTCCATTTATGAATTCACTAAGACCGCTTATGAAATCGGAATGACTTCCGGAATAAGTCTTAGCCGGGTGGAAACTAAGCAATCCGAATTAAAATATAGGCTGAAACAAGCCGAATCAGGAGCAGAATTATGTAGGCTTGCTTTATGCAGAGTGATTGGAGTGGCAGATACAGTTGAAATTATCCCGACAGAAAATCTTAACGAAAAAATTATTGATCCTGATAGTTTTGCCGGCATTGATGAAAGCCCGGAGCTTCATTTGGCACAAAAAAATGTGGAGGCAAAAAGATATGATGTAAAAATGGTGCTTGGAGATTATCTTCCAACCATTGGCTTGCAGTTAGGATGGAATGCATTTGGTAATTTAAAAATGAAAAGCTTTGTGGAAGGACCCGATGGAAATTTCTATCCTTACACTTCAACAATGAACTATAACGGTTTTATGGGGGCAGTTTCCCTGTCAGTACCCATTTTTCACTGGGGGGAAGGATACCGTAAAGTAAAAAAAGCTAAAATAGAAGTTGAAAATGCAGAACTCTCCCTTGAAAAAAATCGTAAACTTTTAGGTCTACAGGCACATCAAGCTTACTCTAATTATACGGATGGACTCGAATTAATTAAAAGCGCAACAACAGCTTTTGAGGAGGCCAGAAAAAATCTTGACTTAATGCAAACTCAATACGAATTGGGACTAATGACCTTAACCGATTTATTGGAAGCACAGTCTCAATGGCATACCTCTTTATCCAATCTTATTGAGGCTAAGACACAATATCGGATCAACCGTGTCGAATATCTAAGGGTTGTTGGCTTATTGGAGTAAAATCATTCTTTGTTACGATAATAAATATATTCTTTCCTTCCTAAATTATCAGAACCTGAGATTTCTATTGGATCCATAGGATTCAATTAAAATTATAGGAAATTTATAAAATGGCATAAGCTGCAATAAGAGTCGCTGAAAGTCTCTAAATTGTTGAACTTAAAAATGAGTTCTCATCCTTACCCTCAATTTTACAAAGTTTTATACTATTCCCTATTATAAGGCGTTCCAGATATAATGGCTCTTTAAAATTGAATTTTGGCATTTAGGTATTTTTTTCCTAATTTTACTCTAATTATGCCGGCATCAGAACTAATCCAATGTGTATGGGGCATGTTTGGTAAAAGGTCATAAACTATATCATAAATCCCCTTCATGTCTGAAAGCTTGATATTTTGGAATTTGGTTTTTAAACCATTGATATTCTGCAGTTTATACTCAATTGCAGGACTATAGATATTTGCCTTAACCTAAATTAGATCCACTCTGCACAGGCTCTTCAAACAAGCTGAAACTAAAAATATTTCTTTAAGTGGCAGTAAATTCCGGCTTAAACAATAGTGATTTTCAATGGTATGCTTTGCGCGATCTGAAACGGGCAAATGCTAAGAATCGTGCCTGGGAAGTTTTGACCGAAAAAGGTTTCGAGGTATTCACCCCTATGCAATGGAAATTGATTTCAAAGAAAAGAGGAGGAAAAAACAGAGTTCGTGTACCCGTAATTTACGATCTTCTGTTCGTTCGTTCCGACCGTGAATCCATAGATTCTGAGATCCAAAAAATTGAGACTTTGCAACATAGGTTTGTGAAAGGATGTGGTGGAAATCCAATGGTCGTGTCAGACCTAGCCATGAAGAAATTTATTCACGCCGTTACAAATGCAGAATCAGTAAAATATTATTTGCCGTCAGAAATAACCTCGGCTCTGAAAGGAAAATATGTCCAAATCATTGGGGGTAGTTTGAATGGCTACGAAGGGCTCCTTTTATCTATAAGAGGTTCAAAAGTGAAAAGGCTGGTGGTAGAGATTCCCAATCTAATAACAGCAGGTATAGAAGTTGATCCGGAATACATCAGAGTTATAGAAAATGAAACTAAATAAAAATTTAATTATAGGTTTATCCGCCATTTTGTTGCTAATTAGCTCTTGCTCCAACAATAAGAAGGTGGTCTATCTTCAGGATATAGTTCCTAACGTAACCATGTTGGTTCAGGAACCTAAGTCAATCAAACTGATTCCGGGAGATAAGTTGAGTATCATCGTTCATGGACGCGACAGAGCATTGGTAGAGGCTTTCAACCTCATGGATGGCACCGGTGAAGGATCGGGAAATCACTCGGTATATACAGTCGACGACCGTGGTTACATAGACATGCCTGTGTTAGGACCCATAAAAGTGGAAGGTCTTACCCGTCAGGAACTGGAACAGGAAATCAAATACCGTCTTATCGAATCCAGGCTGGTTAAAGAACCCGTTGTAACGGTTGAATACAAGAACCTTGGTTACTACGTTCTTGGTGAAGTGGGAGGCAACGGGCGCCATGAAATCACACGCGACAATGTCACACTCCTCGAAGCCATAGCAGAGGCAGGAGATATAGGAATCCAGGGACGTAGAGACAACATACTCGTGCTTCGAACCGAAAACGGCAAACAGACGCCCTATCGCGTCAGCCTTCTCGACACCAAAGATCTCTATTCTTCGCCTGTATATTACGTGAAACAAAACGATATAATATACGTAGAACCTAATGCCGTGAAAACCAGCGCTTCTACAGCCAATGGCAGTATGTTCATGACCTGGGGCTTCTGGGTCTCTATTGCCAGTATGCTCACAACAGTGGTTGTGACCTTAACCAGATAATTCCACCCTACAAACGTGCAACGACAAATAGGCCGACAGGCCGAAAATCAAACGCAGATGCCGGCAAAATTACCCGGATCATCATCAATGGCAGAACAGATCAAGGCCATCTTTTTCCTCTGCCTGTCTAATTGGTACTGGTTCGTACTCTCCGTCGGAGTTTGTTTGGGATATGCCGTTTTCTATCTTAAGAAGACGGTTCCCATATATGAACGTTCCACTTCCATACTTATAAAGTCAGAAGACAAGACCACAGACAATGCTGCCCTGATGGACCTTGGCCTTGTGACTATCAATACCAATCTTACCAACGAACTGATGTCACTGAGGACCTCCACAGTCGCTTCAGAAATAGTACGCAGACTCAATCTTGATGTCGAATATAAGAGGGAAGGCACTTTCCATGATGATGTAATTTATGGAGCCGAACTTCCGGTACGCGTATCTTTCCAAAGCCTCGACGATAATGAAACCGGTTCGTTCAAATTGCTGCTTGACGATGGGAAAATAAGGATGTCAGATTTCATCCGAAATGGAAGAATCTACCCGGGAGACTGGACTACGGAAATTAACGACACAATTCAGACACCGCTTGGAAAACTTGTTGTTATTCCCACTCAGTCATATTCTCAAGGGCTTGACTATGAACTTGAAGTGGTGAGATCATCAATTCACGGAGTCGCCGCTTCAGTGCAAGGAAGAATAAATCCCTACGTGAGAGGAGGTAATTCCTCAATAATAGATATCACTTATCGCGATGTTTCTCCGGCTCGCGCCGAAGATATTCTTAACACACTGGTTTCCGTTTACAATGAAAACTGGGTTAAGGATCGAAACCAGAAAACAGTAAATACCAATGAATTCATAAAGGAACGTCTGGCCTATATCGAAGAGGAGCTTGGGGAGGTTGAACAAAATATTTCCGACTGGAAATCGGCTCATCTCATCCTAGACGTAGATGCCACCGGCGGGATGGCTCAAAGCAAGGCTATGGCGGCGGAAGACCAAAGCCAGGAACTTAGCAACCAGATGTATATGACCAAATATGTGCGTTCCTATCTCACCGACAGCAAATATGCCAACCAATTGCTGCCTGCGAACGCAGGCTTGACGAACCCAAGTATATTAGGTCAGATTTCAGAATACAACTCACTTCTCCTTCAACGTAACAATCACCTTGCCAACTCATCGCTCCAGAATCCTCTTGTAAGGGATATGGACGAACAGCTGGGAGCATTACGAGCTTCAATCCTTCAGAGTATCGACCATGAAATCAATATGCTCCAGAACCGTCAGAACCAGGTACGGTCGCAATACAACCAGGCTATAGGTAAGGTGGCTGCAACACCACAACAATCTAAACAACTTCTTTCTGTAGAACGTCAGCAGAAAGTTAAGGAGCAGCTTTACCTGTTCCTTCTTCAGCGACGCGAGGAGAACGAACTTTCACAGGCGTTTGCAGCCTACAACTCCCAACTGATTGAACCACCTCATGGGAGCGGAGCTCCGGTAGAACCCAAGCGTGGCCAGGCTTACACACTCGCTATAATAGTTGGCCTGGCATTTCCAGGCATCTTCATAGCTCTTTCCGAAATTCTAAACACCAAGGTGAGAGGAAAGAAAGATATTCAGGATATGACTGTGCCCTATGTAGGAGAGATTCCACAGGCTGACAAGAAAACCAAATTAAAGCTCAAAAAAAATAAATCGGGAGAAATACCCAAGATATTGGTTGAAGCTAAAAACCGGAATGTCATTAATGAAGCTTTCCGGGTGCTCCGCACCAATCTGAATTTCATGTTGGGCCACGATGGAGAACATCCGGTTATAATGTTCACATCTCTAAATCCGGGAAGCGGCAAGACATTTCTGAGTGCGAACCTCTCCACAGCCTTTAGCCTTCACGGAAGAAAAGTCCTGGCCATCGACCTGGATATGCGTAAAGGTTCTCTTTCCTCATATGTAGGGATGCCCGATGAAGGAGTATCTAACTATCTAAGTGGTCAGCGAAAAGACTGGAAAAACATGACGGTTCCTATAGGAGACTTTGAAATACTTCCCGTAGGAGCTCTTCCTCCTAACCCGGCGGAACTGCTTCTGTCACCAAGATTTACCACTCTGATAGATGAAGCCAGGAAAGACTATGACTATATCTTCATCGACTGTCCGCCTGTTGAAGTCGTGGCCGACGCAGCCATTATCAATACATTAGTGGATCTTACAATATTCGTTGTGCGTGTAGGAAACCTGGAACGCACCTATCTTGCAGACATAGAAAAATGGTATAAGGAAGGGAAATACCATAATATGGCTATCCTCCTGAATGGAACTGATGCCAGTGGCAAGTACGGATATGCTCGACATGGTTACGGTTACGGCTATGGCTATGGATATGGATATGGATATGGGAATGAAAAAAGTTCAGGTTAAGCTTTCTTTAAAAAGGAAAATTTGAAAAAAAAAATCCTAATTAATATCCATTATCTTGAAATTGGTGGTGCTGAGACTTCTCTTATTGGACTGCTTTATTCATTAGACCCCTCTTTATATGAGGTAGATTTGTTGATAAATGATCCTCGTGGAGAATTAATGCAATATATTCCTAAATGGATTAAATTAATTCCTGGTCCCAAATCTTATAATTTTATTGAACGTTCACTAAAGGATACTTTGAAGGCCGGGCACATAACACTTGCTATAGCTCGTATTTGGGCTAAGTATAAGTACTGTAAATATGTCCAAAAAAAAAATCCTAAAACCGGTGACGCTATTTTTGGGTATATTGGTAGATATGTCACTCCTATCTTACCTTCTTTAAAATATCTAGGAGAATATGATGTGGCAATTTCTTATATCACTCCCCATAATATAGTGGCAAAAAAAATAAGTGCTAAGAAAAAAATAGCATGGATTCACACTGACTATTCAAAAGTTGATGTCAACGTTGAAATCGAATTACCTATATGGTCCGAGTACGATAAGATAGTAAGTATCTCTCCTACTGTCACAAGGTCTTTTCTTTCAGTTTTCCCTACTCTTGAAGATAAAATTATAGAGATTGAAAATTTTCTCCCCGAAAATTTGATTCTCCAGAGGACTAAAGAATTTGTCCCTGAAGATATGCCAAAAGAAAATGGAACTCTAAATATTTTGACTATAGGTCGTTATTGCGAGGCTAAACGATTAGATGAAATTCCGGTTATTGCCAAAATATTGAAAGATTCAAAAATACTTTTTAAATGGTATATTATCGGTTATGGTAATCAGGATGAACTCCAAAAAATAGAAGAGGCCATTAAAAAAAATAATGTTTTAGACCGAATAATTTTATTAGGTAAAAAAGAAAACCCCTACCCTTACATCAAAGAATGTGATATTTATGTTCAACCTTCACGTTATGAGGGTAAATCAATTACAGTGAGGGAGGCTCAATTGTTAGGTAAACTTGTTGTAATAACAAATTATCCAACTGCAACATCACAAATTAATGACGGAGTAGACGGTTTTATCGGTCCTTATGAAACCAGATCTTTCGCTCATTTTCTGAAAAAACTTATAAAGGACTCAAAAATATCATTTATTCCAACTAACTATTAATTCTCTCTTTATTTTGAAAGATAACTGGACATATGTCATTACGCCAAAGCGCAAATGGCTTGATATTGATCTAAAAGAACTCTGGCGTTATCGAGACCTGCTTTACATGTATGTGAAGCGGGATTTTGTTGTTCAGTATAAGCAGACCATACTCGGCCCCTTATGGTTTTTCATCTCCCCCATCTTTACTATCATAATGTTCGTATTTGTCTTTGAGAACCTTGCCGGACTTTCAACGGATGATGTGCCCGGTCCACTATTTTATATGTCGGGGATAATGTTATGGAACTATTTTGCCGATACATTCAATGGATGTAGTAATATATTTACGGAAAATGCAGGAATCTTTGGTAAAATATATTTTCCTCGTCTTATAGTTCCCTTTTCAAAAGTTATATTCAATCTGTTCAAATTTGGGATTCAACTTCTGCTTTTCCTGGTTCTTTATTTTTGGTTCTGGGGTCATGGAGCAAACCTTTCGGTGAATCTAACCCTCCTCCTTTTTCCTGTTTTGATTCTTATGATTGGTATGCATGGTATGACATGGGGTCTGGTAATATCCTCTATTACATATAAATACCATGACCTGAATGTAGTAATAGGATTCATATTGGGATTATTTATGTATGCCACTCCGGTGGTTTACCCCATCGACGGGATACCTGAGAAATATGCCCGTTGGATAGAACTTAATCCTCTTTCCTCCATTTTCCAGGCATTCAAATATGGAGCCATGGGTTGCGGTTCGATAGATTGGTGGGGACTTCTCTATAGTTTCGTTTTTCTTTTGATAGTATCAGTCGGATCTGTTCTTCTCTTCAACCGAGTGGAACGAAATTTCATGGATACTGTATGAGTAATCCTATTCTTAAATTTGAAAATGTAGGGAAGTTATACCACCTTGGTACTTTCGGAACGGGGTCTATTACACGTGATCTCACCCGTTGGTGGAAAATGAACATCAAAAAGGAGGTTGATCCTTACCTAAGGATAGGAGAAAGTAATGACAGGAGTAAAAAAGGTTCTTCCGATGTAGTCTGGGCTTTAAAGGATATAACATTTGATGTAAATCAGGGAGATGTAGTTGGTATAATAGGGAATAATGGGGCTGGAAAATCTACCTTGCTTAAGTTATTGTCACGTATAACAACGCCTTCTACAGGAATTATAAAGGCAAAGGGAAGGGTAGCTTCTTTACTTGAAGTAGGCACCGGCTTTCATTCAGAATTGACAGGTAGAGAAAATATCTATATGAATGGGACGGTCATGGGGATGACTAAGCATGAAATAAATAGAAAGCTTGAAGAAATAGTAGATTTCGCTGGTGTTGAAAGATATTTAGATACTCCAATAAAGAGATATTCAAGTGGAATGATGGTAAGACTCGGTTTTGCAGTTGCTGCATTCTTAGAGCCTGAAATTCTTGTTGTTGATGAAGTGCTTGCAGTTGGAGATGCAGAGTTTCAAAGAAAAGCCATCGGAAAAATGCAAGATATTTCCATCTCAGAAGGTCGAACTGTGCTTTTTGTCAGTCATAATATGGCTTCAGTCAGAAAGCTTTGTAATAAAGGAATTTTGATTGAAAAGGGAGAGATTTCCATTGAAGGAGAAATAAATGATGTTATTAATAAATATTATATTAACTCAGTTAACCCTGATTACAGAAAAATAACAGAAGGAATTCATAAATTAAAAGAGGGTTTAAAAATCAATAAAATTTTTCTTAATGGTTCCGAATATAACCAATCGAATATCAGTTATAGTCAAGATATTTTGAATATTAGAATTGAAGGAGAAACAGATGAAGATTTCAAAACAGATATTCAACTAATAATTAGGAATAATGAGGGTATCCCATTAGCTACATATGCAGAAGGGCATTACAAGGGAATTGTGGCACGAATAGATAAAGGAAAATTCATTTTAGAACGAAATATTATTTTGCCGAAATTTATTAGTGAAGGGGATTATAAAATTGATTTATTCCTTCAACAGCCACAAGTAGAAAATCAGATGCTAATACAAAATTTTATAAATCTTCATATTGATGGGAAATTTGAAGAACCCGGACGTCCCTTAAACTCTCAAAGAGAAGGATTATTTGGTTTGGAATCCTTAAAATAACAAATAATCTTGTAAAAGAAGAAGTTTATATGGAATTAAAATTAAAAAAACTACAGTTATAACGATAAATCTCAATAGTAAGGGAAGTTCTAATAAAGATTTTAATTTGAATATAAATTATCATTGAAAGGAGAAAGCTTATTAGAAAATTACCTTAAAAAAATTTATTTAATCATAGTATAGAAAATTGATGAGTTAATCTGAAATTAAATTATTATTTATTAAATTTTTGTAACATAGTTCGAGAAATTATAATCCAAGTTAATGAAATTTTAGTTTTAATATTATGTTAATAAAAGGTACAAAGAATTGAATAAATTTTGTCTTTAATTCCCATTCGTTATAATAGAAATATTTTATGTATTTAATTTATGTACGGAGGTATAACTATAAAATTAATTAAAATAATATTAGTTATATTTTGGATTTACCAAATCATTATAAATATGTATCATATCAATGTAAGATTGTTTTATTAAGTGAATAATTTTTAAACATAGAAAATTTCTAATATTAAAGATTAAAACTAAATTTATAAATTTACTATTATTAAGCAAACGGTTGTGATACATTATTTATAATATAAAATGTTAAATTAATTAATGAAACCCTATTTCTCCGTAATAGTTTCAATTTATAATAAAAAAAAATTAATTGATAAAGGTATTAATCTATTACTTAATCAATCATTTAAAAATTTTGAAATAATAATTATTAATGATGGATCTTCAGACGGAACCTACAGAATTTTAGAATATCTAAAAAATTATGATTTTCGTATTAGAATATTTCACCAAGAAAATAAAGGATTAGGCAACGCAAGAAATAGAGGCATTAAATTATCAAAAGGTGAATATTTATGTTTCTTTGATATTGACGACTTTGTTCCTTATAATTGGCTTCAACATATTTACGATATAATTATTAAAAAGAATCCAGAAGTACTTATTTATAGTTATAATGAAATTAACCTAAAAATTAGAACAAAGAACTCATTCGTATTTAATGATATAGAATTTAAATCTAATGTAGAAATTAAAAATGGATATGTTGAAAATTTATCTGGTATAAAATTTAACAATGGATTTGTTTGGAATAAAGTTTATAAAAGAGAATTTATTATAAATAATAAAATCTTTTTCCCAGAATTGAGAATACAACAGGATGAGGTTTTCAACCATGAAGTTTATAAAAATGCTGAATCTATAATTACTACTTCTGATATTCTTTATGATTATTATATTTATGAAAAGAATAACTCAAGAAAAAATTTTATCCCAAATAGGATTGATATATTTATAGAAATTCTTATTTCATTTTTTAATCTTTGCAAATTTTGGGATTTAAAGAACGATAAATTAGAAGAGTATATTTATCTACGTTTTTTTTCAAATATTATATATAATAGAAATCCTTATAATTTTAACCAAAAAAAATTGTTTTTTAAAGAATTAATTAATTCTAATGAATTAACTGGAGCAGTTTTATACATTAAAAAAAACATATATAACCAACTTACATTTGTGGATAAAATTTATTTAAATTCCATTTTAAACAAATCATTTAAAATATTTTGTGGATTAGAATTTTATCTATGGAGTTTAAATATTTTAAAGAGTATTTATCACAAAATAAATTTAAAATTTATTTAAAATCTTTTCTATTATCTTAAATACACTTATAAAGTAGGTAAATGTTAATTAATTTTAGATATTATAAAATCATATATAATATATAAATATTATAACTATCAAGATTTTCCGGTAATAGTTATAATGCTGTTTTATAAAAACTGCATTTTTTTTGGATATAATAATATAATTTAGTTAGAGTTTTATATTTCTCAAAAAAATTCTTAGAAAAAAAATAAGATTTTAATCTAACTTTTTATTGATCTTTTTTATTTAAAATTAACTAAACTATAATTTATTATGGTACACCATAATAATTCTATCGATATTGCATTCTGTGTGAATAATGAATATGTAAAATACATGTGTGTTACAATAATAAGCATTTTAGAAAATAATCATGAAAACTTTATTAATTTTCATATTTTAACTGATTATATATCTAAAAAAAATTATAAAAAGATTAAAGAAATATTAGACGCACATCAAAATTGCTGTTTGAAGATTTATGAGGTTGAGGACTCAATATTAAAGGGATTAAAAACATTAGATTGGACTATACATGCTTGGTATAGAATTTTAATACCCCTAATCTTACCAAAAGAAATTAACAAGATCCTATATCTTGATGCGGATACATTGATTCTTAATAATCTTGACAATTTATTTAAAATAAATATGCAGAATAAATCAGTTGCCGGTGTCATGGATATTGTGAATTTTAAGGATATTAATATTTTTGACAAATTGGGATTTATAAATAGGGATATATATATTTGTTCTGGTGTATTATTAATGAATTTAGAATTTTGGCGTAGTAATGATTTAACTAAAAGAATTATAGAATGGGCACATTTAAATAAAAATATTTTAAAGTTTCCAGATCAAGATTCAATAAATATAATATGTAAAGATTCAAAGATTGTGTTACCATTACAATATGGTATATTAAATGAATTTTTTAAATGGGATATCTTTTACAGTGATAAATTAATTAATCAAATTAAAGATTGTATCAATAATCCCATAATTGTTCATTATACTTGCAAACCATGGCATAAAGATGCTGAAATTCATATCTATTATTCTCAATGGATGTATTATAATAATAAATTAAAATATCCTGTCAAAAAATCATATTGTACTAAACCAAGTTTTTTAAAATTAAAAATAATGATTTGGAATTTATTTCATCCTGAAGGTCGTCAATACGTGAAATTAGAGGATATAAAGCGTAAAATCTATAAGATAGAAAAGAAGATGGTTTAAATTTATTATTGGAATAATTCCATTATATGATACCCAAAATTATCCATTATTGTTGGTTCGGGGGGAACCCTTTACCAAAATATGCCAGGGAAAATATCGAATCATGGAAAAAATTTTTTCCTGATTATGAAATAAAGGAATGGAATGAAAATAATTTTAATATAGAAATAATTCCATATACCCAAGAGTCCTATAAACAAAAAAATTATGCTTTTGTAAGTGATTTCGCAAGATATTGGGTTCTTTATAATTTCGGAGGTCTATATTTCGACACAGATGTTGAAATAATTAAATCTTTTAATGATATAATACAACAAGGTCCATTCTTAGGAATTGAAAAAGGGAAATCCGGTATTTTTGTGAATCCCGGTTTAGGAATGGGGGCGGTAAAAGGAATGAATTTCTTTAAATTAATGATTGATTTTTATTCTAACTTGGATAAAAAAATTGAAATTAAACCTTACTTAGTAGGTAAAACTACAGAATTCTTAATCCAGAGTGGATTTTTAAGAAAAGATGAAATTCAGAAAGTAAAGGATATTACAATTTATCCAAACGATTATTTTAACCCTTTAGATGATTATACGGGTAAGATAACTATTACTCCAAATACTCATTCCATACATTATTATGCTAAAAGTTGGATCGATAATTACAATCCACTCCGTAATAAATATTCAAGGATCTGGCACAAATTGAAAATAATGTTAGAAAAATTATATGGAAGCTAGCCTTTACTTTCCAATCTTTCTATATTCTACAACAATATTAGCGTTTGCCTATGGCTTATGGTACATCTCTTCTGATGGGTTTAAATTACAATTAAGTAAGCAAAATATATTATTACCTGCAATAATATGCATCATCTTAATTTTTTGGCTTGGGAATAGACCTATTAGTGGTCATTACTTTGGAGACACTTCCAATTATGCTTTATCATATGCCCAATTGGATAAAGGAGGAGAAGCTTATTTTGATCTTAAAACAGAATGGATTTGGTATTGGTTAATGTTAACCTGTAAAAAAACCAATCTCAATGTTCATGGCTTTTTTACTCTAGTTGAAGCTGGATATATTCTCTCTGTGCTATGGGCTGTGAAAAGATTTATGCCAACTAACCCAATGATGGGAATGCTTTTTGTATTTACCTCTCTTATGTTTTTTACATTCGGCACCAATGGACTTCGTAATGGACTTGCATGTCATATTATACTTCTTGCCATGAGTTTTTTTTTCGATGATAAATACCTGATCGGTGCCGTCCTCTGTCTTATCGCATTTGGAATCCATCGAAGCACAATCCTTCCTATTGCCGGAATGTTTGCTGGAAGATATTTATTTCTAAACCTTAAATGGGCTATTTATTTATGGTTTATAGCTATATGTTTATCTCTGGCATTCGGGGAAGATACAATACGGTTTTTTTCCTCTCTGGGGTTTGATGATCGCATGAAAAGTTATAACACTTCGGAATTTAACTCTGAATTTTCAAAAACTGGTTTTCGATGGGACTTTCTTTTATATAGTGCGATGCCTATTTTGATGGGATGGTATGTTTGTATTAAAAAGAAAGTCAAGGATAATTGGTACGAAGCAATGTGTATAACTTATGTTTTATGTAATGCTTTTTGGGTTTTGGTAATAACAGCAGCTTTCAGTAATAGATTCGCCTATCTTTCCTGGTTTATGTATCCGATTGTTATAGCTTACCCCTTAATTAACCTTCCTCTTTGGAAAAATCAAGATAAAATAATTGGAATAATTTTAATTATCTATGCATCATTTAATTTATACATGAATGGAATTTACTGGAGTTAAACAGCTAAAAAATAAAATTAAAAAAATACATTTTATTGCGTTTATAATTAAAAAATGTTTATTTAATCCTATAACAATTGAAATTAGTGTTTGTGCACATTGTAACTTAAATTGTAAAGGTTGTTCTCACTATTCTCCAATTTCTTCTCCATCATCTATTAAATTATCATTAAATGAATTACATAAAGATTTAATTAATCTGAAAAAAATATCTAGATCTTTAGAATGTATTAGAATTATGGGAGGAGAACCTTTATTATATAATAATTTAATAGAAGTTCTTGAATTAGTAAGAAACTCGTTCAAAAGTCTTAAAATAGAATTAGTTACAAACGGAATTAAAATTCTTGATAATGATTATCAAAAGAATAAATTATTTTGGGAAACTTGTAGAAAACTAAATATAATCATTTGTCTTACTATTTATCCTATAGATATAGATTATAAATCTATAATCAATTTTTTTAATTTAAATAAAGTTTCATTTAATATTTATAATAAAGTTGATAAATTCATTGAATTTAAATTAAATCAAACACCATCATCAAAATTTAACTATTATTCTTGTGGTGAACAATTTAATCTACAGTTATATAATTCAAAACTTTTCTCATGCGCACAATGTGCTTATATAAATATATTAAATGCTAGACTTAAAAATAAATTCTATCAGCATAAAAAAGATTACATTAAAATTAATAAGATAAACCAATTAAGATTAAGATTATACCTAATATTACCAAAACCATTCTGTTCTTTTTGTCAATTTCCAAGAACTCAGGTTAATTGGGAATATTCTAATAAAAAAAAAGAAGAATGGCTATTTAATCAGAAAATATGAAAACTTTGAAAATAAGATTTGAGGATTTTAATTGGAGTTTATTCGTTAAGGCCGATATAGAGAATTTTTTTGTTGAAATTTTAAAAATAAAATATAATGTTATAATTCTGAAAGATGGAGGTGAAGAACCAGATGTTTTAATATATTCTTGGTTAGGAAGTAATAATTTGAAATGGAGAAATTGTATAAGAATTTATTATACTATGGAAATGGATTATCCTGACTTTAACTCTTGTGACTACGCCATAGGTCTTTCTAATATTTACTTAGAGGATAGATTCTTCCATCTTCCACTTTATATCTTTTATAACGACCTTTTAAGAAAATTTGAAAATATAAATAATCTTCATGATAAAAAAGAGGCTATAACTAGAAATTTTTGTAGTATTGTAGTATCTAATTATACATATAGGGATCAAATATTTAAAACTATATATAATAAATTGAATCTATACAAACAAATCGATTCTGGAGGTAAGTGGAATAATAATATAGGTGGACCTGTTAAAGATAAAATTGAGTTTCTAAAAAAGTATAAATTTAATTTAGCTATAGAAAATTATTATCAAAATGGGTATGTAACTGAGAAAATTATAGAATCTTTTATTGCTGGTAGTATTCCTATTTATTGGGGTCATGAATATGTTAAAAAAGAATTTGGGGATAAAGGCTTTATCTATATAAATGATTATGATAATTTAGAAAAAGCAATTGAACATATTAAGGAAATTGATAATAATGATGAATTATACTATAGTATTTTAAATGAAAGAATAAAACTTCAATTAACATATAACGAATGGTGTGAAGCACTACATAAATTTTTATGTAATGCAATTAATAAAGGTAAAAGATGTAATCATAAAATGATGCATGGACGAATGTACTATGAACGAGATATGTATTTTAAAATAAGGGAAAGTATACCTGGTAAAATATATAGAAAATATAAGAGATTTTCCTATAAATTTTATGATATTTATAAAAAGTTAATTTAAGTTTCAATGTCTAAATTTTATAATTATCAAAATCCAGTTATTTCAATTATATTACCCGTTTATAATGGTCAATCCTTTATTAAGAAATGTATTAACTCAATATTAATACAAACTTTTTTTGATTTTGAACTAATAATTATTAATGATGGATCTAAGGATAAAACTTTAGATAAACTTTTAGTATATAAAAAAAAAGATAAAAGAATAGTCTTATATAATCTAATGACTAACATTGGCCTAGAAGCTTCAAGACTTAAAGGGATACATATTGCACGAGGTAAATATATTTTTTTTATTGATGCTGATGATTGGTTGTTAAATAAAGATGTCTTAAAAAAATTGTATTTAAAATCTATTGAAACTGATGCCGATTATGTAGAAATCGGATATAAAAGAGTGTATGATAAATATTGTATATTTAATCAGCAACCTTTTGTTAAACCCACTGGATTAATAACTTCTCCTTATCTCCAAAAAAATTATTTTCAATCGTTTTTTGGAGTTAATAGTTTAAATGTTTGTTGTTGGGGTAAATTATATAAAAAGTCTATTATTACCAATTCTAATATAAAAGTACTTGGATTAAAATACGATGAAGATAGAATATTTAATCTTCAATTATTCCCTAATTTAAAAAAAATATATATACTTAATGATATTGGATATTGTTACAGGTACGGAGGTCTTTCTTACAAGTTTAATTCATTAGCCTATGATTCTTTAAAAAAGAATTTAGATTATAAAATAGAAATTTTAGAGAGATTTAAAGTTGAAGGAGCTAAGGAAAGACTATTATGTTATATGAAGGATTGTTTAAAAGCCTATATTAGATATTTAATTGAATGTGATAGAAAAGATAAATCTTTATTAGTTGAAATAATAAAGAAAGAGATAAATGATTTATATTATTACTTTTTTAATAGAAAATATCTTTTGAATTTATATGAAATAAACGATTTTTCAAAGAAAATATTAGGAGGAGATATTGAAGATATATATAATCAATGTTATAAAGAGGCAAAAAATGGACACTATCTAAGAGTTTTAAAATCATATATAGTAAAATTATTAAGACACTTACCATGATTTCTATAATAGTTCCAATATATAATAGTGAGAAATATTTAAAGAAATGTGTAAATTCTATATTAAAACAAACTTATAGAAATATTGAATTAATATTGATAAATGATGCATCAACTGATAGATGTTTTGAGATATGTGCTAAATTTTTAAGTAAAGATAACAGAATAAAATTAATTACAAATTCAAATAATTTAGGAGTTGAATTATCGAGAATGCAAGGAATTAGAATTGCTAAAGGAGATTTCATTTTGTTTATCGATTCAGATGATTATTTATCTAATAAAAAGGTAATTGAAATAATGTATAATAAAGCAATTGAGTCTGATGCTGACTATGTTGAGGTAAAAGCAAAAAAAGTATTAGATCATCTGGGTTTATTCAAAAAAGAAATAACAACTAAGGTACAGGGACAAATTATTACTCCTGTACTTTTTGAAGATTATTATATATCTTTTTTTGGGTTAAATTTATTGACTTTTTCAATATGGGGTAAACTTTTTAAAAAAGAAATTATAAAAAAAATAGATTTAAAACCTTCTGGATACATATATGGTGAAGATCGAGTATTTTTTTTACAATTATTTCCTAAATTAAAAAAAATTTATATTTTGAATTATTATGGATATAACTATAGGTATGGAGGTATGAGTACTAGATATAATCCAATTATTTTTAAAAACCTCGAAAATCTGTTTTATTATAAAAAAAAATTGATTCAGCAGTATAAATATTATAAGGCCTCTGAATGCTTATTAAATGAATTAAAAGAAATCTGTAAATCACAGATTAAGCTTAT
Organism: Muribaculaceae bacterium; assembly: GCA_022509185.1. Lineage (GTDB taxonomy): Bacteria > Bacteroidota > Bacteroidia > Bacteroidales > Muribaculaceae > Lepagella. The sequence continues at coordinate 251 of JAFLTS010000009.1, read as the reverse complement.
GATAGAATTTAGTGGAAATAATAAAGATGAAATAGTAAAATTTATATTAAAGTTAAGATTTTCTCCTATCTATAAAAATATAATCGATTCTGATAAAAATTCAATGTTGTGGAATGATAATTTTATGATTCTTTTTTATAATTATAAAGCAGAGGAAATATATAATAAATTTTATAACGAAATAAAAAAATATAAATATTTGTTTTTTGCAGGCCCGCCGCTTGACACCGGGAGAAAAAAATGATAAAGTG
>JAFLTS010000008.1 GCA_022509185.1 Muribaculaceae bacterium | reverse complement strand
CCGGGGCTCCACCTCTTCGGTTCCCCGTATTTTGGCCGAACAGAGAAGTCAGGCCTTGCAACTCCGATGGTACTGAAATGCTTTCTTTTTTGGAAGAGTATTTGGAGATAATGTAAATTATGTTGCTGTTTATGACTTAAACGGCAATAAGATATTGGGTAGCCGTCATGCCGAAGAACCCATATCTCTTGATATTCTTAATGTTGGCGTTCACGTTGTGGCTGTACAGAATGATGGTGAATGGAGTTATCATAAAGTAATGATCAAATAAAGATCTCCATCATAAAACAATAAAGCCCGGGAAATTTTCCGGGCTTTATTATAGATAAAATTTGTTTATTCTTCTATTTCAAAATCTTCTTCGAAGAAATCTTCATCACCGTTTTCCGCTGCCATGCTATCAAAATCGTCGGATGAATCATAGGATTCTTCTTTCTTACCGGTTTTAGTACCCGCAAAAGAAGCTGGAACCCTATTCTCAGCGATACTATCCAGAATAGCCTTTCTTACTTTTTCTTCAAGTTCTGCCATCAGTTCAGGATTGTCGTTAAGGATTTTTCTTACACCCTCTTTACCTTGACCGATCTTTGAGTCTCCGTAGGAGAACCAGGCACCGCTCTTCTTAATAATATCCAGTTCCACACCATAATCTATAATTTCTCCTGACTTGGATATTCCTTGACCAAACATTATATCGAATTCAGCTTTCTTAAACGGTGGGGCAACTTTATTTTTCACAACCTTTACTTTTGCAAGACGCCCTATAGGTTTATCATCCGAATCTTTTATCATGGAAGAAGGTGTGATCTCTATTCTGACAGTGGAATAAAATTTTAAGGCATTACCTCCGGTAGTGGTTTGTGCCGGTCCATACATGTTGCCAATCTTTTCACGTGTCTGATTTATGAAAATACAACATGTCCGTGTTCTTGAAATAGCTCCCGTGAGCTTTCTCATAGCCTGGCTCATAAGACGGGCTTGCAAGCCTACATTCTTGTCTCCCATTTCCCCTTCAATTTCAGCTTTTGGAGTAAGGGCGGCCACGGAGTCTATTACCAATACATCTACAGCTCCTGAATTAATAAGTTGTTCTGCTATCTCCAGGGCCTGTTCACCGTTATCAGGCTGGGAAATCCATAAGTTATTTACATCTACTCCTAATTGTTCGGCATAGAACCTGTCGAAAGCATGTTCTGCATCAATTATAGCGCAAACACCTCCCTGCTTCTGTGCCTCTGCAATGATATGAATCGCCAGAGTGGTTTTACCGGAAGATTCAGCACCAAATATTTCGGTGATACGTCCTCTTGGAACGCCTCCAACTCCGAGAGCTATATCTAGTCCTATTGAACCTGTCGGCACTGTTTCTATATCCTGGATTGCGTTGTCTCCCAATCTCATGATTGTTCCGGTACCGAAATCCTTTTCAAGATGAGCCAAAGCCACTTCAAGAGCCTTTTTCTTCTCGTCGGCATCGCTTATTCTTACAGCTTTCTTAGCTGTCGGTTTCTTTTTTCCCATATCTTTTTCTATTTTGTTTCTTGCTCTATACTTTAGGAATTAATAGACAAATGTCTCTTTTTTACCTTTCTAAAATGATATTACAAAGATACTAAGACGAAAAGCCTAATTCCTAATTTTTCAATAAAAATATTAATACTCAATACTTTAAATAATCTTAAAGCATTAGGTCTCACTGCAGATAATTTGCAGTGAGACCTCGGTTTAATACAAATTGTTAGTGAATTGCGAATCAGGCATTCTCATGCGTCGATATTGGCATAGGTGGCGTGACTCTCTATGAATTCACGGCGCGGACCTACTTCTTCTCCCATTAGGATCGAGAAAGTGCGGTCGGCTTCAGCAGCGTTCACCAGGTTAACCTGTTTGAGCATTCGGTTTTCAGGATCCATGGTTGTTTCCCACAATTGTTCCGGATTCATTTCTCCCAGACCTTTATATCTCTGTAGCACCATTTTATCGCGGTTGCCATCGCAATAATTGTCGACAAAACGTTGCACCTGTTGTTCGTCCCAGGCATATTCCTGAATTTTCTTCTGTCCTTTAGTGCTGCATCTATAGAGAGGAGGGGTGGCGATATAAAGATAACCATTATCGATTATAGGGCGTATCTTCCTATAGAAAAAGGTCATCAAAAGAGTTGCTATATGTGCCCCGTCTACATCAGCATCGGTCATAATAATAATCTTATGGTAGCGAAGCTTCGACATATTCGGTTCTTTAGAATCCTCCTCAGTACCGATGGTGACACCCAAAGCCTTGAACATATTCACTATCTCTTCACTGTCGAATACCTTATGATCTAAAGCTTTTTCCACATTAAGAATCTTACCCCTAAGAGGGAGGATAGCCTGGAAGTTCGGATTCCTTCCTTGCTTTGCGCTTCCACCTGCTGAATCTCCCTCCACAAGGAAAAGCTCACATGCAGCTGCATCACGGCTTTGGCAGTCAGCCAATTTACCCGGCAAACCGCTACCTCCTAAGGGTGACTTTCTTTGAACATTCATCCGAGCTTTATATGCGGCGTTTCGCGCTTGTGCAGCCAATATCACTTTGTCTACAATAGCCCGTGCCTGTTTGGGATGCTCTTCTAAATAATACTTCAAGGCCTCAGAAACGGCAGTCTGCACCACTCCTGCTACATCACTGTTACCTAACTTTGTTTTGGTTTGACCTTCAAACTGAGGTTCGGCCACTTTCACCGATACCACCGCTGTAAGACCGTCGCGGAAGTCTTCTTTAGAAAGCTCGATCTTGAGCTTGTCTAGCATATGGTTGTCTTCCGCATATTTCTTTAAAGTTGTGGTGAGACCCCGACGAAATCCTGTCAGATGAGTTCCTCCCTCTATGGTATTTATATTATTGACATAGGAAAAGATATTTTCTGAGAAAGAGGTATTGTAGGTCATGGCTACTTCTACCGGAACCCCATTTTTAACTGTATTCAGGTGTATTATATCCTCAATAAGCGGTGTTTTCCCTTGATCAAGATATTTTACGAATTCTTTTAGACCTTCAACGCTTTTAAAGATCTCTTTGCGGTAGGTGCCGTCTTCATTCATCTCCCGTAGGTCGGTGAGAGTCAGAGTGATGCCGGCATTAAGATAAGCGAGATCCCTCAAACGGTTAGCCAAAGTTTCATAGTCATAGACTGTTTCCGTGAAAATAGAAGCATCGGGATGGAATATAACAGTTGTGCCTGTATGGTCGGTTTCTCCAATAACCGTAACGTCTGAGGTAGGTTTCCCATAAGCATATTCCTGCATATGTACTTTGCCGTCACGATGAATCTCGGCTCGAAGATAATCGCTGAGCGCATTAACACAACTTACACCTACACCATGAAGACCTCCTGACACTTTGTATGTGCCTTTATCGAATTTACCTCCTGCATGAAGTACGGTAAGCACTACTTCGAGTGCTGATTTATTCATCTTGTCGTGCATGTCTACCGGAATACCGCGTCCGTTATCCACAACCTTGATAGAATTGTCTTCCAGGATAGTTACCTCTATATAGTCGGCAAACCCGGCCAGGGCTTCATCTATTGAATTATCCACCACTTCATATACAAGGTGGTGTAACCCTCTGCCTGAGATATCCCCGATATACATTGCGGGGCGTTTTCTTACTGCCTCAAGGCCTTCGAGCACTTGTATATTTTCTGCGCCATACGATTGCTGATCGTCGGGCAGGATATTTTCTATTTCTTCTGACATTTCTGTTTCAGTTTACTGATTTTTTACCCTTACGGACCGGACTCTCAAACTTGGCCAAACTCCGCATAATCACTACAAAATTAGTGAATTTCAACCTCATTCCAAAATCACATTTCTTCTAAATTCTACAAAAGTTCTTAACTTTTTACCTCAATTGCTTGTTAATCAAAAAAAGTGTTAAATTTGTGCCCACATCCTTTCCCTGCGTCGTAGGAAGGATAAAAAAGGCCGCATCACGTGCCACCATGTCAAATGCTCTTTAAAAATGAAAAACCTGGTTATTGTAGAATCGCCTGCTAAAGCGAAAACTATAGAAAAATTTCTCGGTAAGGATTATACCGTGATGTCGAGCTACGGACATATCCGTGACCTTAAAAAACATGGGTTCAGTATAGACATTAATAATAATTTCGCTCCCGAGTATGAGATTCCTCAAGATAAAAAAGACCTGGTGAAAAAATTGCGCAAGGCTGCAGAAGAGGCCGATACTGTTTGGCTCGCTTCCGATGAAGACCGTGAAGGGGAGGCAATCGCATGGCATCTGGCTGAGGTCCTGGGTCTTGATCCGGCCACTACCAACCGCATTGTGTTTCATGAAATCACCAAACCGGCAATTCTAAATGCGCTACAGAACCCCCGGCATATCGACCTGCACCGGGTGAATGCACAACAGGCAAGAAGAGTGCTCGACAGAATTGTAGGATTTGAACTTAGTCCGGTACTTTGGAAAAAAATTAAGCCGGCTCTTTCTGCAGGCAGGGTACAAAGTGTGGCTGTAAGACTTATATGCGAGCGTGAAAAAGAGATCCGCGAGTTTATCCCGGAAACATTCTTCAGGGTTACCGGGATTTTTGAAACCGATAAGAAATATGAGTTTAAAGCGGAACTCACTGAAAAGGCGGATACTAAGAAAGAAGCTCTGGCTTGGCTTGAAATATGTAAAAATGCTGATTTTAAGGTAAAGGAGATAAATGTAAAACCTCATAAAAGAGCTCCTTTCCCTCCATTCACTACTTCCACTCTGCAACAGGAAGCTGCCCGAAAGTTAGGTTTCTCTGTAAGCAGAACCATGAGTGTGGCTCAAAGATTGTATGAAGCCGGAAAAATAACCTATATGAGAACCGACTCTACAAATCTGTCGGATCTGGCTCTGAATACGATAAAAAAATATATTCAGGATAGTTTTGGAAATTCTTTTCTGAAGGTAAGAAAGTATCATACTCATAGCAAGGGAGCACAGGAGGCTCATGAAGCTATAAGACCTACTTATATAGCAGATACCACAATAGATGGTACTGCAGAAGAAAAGAAGCTCTATGATCTTATTTGGAGACGTACGGTCGCATCACAGATGGAGGATGCTGAAATTGAAAAAACCACTGTAAATATAGAAGTACTACCCATGCAATCCAATCAGCTATCCGGAGTGCCGGGTTTCAAGGCTGAAGGGGAAGTGGTTAAATTCGACGGATTCTTGAAAGTATACAGATCTGAGAGCGCTCTTCAACAAGAATTTATAGAGCTCCCGGAAATGGCCGAAGGAGAAAGGTTGACCGCAATGGAGATTATGGCAGCACAGCGGTTCACCCAGGCTCCGGCAAGATATTCCGAGGCTTCTCTTGTAAAAAAAATGGAAGAATTAGGTATCGGACGCCCTTCCACATATTCTCCTACTATTTCCACTATCCAGAATCGCGACTATGTGCGTAGAGGTGAAAGTGAAGGAGTGAAAAGAGAATATCTTACCTTCACGCTATCGAAAGGAAAAATAACAGAGAAACTGCTAACTGAGACAACAGGAAGTGAGAAAGGAAAGTTAGTGCCGACAGATGTCGGAATGGTGGTAAACGATTTTCTCACAGCTGAATTCCCGGATATTCTTGATTATAATTTCACGGCTAAGGTAGAAGAGAAGTTTGATGATATTGCCGAAGGAAAATTAGGATGGCAAAATGAGATTTCCGAATTTTATGGAGATTTTCATCCGGGTATAGAAAATATCAATACCAAACGCACAGAGCATAAAGTCGGGGAAAGAGAGCTTGGTATTCATCCCACCCATGGGAAGCCTGTGTATGTGAAAATAGGACGTTATGGACCGGTAGTGCAGATCGGTGATTCCTCTTCTGATGAGAAACCATTGTTTGCAAGTCTTAAAAATGGTCAGAGCATATCTTCAATTACATTGGAGGAAGCGTTAAAACTTTTCGAATTACCACGAACTATCGGAGAAATTAACGGAGAGACTGTGACAGCCTCATCAGGAAGATTTGGCCCTTATGTAAAATATGGGTCAATGTTTGTTTCTATTCCGAAAGATATGGATCCACTTACCATCTCTTTAGATCAAGCCAGGGAACTGATAGAAAAGAAACAGGAAGCTGAAGCTAACAGACATATAAAAAATTTTCCCGAGATGCCGGGTCTTGAGGTGCTCAATGGAAGATTTGGTCCTTATCTGGCTTATAAAACAGAAGGAATGAAGAAGGCTGAGAATTTTAAAATTCCGAAAGGTCTTGATCCATCGGCACTTACATTTGAAGATGCAAAGAAACTTATGGAAGAAAACTCCGGGAGTCAGGCAAAAAAATCGTCAGAGAAAAAAGTCGCATCAATAAAGAAAAAGAGCCCTGTTTCAAAGAAAACTCCAAAAAAAAATACAAAATGAAGAAAAAATAGCCTGAAAAGGTTTTTTCACTTGTAGCAATCGGGTAAAAATCACTAAATTTGCCTCATACAAGGAAATTTTATCGCTTATGGAATAAAAGAAAGATCTTAATCGAAATCTTAAAAACAATAATACTATGACTAAGGCAGAAGTTTGTTCAGAAATTGCAAGAACATTAGGCATGGAGAAAGGTGCAGTGCTGGATGTAGTGGAAAAATTTATGGAAGTGGTGAAAGACAGTCTTGCTCATGGCGAAAATGTTTATCTTCGCGGATTCGGTTCCTTCATAGTGAAGACCAGAGCAGAAAAGACGGCCAGAAACATTTCTAAAAACACGGCCATCAGAATTCCGGCACATAAGATTCCGGCTTTTAAACCGGCCAACACCTTTAAAGAAGAGGTGGCTAAAGGTTAAGCCTTTAAAATCTACCAAAAAGTTTTCAAGAAACATTCATTTCCTGAAAACTTTTTTTAATATCAATGGTTATATAGATAAACAAACAACTAAAAAAATTATGGAAAAGAATTGTTGCTGCAAAAGAAAACATTCCTATCACTTTCATGTGACAGAAATTAAGGAAGACAAGATCAAAGATGTATTCGGTTTCAATTTCGGAGGTCATCACGATCTTAAGAAGATGGTTGAAATGGCTGTTGCCACAGGTAATATTACAGAGAAACACGCAAAAGAGCTCGTATGTGGCTTGCGTCTGCTTCACCACGTAATGAAGAAATATCCTGGGAATAAGATTTTCCAAAGTGTAAAACCGGCTTTCGAGGATTTCAAACACGCTGTTAATGCTGAATTCTTCACTCCACAGGGAGAAGGTTGTTGCTGCGAAAAGAAGTGAAACAATTAAATAGACTATAATTATGGATAAAGAAGATAAAGTAAAACATTCATACCATTTTCAGGTAGCGGAAGTGGTTGAGAATAAGGTAAAGGATGTTTTCAACTTCAATTTCGGTGGCCATCATGACCTCGCTGAAATCGTTGACAAGGCTGTAGCTGTTGGCAACATTACCGAGAAACATGCACGTCAGCTTGTATGTGGAGTACGCCTTCTCCATCATGTAATGAAGAAATATCCTGATAACGCTGCATTTAAAGAATTCTGGCCCAAGTTCCACGAGTTTAAAGATGCTCTCAAAGCTCAGGCTAATGAAAATTGCGAAAAATAATAAAAATTGAAAATAAGTAAAGCCCGGAGAATTTCTTCGGGCTTTTTTTCAGCTAAATAATAAATGTTACAGAAAAAAACGGAATCCGAAGCCGGATTCCGTTTTTGATTCTTAATGGTTTCTATTAACCATTGTATTTCTTCATAACTGCGATGAGATCGAGCACTTTGTTTGAGTAACCGATTTCATTGTCATACCAGCTTATTACTTTCACAAACTTGTCGGTTAAATAAACACCGGCATTAGCATCGAAAATAGATGTTAAAGGACAGCCAAGGAAGTCAGAGCTTACTACGGCGTCTTCAGTGTAACCGAGCACACCTTTAAGTTCTCCTTCAGCAGCATCTTTCATAGCTTTGCAGATGTCTTCTTTAGAGGCCGGAGAAGCGAGGTTGCAAGTAAGGTCAACTACAGAAACATCGAGAGTGGGGACACGCATAGCGATACCTGTAAGTTTGCCGTTAAGTTCAGGAATCACTTTACCTACAGCCTTGGCAGCACCTGTTGAAGATGGGATGATGTTGGCTGAAGCAGCACGGCCACCACGCCAGTCTTTCATAGAAGGACCGTCAACAGTCTTCTGGGTAGCAGTTGTGGAGTGTACAGTAGTCATAAGACCTTCAACGATACCGAATCTATCGTTAAGAACTTTTGCCAAAGGAGCAAGACAGTTGGTGGTGCAAGAAGCGTTAGAAACGAACTGCTGACCTGCATAAGTCTGGTCGTTAACACCTACAACGAACATAGGAGTATCGTCTTTTGAAGGAGCTGACATCACTACATACTTAGCACCGGCTTCGATGTGTGCTTGAGCTTTTTCTTTTGTAAGGAAAAGACCTGTGGATTCCACTACATATTCGGCATCTACAGCACCCCAACCGATTTCAGCAGGATTCTTGCAAGCAGTAACGCGAATAGGTTTGCCATTTACGATGAGAAGGCTCTTCTCCATGTCATAATCAACGGTGCCATCGAAACGACCGTGCATCGTGTCGTAAGTAAGCATATAAGCCATGTAGTCTACCGGAAGGAGGTCGTTGATAGCTACAACTTCAATGTCGTCTCTCTTTGTGGAGGCGCGGAAAACGAAACGTCCGATACGGCCGAAGCCGTTGATTCCAATTTTTGTCATTGCTTTTTGTTTAATTTTTATTGGTTTAGGTTATTTTTTCTCTTATTATTAGGGCCCGGACATACCTCTTCGGGATTATGCAAATTTACCAAAAAAATCCTCTTCTGTCAAACCAAATAACACTTTATTTTAGCTAATTACTTCCATATTGACTTATTAATTGGCTATTATAAGCTTTTTTAACTTCACCAGTGCATGGTTTGGTTTTTTTTCAGTAGCTTTGTGGCGATTAAATTACTGTTTTGAGCTCAAATCATCTCCGTTATGGGAAAATTTATTGAAGATTTTAAAGCATTTGCCTTAAAGGGAAATGTGATTGACATGGCAGTCGGTGTAATCGTCGGCGGGGCTTTCGGTAAGATTGTATCTTCTTTGGTGAATGATATAATTATGCCCGTAATCACACTTTGTACCGGAGGCACAGGCTTCGAAAACATGAAATTTGTGATTCGCCATGGAATTCCAGCCACTGAAGAGGGTCAGGCTGCTGTGGAGGAAGTGGCTGTGCATTATGGCACTTTTATCCAGAATATCGTGGACTTCTTCATCATTGCCTTCTCTATCTTTGTGGCCATAAGAGTAACAGTGAAATTCCAGCAGAAATGGAAGAAAGATGAAGAGGCTGCACCGGCTCCAGAACCGGAACCCGCTCCTACTAAAGAAGAGGTGTTGCTTGGTGAAATAAGAGATTTGTTGAAGCAGCAGAACACAGAACTCGAAGCAAAAAAATAAGGAGAGAAAAAAATAATCCGGTATTTACCGGATTATTTTTTTTTAATAATTGAAGGAAGATCCTCCAAGGAATTCCCTTAGAAGAGAGGTGGAAGGGATCTGGTCGGTGGGTATTGGTTCAAAATATCCCAACAATCTCATAAGTCTGTAAGCCTGTGCATATGCAATATTGTCACGTGGCACTTCCTTAAGCAATGGCATAGCAAAGTCCTTCATTACTCCCAGTTCGAAAATCAGCGAAGAATTAAAAGTGGCATCAGCATTCTCGCTGAATGGGAAGATCCATTTCTCCTCTCCGCGTCTCACACTCGGCCATCTTCTTATGCTTTCGAGAGCAGATGTACGACGATATTTGTAATCTCTTACAATTCTTCGGAGTAATCTGTTGTCGCTTGTTGAAATCCAGTTGTGGTTATCGATCTTAAGTGTTGTAAGAGCCGAAACATAAACCTTAAAAACATGATCCCGATTGATGGAATGAGTGAGCTCAGGATTCAATCCATGAATGCCTTCCATCAGAAGCACATCATTTCTTTCAAGCTTTAAGGGCTTATCTTTTTCTATTCTTCTTCCCAATTCAAAAGAATAAGTCGGGATGTTCACTTCCTCTCCTTTAAGCAATCTTTTAAGATCGGAATTCAATCGGTCTAAATCAAGGGCATAGAGAGATTCAAAATCGAAATCGCCCGTTTCATCCCTAGGAGTATCTTCACGGTTCACGAAGTAATCATCCAAAGATATCATTTTCGGCACAATAAGATTTGTGGCCAGATGTATCGCAAGCCTTTTTGTAGAAGTGGTTTTGCCGGAAGATGAAGGACCTGCCACAAGCACTATCCCGGCGCTGCCCTCTTGCCTTCTTGCAGCTATTTCCGCGGCAATATTGCCGATTAGTTTCTCATGCATGGCCTCGGCCACATTTATAAGGCCGGCTGTTCGTTTTTCTTGTACTGCCCGGTTTAATTCTCCCACGTTTTTCACCCTGATCATGAAATTGAATCTCAACTGATCCGTGAAAGCTTTAAACATCTTTTCCCCTGGAGGGTTCTTGGAGAGTTGCTCCAAAGCTTTTTTTTCATTGTGAGAGTATAAAAGCATTCCCTCTTTATATGGCAGGAGATAAAAATCTTTAAGGTAACCTGTTGAAGGAGCCAGAGGGCCGTAGAAACCGTCGGCAAGACCGCTTAAGGTATAATAAGTGGTATATAGTTCGTGTAAGGTTTCCAGTAGGTTAACCTTTGCCTCAAGATGTTGGTCGCGATAAAGTTCTATCACATCTTTAGTAAGGCGCTCATGCCGCTTGAATGGAATATCCGATTCAACAAGAGCCTGCATCCTTGTCATAAGGTTTGATATCAGGTTCTCGTCAGGAACAATCTCTTGCTGACCGTTAAGCAATCTGCAATAATGTCCTCCTCCTATGGAATGATCTATTTTTAAGGTTATTCCCGGCATTATCTCGTTTACGGCCTTATAAAGAAGCATGCAAAGGGATCTTGTGTAAACCCTTTTACCGGTTTCAGATTCGGCCGAAAGGAACTCAACCTGCTTAGGAGAAAAGATAGGAAAATTTAAATCTTCCGTCTTATTGTTTACATAAGCACATATTGGCTTAAAAGAAAGTTCTGAGTTCAGCCGAGGTATCAGGTCTATTACTTTTTCCCCACCCAGCATTGAGAGATATTCATCAGTATTCTTACAATATATTTTCATGCCGATAAAATATCAAGAGAAAAAATTAAACGAAATCTTCACCGAAACGGTTTTTCACGTCGTTCACGATATTACGTATCTTTTGCTCCTCTTTTAGTGGATAAATCAGCAGGGCTTTTCCCGTGTCTGCCACAATATAGTCTTTCAATCCTGCTGCTACAATAATCTTATCTCCTTCAGCAGCAAAAATAGATCCGTAACAATCCGAGGTAATAACTTTGCAGTTTTGAGTCACATTGGCTTCGCTATTACGAGGGGAAGCTTCATAAAGGGCTTTCCATGTTCCTAAATCGCTCCATCCGAATTCCACTGTTTTTACATAAACATTAGAGGCTTTCTCCATGATGGCATAATCTATGGATATATTCACACAATCCGGGAAATGACGGGAAATAAATTCCGGTTCCTTTGAAGTTGCATATACATCTTGAGGTGCCTGCAAGGTCTGTGCAATCTCCGGTGCATATTTGTCAAAGGCTTCCAGGATGGCATGGGCCGACCACAGGAATATACCTGCATTCCAGAAGAATTCACCACTCTGTACAAACATCTCGGCCATTTCGATATTGGGTTTCTCTACAAAAGCTTTCACCTTGAAGATACCTGGATAATCTGTCTGAGCCTCTCCCTGCTGTATATATCCGTAGCCGGTGTTAGGTCCTGCGGGTTTGATACCAAGAGTGAGAAGTCTGTTGCCATTTTCCACAAAGTCGAAACCTTCATTTATAGCAGTACAAAAAGCATCTTCCTTAAGTACCATATGGTCGGATGGCAGTGTTACTATCACAGCCTCAGGATCCATCGCATATATATGTTTGGCCGCCCAACAAACACATGGTGCAGTGTTGCGTCGAGCCGGTTCTAAAAGAATATTTGATTCCTTTATCTGGGGAAGCTGTTCTTTGATTATATTATAATATTCTTTATTGGTGACAAGAATTATATTCTCCGGCTTTACGGAAGGACATATCCTGTCTACAGTCATTTGAAGAAGGCTGCGTCCTGTTCCGAAGAAATCCAGAAACTGTTTTGGACGGTCGTGACGACTGAATGGCCAGAACCTGGTACCAACTCCGCCACACATTATGACACAATAACGATGGTTCATGATTAGTAAAAAAATTATTTGATACCGGGAGATATTTCAGCAATTTATATCCTGATTCAGGGGTAGCGAATGAATCAGTCCTGGAATTGATGTTTCACCCCTTCCACTACGTTAAGCATGTAGTCTCCAAGTTTTTCCGCCTCTCCGATAAGATCCATGAAGAAGATGCCTTCCTGATATCCATATTTAAGATTGTTGATATTATAAATATTGGAATCTCGGAGACTGTTTCTCAGATTATTTATTTCACGCTCCTTATTATATGCTTTTATCACAAGCACATCTTCGGGTGCCTCCATCTCTTTTACAATTTCAAGCATATTGTTCATGGCGCTCCCGATCAAGGCAAACATATCATCAATCTCTTTCATTACCGATTCATCGAATTCCACATGATTCTGATGTTGCCGATTCACGGTTCGTCCAACATTGTAGCATCCGTCGGCAATCGATTCAATTTCGCTTATAATACGGAGCATTCCGGCGATACGATGTTTACTTTCCGGGCTAAGTCTTCCCTCTGCCACACGGTTAAGGAACTTACCTATTTCTACTTCCATACGGTCGGAAATCTCCTCATATTTTTCGAGACGATTGAAAGTCTCACTATAACGGGAATCTTTTTCCGGAAGGTGAATTATCTCACGGGCCATATCCAGCATTCGGGATACTCTTTCCGAATAAACAAAGATCTCTTTCTGAGCTTGCGTGATATTAAGTTCGGAAGCTGAAAGCATTCCTCGGCCGATATATTTTAGAGAGAATTCCTCCTCATTGTCTTTATGTTTGGCAGGCATAAGCCAGCATACTATCTTGACATAGAGTTTGGTGAACCAAATCATCACAAGAAGGTTGCAGGCGTTGAAAACTGTAGGGAACATAGCAAGGCCGAAAGCCACTGCACTTTGAGCCTTAGAAGTGAGTCCTCCGGCAGGATCAAGCAAGGTAGATTCCGACATTTCCACTTCCATGGACATGGGTATATCCATTGGATTTACTCCGGTGCAGCCTCCTGTGATTTCACCTACAAGACGCGTGAACGGCTCGAATATACAAAGCACTATGCAAGACCCTAACACATTAAAGAGCACATGACCCATTGCAGTGCGTTTTGCTGCAAGATTTCCGCTTAAAGATGCCAGAATCGGAGTAATCGTGGTTCCAATGTTTCCGCCAAGAATGATAGCACAACCGAGAAGGAAGGATATCCATCCTTGGGAACACATTATCAAAGTGATGGCAAAGGTTGCAGCCGAACTTTGGGCCACCATAGTGAGGATAATGCCGAATACAAAGAATATAAGGATACTTCCTATTCCCAAAGAAGTGTATTCCACTACAAAACCTAAAAGGTCGGGGTTCTCCTGTAAATTGGGCACATATTTACTGATAAGGTCAAGACCCATAAACAGAAAACAGAAGCCGATAAGGAATTCACCCAAAGATTTATAAGCGCTCTTTTTCATGAAGAGCATCGGCACACCCAGGGCAAGGAGAAGGATACTATAATCTGAAATACTTACCTCAAAAGAGAATGCCGAGATAATCCAGGTGGTTACCGTTGTACCGACATTCGCACCGAATATTACGGCCATGGATTGTGCCAGTGACATAAGACCGGCATTAACAAAACTCACCACCATCACTGTGGAGGCACTCGAACTTTGTATTAATGCCGTTATAACGATACCGGTTAACACGCCTGTCACCCGGTTTTTAGTCATAATACCGAGGATATTCCGCAAGCGGTCGCCCGCAACTTTCTGAAGCCCTTCACTCATCACTTTCATACCGTATAGGAAAAGGCAGATGGCTCCGAGAAGGCTTATGAAATCAATAACTGTGTAATTCATCTGTTTAAGGTGACGCTTGGTTTAGTAATGGCAAAATTAAAGAAATTTGCCCATACTCTTTTATTCTTCGGTGATTGTTATAAACACTTATGTCTTATTCCTTTAAAAGTGGAAACCTTTTTTATTCCACAGTAAAAGCAAATATAATTGTTTCCTTATAAGTTTCGCCCGGCTTCAGTTCCTGAGAAGGGAAAGCCGGTTTATTGGGTGCATCTGGAAATCCTTGCATTTCTATTGCAACCCCCTCATAGTCATTGTATGAAACACCGCTTTTATTTTTGGGACTTCCGGCCAGCCAATTTCCCGTATAAATCTGCACTCCGGGTTGTGTGGAACTTATAGTGAGCATCCGGCCTGAGGATGGAGCAGCCAATACCACGGCTCCTTGCATTAATTTACCTTTTTCCCAATTGTCTAATGCCCAGCAATGATCATAGCCTTTGCCAATTTTCAAAGGTTCAAAATCCACATCTATATCCAGGCCTATCTCTTTAGGTGAGGTGAAGTCCATAGGTGTGCCTTTCACAGATGCTAATTCACCGGTAGGTATCTGGGTTTTATCTGTTGGCAGATAATGGGAGGCCTTAAGACAAAGTTTATGACTCAGGATTGATCCTTCATCTGCTCCTTCAAGATTGAAATAAGCATGATTGGTCAGATTTACTACTGTAGGAGCGTCGGTAATCGCTTGGAGGTCGAGCCTTAAGGTATTATCCTCACTCCAGGTATAGGACGCCGTTACTATGATATTACCGGGATAATGTTCCTCGCCGTCTTTAGAATGGTAAGTGAATTTTACACCATTAGGTATAATAGCCGCTTCCCATATACGGTTTTGAAATCCTGAAGGGCCTCCGTGAAGTGCATTTGGCCCATTATTTATATTTAGTTGGTAGGTCTTTCCATCTATTTCCAGATGTCCGTCTGCAATTCGGTTGGCATATCTACCGGGCACTTTCCCCATGCAGGGTCCGTCTGCCATATAGTCTGCCGGGTTTTCATAACCGAGAGCAACTTCTGCAATATTGCCGAATTTATCCGGTACCCTCACAGAAGTAATGCCAGCTCCTAAAGAGGAGAGTTCCACAGATGCGCCTGAAGCATTCTCGATTCTGAAAAGAGTAATATCTCCTTGAGATGTGGCTACTATATTCTTAGTTATCTTCATATTAAAAAAATTAAAGGGAGAACTCCCAAATATGGTCTATTTGTAAGAATTCTCCCAAATTGAATTTTTAAGCTTTCGGTCCCTCTTTCACCAGACGGGCTCCATCAGATATCACTACATCGTAAACTTTAGGTTCGTGACCGTATTTATCTTTGAATTTTTCAGTCACTGTTTCCACAAAGCGGTCGTGCAGGCCATTAGGCAAAAGATTTATGGTGCAGCCACCAAAACCGCCACCCATGATACGAGAACCAGTCACTCCCATTTCTTTAGCAAGGTCGTTAAGATAATCCAACTCTTCACAGCTCACCTCATAATCCTTTGAAAGACCTTCATGGGTTTCATACATTTTCTTTCCGACTGTTTCATAATCACCGGCATTGAGGGCATCACAAACAGCCAGCACTCTGTCTTTCTCCTCAATTACATATTTGGCTCTCATATAGTCTTCGGCAGAAATATCTCCTTTCACCTTGTTGAGTTCATCCATTGTGGCATCGCGTAGAGTTTCCACGCCCAGTCTTTTAGCCACTCTCTCACAAGATTCCCTACGTTTGTTGTATGGAGAATCTGCAAGTTCGTGTTTCACACGTGAATCCACAAGCACTAGTCGATAGTCTTCAGGTTTGAAAGGAAAATATTCGTATTCTAAAGAACGGCAATCGAGACGCATCAGATTCCCTTCTTTCCCAAAAACGGAAGCAAACTGGTCCATTATTCCACAGTTAACACCGCAATAGTTATGCTCTGTGCTCTGACCTATTTTAGCAAGTTCAAATTTATCAATCTTATTGCCGTTAAATAGGTCATTTAAAGCAAATGCGAAGCAAGATTCAAGAGCTGCCGAACTGCTGAGTCCTGCTCCCAATGGTACGTTACCGGCAAATACCGCATCGAATCCTTTCACCGTTCCCCCTCTTTTTATTATTTCCCGGCAGATTCCGAAAATATATCTTGCCCAGGATTCTTTAGGGGCATCTTCTTCATTAAGACCGAATTCTACATATTCTTTAATATCCATTGAATAAACCCTCACCTTGTCTGTGCCATTGGGACGGATATCAGCCATAATCACTTTGTCAATAGCACCCGGGAATACGAAACCGCCATTATAGTCGGTGTGTTCGCCTATAAGGTTTATGCGTCCTGCGGAAGCATATACGGAACCTTCGCCACCAAATTTTTCAGCAAAGGTTTTTTCAATCTCTTTTTGCATTTGGTCAGTTGTCATGATATCTATTTTAAGTTGTTATTTGTATTTTTTATTTAAGTTTACTGCCTTCTGAAATTAAAATTTTTTATTTCTTAGCCGAAGTTACAGGAATCTTGATTGTAGCCGGTTTTACGCCTTTGGCCTTAGCTGTGAAAGTGATTTCTCCGGGATTTTCACCACTTTGCACAATTGCCGTAGCTGCTCCTGAAAACAGATCCATCACAGGTTGCTGGAATGATCTGAGGCTTGTAGGATCACCGTTGGCAGTGGCTCTGAAAGAACCGGCCCCTTTGGTGGAGAAGGTCACCTCCCTTTCATCTGTGGGAACTATATTACCATCTTTGTCAGCTACTTGCACCAGTATATATACCAGATCCTCACCGTCAGCAGTGAGAGAACTACGATTCGGTGTCAGTACCAGATGATCAGGTTTTCCGGTAGTCTTAACAGTCTTCCTTCCGGTTTCGTTGCCGTTTTCATCATATGCTACCACAAGCACTTCACCGGGTTCATAAACCACGTCGTTCCACATAAGACGGTATCTTTCCATATTCGTTCCATCTGTACGTTTTTCTCTCATACCCTGGCTTTTGCCATTTATAAAGAGTTCAGCTTTAGGCGAATTGGTATATACAAAGACCGGGGTGATTTCTCCTTCCCGTCCCTCCCAGTTCCAATGAGGCAAGACATGCAGAGTATTATCTTTTTCATTCCATTTTGAACGGTAGAGATAATATCTGTCTTTCGGAATAGATGCCAGGTCTATAATTCCAAAATACGAGCTATGGCTCGGCCACGCATCAGTGTCGTAGGGATAGGGTTCTCCAAGATAATCAAAACCTGTCCAAACAAACTGTCCCATATTATAAGGGAGATCATCGTCTACGGCGAAATCATCATCAGGAATGTTGCTCCAGAAAGCGGCCTCTACGTCATAGCTGCTTGATTGGTTGTCTTCTCGCATAACACCATTGGCTATTTCCACCGGAAAATAATATTTACCCCTGGAAGAAACTGTGGAAGCTGTTTCCGTTCCTAAAAGAAGTTTCTGCGGAAGTTTCTGATAGGCTTCATCATATCTGTTGACTTTATAATTGAAACTAGGTATATCATTGGCTGCGGCAAATCCATTGTTTACCACTGCATCAAACTGATCCATGCCATTGGTGACAGGTCTTGTAGGATCTTCTCTATGTACGATATCCTGGAGGAACAGCAGTTCGGAGATTCCATCAGGACCCCATTGGGAAGGAACTTCATTTCCTACCGACCAGATCACTACAGAAGGATTATTTCTATAGTTCTTAACCATGTTTACAACATCCTTCTCAGCCCAGTCGTTAAAAAGTGTGCCATAACCGTTTTCACTTTTTGGACTGAAGCCCCAATCGTCGAAAGGTTCTATCATAAGCATAAATCCCATCTCATCGGCTAAAGCCACAAGCTCCGGAGCCGGCATATTATGAGAAGTGCGGATAGCATTTACTCCCAAATCTTTCATTAGTTCCATCTGATATCTTAAGGCAGAAGTATTAACGGCGGCTCCCAACGGGCCAAGGTCATGATGATTGTTTACGCCTTTGAATTTAGTGGCCACTCCATTCAGGAAAAACCCTTCATCAGGACGATACTCTATAGTACGGATCCCGAAACGGGTATCGTATGAATCAACTGTCTTTCCATCTTTTATTACATTCGTTGTGGCTGTATATAAAACAGGGGTGTCAGGTGTCCATAAAGATGGATTATTCACTCTCAGATTTTGATAAACGGGAGCACCCGGATAGAATTTATAATTATGCGTATCGGAAGCCACTTCCTCTCCTTCAGAATTTCTGATTATAGTATTGAGAGTGAAGTCTTCTCCTTTAGAAATACCTTCAACTTCAGTTTTCAGGTGCACATCGGCATATTCTTTCGAAACATAGGGAGTGGTAAGATAAGTTCCCCACACCGGTATGTGTACTTTATTTCTTTCTATGAGATGAACATTGCGGTAAAGACCGGCTCCGGGATACCATCTTGAAGATTTATCAGGATTCTCCAATGAAACTTCTACAGTATTTTCCCCAGGTTTAACCACTCCGTCAAGATTCACATAGAAGGAATTATATCCGTAAGGCCAATATGCCACTTGTTCACCGTTAACATAAACATGTGCATGACTCATGGCACCGTCAAAGAGAAGGGCAATGCTCTTATCAGTAGTATCCTTTACTTCAATAGTGGTTTTATAAAAACCTTTTCCTACATAAGGGAGTCCACCGGTGCGACCTGTTTTCCAAGTAGCTTCAGTTTCACCGTTTTGTTCAATAGCTACTTCCTGCAAGTCATTGTCACGGCTAAAAGGCCCATATATTGCCCAGTCGTGAGGAATAGTCACGTTTTTCCATTGAGTGCTATCGTTTGAAAACTCCCAGTTTTTGATTAGAGTATTGGTTCTTTGGGCTTGAAGGGCCGGAACAATTGTTATTAAACCTACTCCGATAGCTAATAGTTTCTTCATCATATTATTTTTATAGGTTAGGGGAATCGATATCATATTTCATGACATCATATAGATTTTCGCATCTTGTCTGAAGTTCAGGTCGAAGGACCTCTGCTTCCGCCGGATCTCTCATTTTAAGATCAGCATATCGGTCCTCATTATCCAGGAATGACGGCATAGAACCGTCCGGTTTTATATAATCCAGAGATAGGGGTTTCTGCCGCGGATTAATATTTAGCGGATTATATCGGTACAGAGGCCAATATCCGCATTTCACTGCAAGTTTCTCTTCTACTATGGAGTGGGACATTCCTGATCGTATCCCATGGTTGATACAAGGACAATAGGCTATTACAATCGAAGGTCCGGGATAAGCATCAGCCTCTTCAAAAGCCTGGAGACCCTGAAGATAGTTTGCACCCAAAGCAATAGAAGCTACATAAACGAATCCATAAGTCATCATCATTCGGCCAAGATCTTTCTTGAAGGTGCGTTTCCCATTGTAAGAATATTTTGCAGTGGCACCTAAAGGTGTAGCCTTGGATGTCTGTCCTCCGGTATTAGAATAACATTCTGTGTCCATTACAAGAATATTCACGTCTACATTCTGTGCAAGCACATGATCCAGGCCGGCAAAACCGATATCATAGGCCCATCCGTCACCTCCGATAATCCAAATGCTCTTTTTTGCGAAAAGATCGGCACAATCTTTCATTTCCATCACACCGGGTAAATTTTCATACTTTTCAAGGAGATTAAGCACTGCTTTACCTGTAGCTGCCGATTTCTCTTTGTCATCTTTAGTATCAAGCCAATTTTTTACAGAGTTTTTTAAATCCGCCGGGCAATTTTCCAGGTTCAAAAGATCCTGAGCCAACTCAATGAGTCGTTGACGACGATGTGCTATAGCCACTGCCATACCGAAACCATATTCAGCATTATCTTCAAATAGGGAATTTCCCCAGGCCGGCCCTCTTCCGAAGCGATCCGTACAATAGGCATTGCTTGGAAAATTTGCTCCCCAGATTGAGCTGCAACCGGTGGCGTTGGCGATCAGCAGCCTTTCTCCCATTAATTGTGTAAGAAGTTTTACATATGGGGTTTCTCCACAACCTGCACAGGCACCGGAAAATTGTAATAAAGGCTGATGCATTTGTGAGCCCGCTATAGTATTTCGTGGCAAAAGATTGTCTTTTATCGTCACATTCTTTTGAAGATAATCGAGATTCGGTATCTGGGAGTCTAACTGGCTCTCCATTGGCACCATAGTCAAGGCATGACCGGGACAAATCACTGAGCATGAACCACAGCCCGCACAATCTTCAGGATACACCTGGATTCTCCATTGCAGGCCGGTAAGTTCCTTATAACGAGCTTCTTTGGTGGCAAGATTAGCCGGTGCATTTTTCTTTTCATCAGAATCCAGGAGGTAGGGTCGGATAGTGGCATGCGGACAAACATAAGAACAGAGCGTGCATTCAATGCATTTATCTACATCCCATTGTGGAATATTGTCGGCTATTCTTCTTTTTTCATATGCTGCGGTCCCCATAGGCATTATTCCGTCAGGGGTGAAGGCCGAAA
The DNA here is from genome assembly GCA_022509185.1 of Muribaculaceae bacterium. Lineage (GTDB taxonomy): Bacteria > Bacteroidota > Bacteroidia > Bacteroidales > Muribaculaceae > Lepagella. The sequence continues at coordinate 74,049 of JAFLTS010000008.1, read as the reverse complement.
CGGGGAGCTCATCGCCTTCAAGTTTCATACATGGATTGGCCACATCGGTTATATATTGAGGCCATTCGGAAGGTATTTCAGAAGTTTCTTCTGCAAAAGCCCAATCTTCCGGATAATTAATGGGTGTGAGAGAATCTAAGGCAGCTTCTATAGCAGAAATATTCCTCGCTACTACCTCCATTCCTTCATGCTTATAGGTCTCGGTTATTAGCTCTTTTAATTGGGCGAAAGATTCTTCAAAAGGCACTACCGGATCCAGCTTAAGGAATGCAGTAAGCATAATGGTATTGATTCTAACTCCCAGATTGTTATCTTGTGCCACCTTTACAGCATCGAGATTATAAAGCCTTATTTTCTTTTGAGCAATACCTTTTCTAAGTGCGGCAGGAAGTCGGCTATTCATGTCCTGAGCAGTCCAATGACTGTTAATCACCAGCACTCCTCCTTTTTTCAGATTTTTAATAATATCGAACCGACTTGTATATGTGTCTTTATTACACATTACTAAATCGGCATCTTCAATACCATAGGAAGCTGTTATTGGTTCCGGACTGATTCTTAACTCAGATATGGTGTAACCTCCTGACTTTTTAGCCGAATAATGGAAGTAAGCCTGTGCGTATAGTGATTCTGCGTTACCGATAATCTGAGCGGCCATTTTTGTAGCGCCCACCGTGCCATCCGAACCCATTCCGTAGAACACCGCCTGACGTATACCCGGTTTAATAGTAGTGATTCTTTCTGTCACTTCAAGCGATTTATGGGTCACATCATCCTTTATACCTATAGTAAAACCATCTTTAGGAACAGAGGCCTTTAATTCATCGAATATACGTTTCACCATCGATGGATCAAACTCTTTGCTGCTCAATCCATATCTTCCCCCGATAAGATTTATATCCCTCTTGGCTTTGAATAGGGCCGTGGCCACATCGGTATATAAAGGTTCCCCCTCAGAGCCCGGTTCTTTCGTACGGTCGAGAACAGCAATGGCTTTTACAGAAGAAGGAATTGCCTGTAGGAGGTGGCGCGATGAGAATGGGCGATATAACCTTACCTTAATAAGACCGGTTTTTTCACCTTGGCTATTCAGATAGTTTACCGTTTCTTCTATAACATTACAGCTGGATCCAATAGAGATAATCACCCTTTCGGCATCAGGGGAGCCCACATAATCAAAAAGATGATACTGCTTCCCAACCAAAGGAGCTATCTTATCCATTTGGGCCTGGATGATATCAGGGAAAGCGTCATAGAATTTATTTGCCGCCTCACGGTTTTGAAAATAAACATCCGAGTTCTGTGCGGAACCTCTAAGATCAGGATGCTCGGGGTTCATCGCCCTCTTCCTGAATTCCTTTATTTTTTCTAAAGGAACTAAAGGTTTTAAATCTTCATAAGGCACTAGAGAAATCGTATCCATTTCATTGGATGTTCTCCAACCGTCGAAGAAATGTAAAACAGGAACTCTGCCTTCTATGGCTGCTAAATGACTCACGATTGCAAGATCATGTGTTTCTTGCACCGAAGCTGATGCCAGAAGAGCAAAGCCGGTGGCGCGGCAGGCCATCACGTCCTGATGGTCTCCGAAAATACTTAGGGCCTGGGTGGCCAAGGATCTGCACCCCACATGAAAAACAGCCGGTAGAAGCTCTCCGGCAATCTTATACATATTGGGTATCATAAGCATCAGGCCTTGAGAAGCTGTGAAAGTTGTGGCCAAGGCACCGGCCGAAAGGGCACCATGTGTTGCTCCTGCCGCTCCAAGCTCCGATTCCATTTCTTTCACCTGCATGGCCGAACCTAATAAATTCTTCAGGCCTTGAGATCTCCATTTATCGGCAGTTTCTCCCATCGAGGCTATTGGGGTGATAGGATAGATGGTAGCCACTTCACTAAAGGCATAGGCCACATAAGCAGCTGCAGTGCAACCATCTATTATTTTTTTTACATTAGCCATGAACGGGAGTCCTAAGATATGACTTCAGCAACGAATTTAACAAAAATTCCTCTATGCTGAAATATCCCTTCTTAGTTTTTTGAAAAAAAGCCCGGCGGGGTAATACCTGCCGGGCCCTAATATTTTTTATGCTGTTAAATCAACGCAATGTTGCGCCGGAAGCTTCAAGGGCTTTAATTATTTTCTGCATCACAGCATCAATCTGTTGATCGTTCATGGTTTTTTCATCATCCTGAAGAGTGATGGTAATTCCATAGCTCTTTTTCCCTTCCGGAAGGTTCTTCCCTTCATATACATCAAACAAAGTAACAGACTTCAATAGTTTCTTTTCAGTCTTTCTTACAATTTCTTCGATTTGGGCGAATGTCACAGTTTTATTTATGAGAAGAGCCAGATCTCTTTTCACAGGTTGTGTCTTGGGAAGAGGGGTATAAGTCACCTTATGTCTTGATGCCTGCTTCATCAGTTCGGCCCAGTTTAAGCTGGCAAAGATTACGGATTGATTTATGTCGGTTTTCTTTAATATTTTTGGAGAAACAATGCCTACTTCCCCGATTCTTTGCCCTTGTCGGGTGGTATAGTTTAATCTTACCTCCATCAATTCGGATGAATCTTGAGTCTGTATCAGATTCTTTTCTGAAATACCCAGCACTTTAAAGAGATTTTCCACAATACCTTTCATATCGAAGGCGGAAGCTTCAACTTTTTGTCTGTTCCAGCCCGGTGTGATGAATTCTCCGGTGAGCCAAAGACCAAGTTCCAACCATTCAGTAAATGGTTTCAAAGGAGATTCAGGGGTAGATTCCACACCCGGTTTGCGATGATAGACATTTCCGAATTCATAGAATCTTAAATTCTCAGCCTTTCTGTTGATATTATAGGCAATCGCTTCGAGTCCACCATAAAGCAAAGTAGCTCTCATTACGGCAAGATCGTTGCTTAATGGATTCATAATAACAACTGTATTGTCTAGAGGCAATTCAGAACTGTTTTCATAATAAGAAGTAGAACTTAGGGAATTGTTCAATATCTCCATGAAGCCTTCGCCTGTCAGGCGGTTGCTTACAAGTTCCCGTAAGGCATAATCAAGATCAGTAGCCGTTTGCTGAGAAGGTGTATAATGCATCTCCATGCCGAATTCCACCTTGTTATAGCCATAAACTCGCAGTATATCTTCTACGACATCACATTGACGGGTAACATCAACCCTATAGGTTGGAATTTTCAAAGTAAGCACACCCTCATTTCCATGACCCTTTTCTATTTCGATATCGAGGGCTTTAAGGATGGTGATAATAAGATGTTCCGGAATTTCTTTGCCAATCAGGTTTTTACAGTAATCCAGCGAGAGGTCTACCATAGCCGGAAGAATGGGTTCAGGATAAATATCCTCAATGTCTCCACAAATTTCTCCTCCGGCTAACTCTTTTATCATAAGAGCTGCCAGTTTAGCTGCGTAGACAGTTATTGAAGGATCTGCTCCCCGTTCATAACGGAACGATGCATCGGTGGAAAGGGAGTGTCGTCTTGCAGTCTTTCTAATCCAGGTAGGATTAAAATATGCGCTTTCTATAAAGACAGAAGTAGTATTTTCAGTCACACCAGAATCAAGACCACCAAAAACACCTGCAATACACATAGGTTTTTCTGCATCGCATATCATAAGGTCTTTTTCATGCAATGTATGTTCAACACCGTCGAGTGTAGTGAATTTAGTTCCTGCTTTGCAAGTTCTTACTACAATTTCTTCTCCTTTTACTTTTCCGAGATCGAAACAATGGAGAGGTTGGCCAAATCCTAAAAGAATGAAATTGGTGATATCCACTATATTGTTGATAGGACGTTGCCCTGTCGCTGTAAGTAGATCTTTAAGCCATTTAGGAGATTCCTGAACTTTAACCCCACGTATTGTAACTCCGGAATATCTGGGACAAGCCTCTTTATCCTCCACTTTGATTGTCACTGCTCCATCTTTACGGTCGGAACTAAATGATTCAACCGTGGGAACATTGACCATTGGAGGCATAGCAGTACTTTCCTCTTCCGCCATACGACAAGCCAGAAGTGCTTTTAGGTCTCGAGCAACTCCCAGATGTGAAGCGGCATCTACACGGTTAGGGGTTAATTCAACCTCAAGACAATAGTCGCTTTCCAGTTTAAAGTATGAAGCAGCCGGTGTGCCGGGTTTGATATCTTCTTCAATCACGATTATGCCTTCGTGTGATTTACCCACTCCGATTTCATCTTCAGCACAGATCATACCGGAAGATTCCACACCGCGTATCTTTGATTTTTTTATTTTAATCTCTTTATCTTCTATTTTTAATACAGTTCCAACTGTAGCCACCACAACAGTTTGACCGGCTGCCACATTAGGCGCTCCGCAAACTATAGTAGCCGGTTGAGAATCCCCTAAGTCAACGGTTGTTATATGGAGATGGTCTGAATCCGGATGAGGTTCACAAGTCAGAACTTTCCCGATTACTATTCCTTTAAGGCCACCCGGTATAGATTCTACTTCTTCCACATTATCACACTCAAGGCCCAGGGATGTCAGGGCAGAGGCAAGTTGTCGGGGATCCAGGTCAAAATCAATAAACCGGTGGAGCCAATTATAAGATATATTCATTTACAAATAATTTATAAAGAAGCAGTGTTAGGTATTTGTGCTGAAACAGTGAGAGGTTTATAATTCCAGGCAAATCTCACTGTAAGAGTGCGGGTTTCCTTATCGTAACACCATCCGTTTTGTCGTATCATTTTGGGTGTTTCGAAATGTTCCATTGTAGTCTTATCAGAAAGAACTACATTTGTGGGATCGTCTACATCCATTATCTCAAGAGTAATGACACGAGTGGCGGGCATTCCGGGGTATTTCCCGCCGTTGCTTTGCAAATTCACTGTAACACCACTAAAAGATTTTTCTCCTGAGAAACTTATAAGCTGATAAGCTTTGTCTTTCAATGAAGTGGGAGACATCTTGTTGTCATCAAAAAGTGTATAAGAAGTGTTTTGCAATGATGGATAATAACGCACAGTCAGGAAAGTCGGGTCGTACTGTGTCACATTTTCTATTGGAAGATCATACTGAGGAATAAAAGAACCTTGTCTTACAAATAAAGGAAGCTCTTCAAGAGGAGCCGGTACACTAATTTTTTCCAGAGTACCTCCCTGATATTTCTTAGAAGCATCATACCAGCTAATCCATGTGCCTTCGGGGAATAATACTTCACGTTCTCTGGCTCCTTGTTCCATTACAGGGGCCACAAGCACATTGTTGCCCCAAAGATACTCGTCTTCCTGCCAGTAATATTTATAATTACGGTTTTCTCCTGTAAAATTAAGAGGTCGAGCAAGAGGCCACCCTTTAGTGGCGTTTTCATAGGCCAAGGTGTAATTATAAGGCAACCATTTATATCGCATCTTAACGTATTCCTTAAGAATATTTTCGCTACCGGGATAATGGTAGGGCTCCGGCTTAAGTTGGGCATGTGTACGCATAGTAGGTGTAAAAGCTCCCATTTGCACCCAGCGTACATATAATTCTTCATCCAGAGGATTTTCAGGGTCAACGGCAAAGCCACCGAGATCAGAACTCATATAAGCTAACCCTGACATTCCTGAGCTGAGCATCAGCTTAACCTGTGGTTGTAAACCACCCCATGAACGGGAAACGTCAGTAGTCCAGGGAAATACACTGTATTTCTGGAGACCGGTGGTTCCACCTCTCATCATGAGAAGTGGACGCATTGATGGAAAATCCTTGCGAAGGCCATCATAAATAATTTTCGACCATTCATTACCGTATTGGTTATGGAATTGTTCCGCTGTTTCGCCGTTAGCATGCACGATAGTCTCAGGATGCACTTCAGGTTCGCCAAGATCGCCCCACCATCCGGCAACTCCTTCTTCGGTGAGCCCTTTCAGACGGTTCCATAGCCATTGTTGGGTCTTAGGATTGCTTACATCGAACATACCGGCTTCTCCAACCCAGGTGGTGACGTCATGAGTCTGGCCCTGGGCATCTTTCACAAGCATTCCTTCAGCAGAAAGCATGTTGTAGTTATCGAGAGCTCCGATCTTATTTATGTATGGCTGTGTGATAAGCACGGTATTCACTCCTTTAGCCTTAAGATCTGCAAGCATCTGTTTGTGATCGGGCCATTGGTCGGGATTCCATTCCAGACGTCCCATATCAGTCTCTTTACCGTACCAATAAAGATCAAGCACAATACCATCTACCGGGTAACCGGCATTTTTAAGTGAGTCGATGGCTCCTAATGCCTCCTGTTGGTTATGATACCCGTATTTTGAGGTTATATATCCTAATGCCCAGAAAGGTGGGAGATCCTGACGTCCCACCAATTCGGTGAAACTCTCTGTGGCTGTCTGAAGTGTTTTATGACCATTGATGAAATAATAGGATAGGGGACGAGGAGTGGCTGAAGAATAAGTGATTGTGTCTCCTAATATAAGGTTGGCCTTATTATAATCGTCAAAAAGAATAGCATATCCATAATCCGACACGAAATAAGGGATGGATATACCCATTTGGGATATTCTCAAGTCTCCTTCAGTATAACCGTAATTCTGGCGGTTATACATAGTTAGTGTATCGCCACGTTGGTTGAGGTTGAGTTTGTGTCCTCTCTCTCCGCCTCCATAATGAGCTTCATATCTGGTGCCAACAAAAGTTGCCTTTTTTACCGGGCCTGAGTTATCCACGCCATCTAATTCTTCCAACATAGGGCGCCCCTCGGCATCATAGAAAGTGACTTTGCCATTATTACGTTCCACTCTTACAGTTGTGGTCTGAGAGCATACTAAAAAAGCAGACGGAGTCATATTGGTGCAAACTCCCACCTTATCAGGATGCAATACTGATGCTCGTGATTCAGGGAATACAGGTTTTACTCCGGCCGGAAATGTGGTGACTCTGAAAATGTCACCGGAAAGAGCCTCAATAGCAACTGTGCCTTTTGGAGTAGGAACAGCATAAAATCCGTTTTCTATTATGATGCCATCGCCCGTTGTAATTGCCAGACCGGCTAAGGCAGCGACAGAAGTTGCAAATGCTAATAAATATTTTTTCATCAGATTGGTGTTATTTTAAAATTCCAGATCGCCGTCTACTATCACATGCCAGGGAAGGCCCGAAACAGCCAGTTTTTCAAGGAAAGGATCAGGATTAAATTCTTCCACATTATGTACTCCCGGTTTAACCCATTCACCGGTAAGGAACATATAAGCCCCCACCATTGCCGGAACACCTGTAGTATAGCTCACTGCCTGTGCCCCGGTTTCTTTATAGGCCTCTTCATGAGAGCAATTATTATAAATATAATAAGTTGACTCTTTACCCTGTTTGTCAAGTCCACTGATACGGCACCCGATAGAGGTTTCTCCAGTGTAGTTTTCTCCGAGACTACCCGGATCAGGTAGCACCGCTTTTAAAAATTGTATAGGCACAATTTCTTTTCCCTCATACATCACAGGATCTATTCTTGCCATGCCAATATTCTGTATTACCCTCAGGTGGGTAAGATATTCCTGTCCGAATGTCATCCAGAAACGCGCTCTTCTAATACTGGGATAATTCTGTACCAAGCTTTCAAGTTCTTCATGATAAAGAAGATAGGATTCACGTTGGCCAATATTGGGATATGTGAGCGGTCGATGTATTTCCAGATTTTCAGTCTCCACCCATTTCCCGTCTTCCCAGTATCTTCCCTTTTGGGTTATTTCTCTGATATTTATTTCCGGGTTGAAATTTGTGGCAAAAGCTTTACCATGATTTCCTGCATTGCAGTCTACAATATCAAGATATCTCATTTCCGAAAAATGATGTTTTGCGGCATAAGCCACAAATACACCTGAAACTCCCGGGTCGAAACCACAACCTAAGATAGCTGTGAGTCCTGCTTTTTCAAATCTTTCGCGATAAGCCCATTGCCAGCTATATTCGAAATGAGCATCATCCTCGGGTTCATAGTTGGCCGTATCAAGATAGTTTACTCCGCATTTGAGACAAGCCTCCATTATGGTAAGGTCTTGATATGGTAGGGCTACATTAATGCAGATATCAGGCTTATGTTTGTTGAACAATTCACATAATTGATCTACTGAGTTGGCATCAACTTGATCGGTCGTGATATTTTTAGCACCGATTCTTTCTGCTATTTTATCACATTTTGATTTTGTACGAGATGCTAATACTATTTCATTAAAGACATCAGGATTTTGGGCACATTTTGCGGCTACTACCGTACCCACGCCGCCAGCGCCGATAATCAGGACTTTACCCATTTTATTGGTTTATGGTTTTTTTGAGGTTGATTGATGGTGTGTGGGCATGAGTGAAGTAATCTCATCCCTATGGAGAGAACCGGTACGCCACCGCACCGATTCCCTGAATTATTTAATCTTTTATTTTCGCAGCAATGAAGAGGCGGTTCATTCTGCCGATGTTAGCCAGCGGAATGAGTTTGGGACATTCAGCCGCACAGGCACCGGTATTGGTGCAGTTGCCGAATCCAAGTTCATCCATTTTCTTCACCATGGCTTTTACACGTCTTGCAGTTTCAACCTGACCTTGAGGTAGATGTGAGAACTGTGTAACCTTAGCAGCAACGAACAACATTGCCGAGCTGTTTTTACAAGCAGCTACACAAGCGCCGCAACCGATGCAACTTGCTGAGTCCATGGCAGCATCAGCCTGAACCTTTGCAATTGGCAGGTCATTGGCATCCTGGGCTCCGCCACAATTGAACGAAACATAACCTCCGGCCTGCTGTATCTGGTCGAATGCGTTACGGTTCACCATCAAGTCTTTGATAACCGGGAAGGCCGCTGATCTCCAAGGTTCTACAGTGATAAGCTCACCGTCTTTGAAACGACGCATATAGAGCTGGCAAGTTGTGGCTCCTATGGCAGGTCCGTGAGGATGGCCATTGATATATAGGGAGCACATACCGCAAATACCTTCACGGCAGTCGTGGTCGAAGGCAATTGGTTCTTCTCCTCTTTCCACAAGTTTCTCGTTAAGAATGTCGAGAGTCTCGAGGAAGGAGGTGTCGGGAGTTGTCTCAACGTCGGGATAAGTCACAAACTTCCCTTTCGCCTTTGCATTCTCCTGGCGCCAAACCTTCAGGGTAACTTTCATTATTCTATCTTCCATAGTAGTTTCTGTTAAAAGGTCCGTCGGGACATTTATGACTTATAATTTCGAGTTTGCACTTTGATAGCCTCATAATGCAAAGGTTCTTTAATCAGCAAAGGAGCTTTTCCATCGCTACCCTCATATTCCCAACAGCTTACATAGAAGCAGTTGTTGTCGTCGCGTTTGGCCTCACCTTCTTCGGTTTGATATTCTTCACGGAAATGGCCGCCACAGCTTTCGTTTCTGCTAAGAGCATCATAAGCTATAAGCTCTCCCATAGTGATGAAATCGTTAAGACGGAATGCCTTGTCGAGCTCATTATTCATGCCATCCTGGCTTCCGGGAATCTTCAGATCGGTTTCAAATACCTTTCTGAGATCGTTAAGTTTCTTGATCGCCGTTTCCAGGCCTTCCTTGGTTCGTCCCATACCAACATATTCCCACATGATATGGCCAAGTTCCTTATGTATGGAATCTACAGTACGATTTCCCTTAATACTCATAAGGTGATCCTGCACTTCCTTACATTTAGCTTCCGCAGCATCGAATTCAGGAAGATCAGTTGAGAATCTTGGCACAGAAATCTGGTCGCTGAGATAATTCTGGATTGTATATGGAAGCACGAAATAACCATCTGCCAGACCCTGCATCAAAGCAGAAGCGCCAAGTCGGTTGGCACCGTGGTCAGAGAAATTACATTCACCTATAGCAAACAGACCCTTAACTGATGTTTGAAGTTCATAGTCAACCCAAAGGCCGCCCATTGTATAATGGATAGCCGGGAAAATCATCATCGGGTTATAATATTCCATACCATCGGTTTCGCGAGCCATTTCTCCCGGATTAACGTCAGTGATCTCCTCATACATATCAAAGAGGTTGCCATAGCGCTGACGCACTACATCTATTCCGAGTCGGTTGATGGCTTCAGAGAAATCAAGGAATACAGCAAGACCTGTATTATTTACACCGTAACCTGCATCACAACGCTCTTTGGCTGCGCGAGATGCAACGTCACGAGGCACCAGGTTACCAAATGCAGGATATCTTCTTTCGAGATAATAGTCGCGATCTTCTTCATTGATATCGCTACCCTTTATCAGACCTTTCTGAAGTTTTTCTGCATCTTCTTTCTTTTTGGGAACCCAAATGCGACCGTCGTTACGCAGAGATTCCGACATAAGGGTGAGTTTCGACTGCTTGTCACCATGCACAGGTATACAGGTAGGGTGAATCTGTACGTAAGCCGGATTTGCGAAATAGGCACCTTTTCTATAGGCAGCCATAGCAGCTGAAACATTGCAAGCCATAGCATTTGTAGAAAGGAAATAAGTATTACCATATCCACCTGTGGCAAGAACTACAGCATGAGCGGAGAAACGCTCGAATTTGCCGGTAACAAGGTTCTTGGCTATAATACCGCGTGCACGTGGAACGCCATCTTTATCTTTGATAAGCACCACATCATGCATCTCATAACGGTTAAAACTTTTCACCTTACCAGCTTTAATCTGGCGGTTTAGAGAGGCATAAGCACCTAGAAGGAGCTGTTGGCCGGTCTGTCCCTTAGCATAGAAAGTACGGCTCACTTGGGCGCCACCGAAAGAACGGTTGGCAAGCAAGCCACCGTATTCACGTGCAAAAGGCACACCTTGAGCTACACATTGATCGATTATATCGTTAGAAACTTCAGCCAGACGGTATACATTAGCCTCGCGAGCACGATAGTCGCCACCTTTCACTGTATCATAGAAAAGACGATACACTGAGTCGCCGTCGTTCTGATAGTTTTTAGCTGCATTTATACCTCCCTGTGCTGCGATAGAGTGCGCACGACGGGGGCTATCTTGAATACAGAAATTAAGCACATTGAAACCGAGCTCACCCAGAGTGGAGGCTGCAGAAGCTCCGGCAAGACCGGTGCCTACTACGATAACGTCGAGCTTGCGCTTATTTGCCGGATTCACCAGTTTCTGATGGGCCTTATAGTTGGTCCATTTCTCAGCGATTGGACCCTCCGGAATCTTGGAAGCTTCCGGACTCATTACTCTCACTTTATCTTGTGTTGCCATATCGCTAAATGATTATTGGTTGGTTGTATCTTCATAACCCTCATCGTCGAAATCACCGGGTGCGGCGAATTCTTCGATCACAGTTTCTTCCTGGAAAGCCGGAGGTGCAATCAGGACAGGTTCTTCAGAACCGGGTTCTACTCCGTTAAGGTAATCAAGAAGAGCCTTTGTGTGTTGGAGATTCTTTTTACCTTCAATCTGACGGTTGAGAGCTTTTAGGAATTGTTCTTTCTGTTCCTGGGTAGGTAGAGAGGCAAGCTGCATTTGAACGCGGGTGTCGTCAAGACTTTCCGGAAGCTGCTGAAGAGCCACATGGAAATTTTCTACCAACATTCCGAAATCATCATATGACAGCGAACCTACGTTAGGAATACCGAGCTGTGCTGCATCCGGGCCAAAGTCTTTCTCAAACATTGGCACCAACATATCTTTATATTGTTCGCGTAGCACCGGATTGTTTTTGAAATAACCTTCATGAGCTTTGGCTGTAAAGACAATAGCCTGCGCGATAAACACCAGACATACGATTGTACTCCACCAAATAGCTAATTTTTTAAAGCGAGAGATCCAAACTGTGTTATCCCAACCTACAGACTGGAACATCGACCAGATACCATGGTTCATGTGGAACCACAAAGCGATAAATCCGATAATATAAACAATCCAGGTCCAGTTTGTCTGGAAAGCTTCTTGAAGGAATAAAGTACCTGCAGCAGGCGGAAGCACATCATGTACACCACGGATTTCCTGAAGCTGCATCTTGGCCCAGAATTGGATTAAGTGAACCACCAGGAATCCCAGGATCACGATACCCAGCACCAACATGTTTTTGGAAGACCATTCTACAGTTTTCGGCTTTTTAGACACGGCATAGCCTACGGGTCCACGCGCCTTACGGTTTTGCAAGGTGAGCCAGCATGCGTAGACTATGTGGAGCAGTATGAACAATGCGAGAGCCACCGATGCTATCAAAGCATACCAGTTGGCACCTAAAAATTCACACAGTGAATTATAAGTGGCCGGCCAGCAGATGGCTATGGAGTTCATACAACAGTGGAAAGTGACAAAAAGAACGAGCACGGCGCCCGAGGCCGCCATGACGAACTTACGTCCTACAGTTGAGCATGTTAACCACATAGCGTTTATTTGTTAGGTTTAGTTATTATGTTTGTTTAGTTTTTCCGGTATCAGTTGTTTTTTTAGGCTCTGCTACAAGCCAAAAAGCAAGATTTATGCAATATCTTGCAAAGTTAATGAAATGTTTTATTTATTCAAGTGAGTTTTTAATTCCTTCAACTATTCTTTCCACTTCTGCTTCTCCCACCCAAGGGCTTGCCGGAAGACAAAGACCGTTTTCAAAAATATTCTCTGAATTCCCATTGAGATATGCCGGATTTTCCTTGTAGTAAGGTTGAAGATGCATAGGTTTCCAGATCTGGCGTGTTTCTATTTTCAAATCGCCAAGTCGCCGTCTTAATGCTTCCGGTTTTCCACAACCGTTATCCCCTATTATCTTTACTTCCTTTCCTATTGTGATAGTGCAAAGCCAGAAATTGCTATTGAAGTCCTGTGAAGGATTTTCATGCAGGGTTATTCCCGGAATTTGTAGGAAGAATTTTCTATATAAATCTTGAATTTTACGGTGATGATCAATATGCTCTTGTGCAACAAACATTTGACCCCTGCCAATTCCTGCACATATATTGCTCATGCGATAGTTAAACCCTATGCGCTCGTGTTGGTACCATGGAACAGGTTCCCGAGACTGAGTGGCATATGACAATGCCAGTTTACGGGCCTTTTCATCAGGACAAATCAAGGCACCTCCTCCTGATGTAGTGATCATTTTATTGCCGTTAAACGACAATACACCATACCTGCCGAAATTTCCACATTTAATTCCTCTATATTCACTCCCGAAGGCTTCTGCCGCATCTTCAAGCACAGGAATCTCCCAATTATTGGCTACATCAAGCAGTTCATTCATTTTGGCAGGCATACCATAGAGATCGACTACTATGATACACTTAGGACGCTTCCCGGTTTTTCTTTCCCGCTCTCTTATTGCATAGTCTAAAAGTTCGGGATCCATATTCCATGTCTCTTTCTCTGAATCCACGAAAACAGGTATGCCACCTTGATATACCACGGGATTAGCAGAGGCGCTGAAGGTGAGGCTCTGCACCATCACTTCATCGTCTTTGCTCACTCCAAGCATAACCAGACCTAAATGCACGGCAGCAGTGCCTGAAGAAAGAGCACAAATTTTCCTATGGCTTTTCTTAGGCAATAAAAATTCTTCTAAATCCTTTTCAAAGCCATCAACATTCGGGCCCAAAGGCACTACCCAATTTTCTTTGAAAGCTTCAGAAATGAACTCTTGTTCCCTGCCACTCATTTTGCAAAGGCAGAGCAATATCTTATCCTCCATCTCTCACTTTCAATTTAAATGTATTCAGGAATCCTTATTCTCCCTCTTCCTTCATATTATGGAAGACATTCTGCACATCTTCGTCGTCTTCGAATTTTTCAAGAAGTTTTTCTATAGCTTCACGTTGTTCGGGTGTCACTTCCTTATAATCGTTGGGAATACGCTCGAATTCGGCAGAAAGTATTTCCATACCACTGTCTTCCAAGAATTTCTGAAGATTGGCGAATTGATCGAAAGCACCATAGATGAGCCATTCTTCTTCGTCTGGTTCCAATTCGGCTTCGAAATCCATAAGACTCAATTCAAACTCATCCTTATCGGTTGAATCATTGGGTTTTACATGAAAGACACTCTTGTGATCAAACAAAAACGAGAGAGAACCCTGTGTGCCAAGAGAGCCGCCATGTTTGTTGAAATAAGACCTTACATTAGCCACAGTACGCTGGTTATTATCAGTGGCTGTCTCAACCACGATGGCTATTCCATGAGGACCATATCCTTCATAAATTATTTCCTTGTAATCTCCTGCATCTTTGTCTGTAGCCTTTTTGATGGCTCTTTCTACTGTGTCTTTTGGCATATTAGCAGCCTTGGCATTCTGCATGAGAACACGAAGACGAGGATTCATATCGGGGTCAGGACCTCCGGCCTTCACAGCCATGGTGATTTCCTTACCAATCCTGGTGAAGGTGCGGCTCATATTTCCCCAACGTTTCAATTTGCGGGCTTTACGGTATTCAAAAGCTCTTCCCATAGTTTTATCTTTAGTAAGTGATTCCTTTTTTCATTTGTGTTTAGACACTCATTTAGTGCAAATTTACAACTTTTAATGCATATTAGAAATTAAAATTATTGATATAAGTGGGCCATATTAATAGAGACTCTAAATAGGATAACGGTTATGAAACAATTGTCCGGGAGGCAAATCCCGGTTATGCGGACATACCCTCTGGCAGATGTCACAGCCTAAAATAAATCCCGGTTTCTTTTCAAGCAATTGTTTCTCAGTAGAAGTGAGCGGACTTTTCTTCTCTATCATAAGATAATTAATACACTTCCCGGCATCCATTGATCCATTTCCAAGAAGAGCTCCTGAAGGACAACTTTTCACACATTCCATACATTCTTTACATTTAGTATTGGACGGTTGGTCGGCATCAAATTCCAGAGTGGTGAGTATTTCAACCAGAAAGCATAAGGTGCCGCAATTTTCTACTCCGATACATCCGTTGATAAATCTCTTCCCGATGCCGCTTTTCATAGCCCAGAATCTTTCCGCCACGGGCGCAGAGTCAATACAAATCCGCCATTTTCCTCCATATGTTGTTTCAAACTCCTTCACCACTGGTTTCAGGATTTTTCTCAACAGCTTGTGATAATCTTCACCGTAGGCATAAACTGAAATCATCGGCAGGTCTAAAGAACGCCATTTCTCGGGCACATAACTATATGCCAGCGAGATTACTGTTCGGGTATCGGGAAGTACGTTTTGAGTAGAATGGCGTAAAGGAATATGCCTTTCAAGATATGCCATTTCTCCATTAAATCCTTTCTTCACCCAATTTTTATAGTCTTCATGCACAGCACTGTCTATTTCACCTGCTATGCAAAAACCAACTGCTGCTGCCCCGGTTTCCAGCAATTTCTTACGGATCTGTTCTTTCATTTTCTTCCGAAATCGGCAGGAATCTCTCCCCAACGTTCTGTCTGCCATTTCATTACCCGGGCAGGGAAGTTATGAGTGTTTACCCAGACTGAAGCTCTTGCCAGAAGTTCGAATACTTTTTTATTCCTTTGAGTTGGTTTTAATTGGGTCTTGACTTTTTTATTACGCCACCAGCTTATGGCAGTCTTGGAATCGGAGTATATATTATAAAAATTTCCTTCCCGGGTCATGAGGGCCATTGCATGCACTAATGCCAGATATTCTCCGATATTATTGGTGGCATCCTCAAAAGGTCCTTTTTGAAATATAACATTGCCGGTCTTTAAATCAACGCCCCGATATTCCATCTTCCCGGGATTGCCCAGACAAGATGCATCTACTGCCCAGGCATTCTTATCAATTTCAGGATTGTTTTCCCATGATTTTAATGAATTGTCGGAAGATTCATACGAAGGAGAGGATATCAATGTGAACAGTTCCTTTCGATCTTCAACTCCTGAAAAGTTCCTGTAGGCTTCTGCCGCTTCGGCTGATGTGGAATAACCCTTGAATACTGCTCCGGGAAATCCGGATGTCTGTAATTTCACTTCTTCCCAATCATCATAAATTCCCGGATTATGACCTATGAAAACTACATAATATTTCATAAGAGCAAAATTATATTTTTTTATTTAATAAAACCATGCCTTATTAATGGAAGTGAACAGAATAGAGCTCTTATTTCACAAATTGAATAATAGGAAATTTTCGTGTAACTTTGCAATATGCAAGATGAGGGTTTCGATATACGACAACGCCAGATTAGAGAAAATGATAAGGATATAGAGAAAGCCTTGCGACCTTTAGAATTTGATGATTTCCAAGGCCAGGAAGGAATTTTATCTAATCTTAGGGTTTTTGTAAAGGCAGCCCGTATGAGAGGGGAGGCCCTTGATCATACCTTGCTTCATGGTCCTCCCGGACTTGGTAAAACCACTTTATCCAATATAGTGGCCAATGAACTGGGCGTGGGATTCAAAGTTACTTCAGGTCCCGTGCTTGACAAACCCGGCGATCTTGCAGGTATTCTTATGAGTCTGGAAGAAAAGGATGTTCTATTCATAGATGAGATTCACAGGCTTCATCCTATAGTGGAGGAATATCTGTATTCCGCAATGGAAGACTATAGAATAGATATCCTGTTGGATAAAGGACCGGGAGCACGAAGTGTTCAGCTCAACATTCCACCCTTCACTTTAATTGGAGCGACTACCAGAAGCGGCCTGCTCACCTCGCCTTTAAGAGCAAGATTCGGAATAAACCTTCACCTTGAATACTATGACCACAAGGTGTTGCAAGGAATTGTGAAACGTTCTGCAAGATTGCTGAATGTTAAGATTGATGATGATGCGGCTCTGGAAATAGCCCTTAGAAGCCGTGGAACACCACGTGTGGCTAATGCATTATTAAGAAGGGTGAGGGATTTCGCAATGGTAAAAGGCACCGGTGCCATCGACATCTCAATAGCCAGACATGCCCTGGAGGCTTTGAATATTGACAGATATGGTCTTGATGAAATAGACAATAGAATTCTGCTCACAATAATAGATAAATTTCAAGGAGGTCCGGTAGGATTGTCTACAATTGCCACTGCTCTTGGAGAAGATCCCGGAACCCTTGAGGAAGTGTATGAACCCTTTTTGATAAAAGAGGGTTTTCTAAAACGCACTCCCAGAGGTCGGGAAGCTACAGACCTGGCCTTTACACACCTTAAACGCAAAAGACACACCAAACCGGGTAGCCTGTTTGAAGAAGACTTCCAGCTCGCTTAAATGAGTATAAAGGCCTTAGCAAAAGACACGGCCGTTTACGGCCTTAGCAGTATACTCGGACGATTCCTCAACTGGTGTCTGGTGCCTCTATATGTCTATCTTTTCCCGACGGAAGAATATGGGATTGTGACATATCTATATGGAGTGACCGCAGTGATGCTGGTTGTTTTGAACTATGGAATGGAGACCGGTTTTTTCCGGTTTGCCAATAAGGAAGAAGATCCGGGAAAAGTATATACAACTTCCCTGATATCTGTGGGATTCACTTCACTTGCTTTTCTGATTGTCCTTACAGTTTTCTTGCAACCAATTTCCAATGCACTTAAGCTCCCCAACCAGTCTTTATTCGTTTGGCTTATCGGAGCTACAGTGGCAGTAGATGCTTTCTGTAACCTTCCTTTCGCGTATCTAAGATATAAGAATAAATCATGGAGATTTGCAGGAATCAAACTTATCAATGTGGCCTTAAATATCGGGCTTAATCTCTTCTTCCTGCTTCTCTGCCCACTCATTGCAAAATCAAATCCGGGTTTTATATCATGGTTCTATCAGCCCTTAGGAGGAGAAAGTTTTGGTATAGGCTGGATATTTGTAGCCAACATAATTTCTTCCTATACTATCCTTATTCTTTTGATGCCACAACTGATTGGTAGGGCCTGGAGATTTTCGGGAGATCTCCTGAAAAGAATGTTGAGTTATAGCTGGCCATTATTGATTTTAGCGATAGCGGGTATGTTGAGCCAGAATATGGGGCAGCTTCTTATGCCCTATCTTATTTCTGATGAAGAGGCAGCCAGATCAATGATAGGTATTTATGGGGCCAATATGAAAATAGCCATTGTAATGGTGATGTTCACCCAGGCTTTCCGATATGCTTATGAACCCTTTATTTTCTCTCAGGCTAAGAAAGCCGGAGAAACCAGCGGTATGATGTATGCCGACGCCATGAAGTATTTCATAATATTCGGTTGGCTCATATTCCTGGGTGTAATGTTTTATTTACCTTTTGTAAGATATTTCATCTCTCCGAATTATTGGTCGGGATTACAGGTAGTGCCGGTAATGATGGGAGCTGAATTATGTTTCGGAGTGTTTTTCAATCTTTCTTTATGGTATAAGCTCACAGACAAGACAAGATGGGGGATGTATTTATCCCTTATGTGTTTCGCTATCATGTTAGGTCTTAATATCTGGCTTGTGCCATTTATCGGAATTCCAAATGGATATATGGGATCTGCATGGGGGGCTTTGGCAGCTTATTTTGCTGTGATGGTCATCAGTTATTTTTTAGGAAAAAAATATTATCCCCTTCCTTATGATCTAAAGAGTATAGCTTCTTATACAGTATTGGCAGCAGTGTTTTATATTGCCGGAATTTTGATGGAATTGGTTTTCCCGGCCTGGGCTTTATATGTGTGCCGCACTTTGCTCATTTTAATCTATGCCGCAATAGTTGCGCTGTTTGAAAATATACCTGTTATTTCTCCTTTGATGAGACGGTTCAGCTATCGTCTCACGAATCCATAAAATTCTTTCTAAGAGAATAATGGTTCATGCCGATAATTGTAAGTGTTGCGCAAAGTTTCGAAATCCAGAGGATTGTTCTTAAGATTTTCACTGTCTTCTAAAGGATTGTAAGAGTCTTCAATAATCTTTTTAGTTATCGTTGTATTCTTCGGGTTACAAAACAGATCTGCCTTATTTGTTTTAATTTCCAGATATTCCTCCAAGGCTTCCAGCGCCATCATTGTAGCTCTCTTTTTCCCTTCATAAGAATATCCGGCAATATGAGGAGTGGATATAAAGGAAAGTTTTAATAGTTCGGAATCTATATATGGTTCATTTTCCCACGTATCAGTTACTGCCCTTATTTTTCCATCCTTTAAAGCCTCTTTTAATTCCGCCTCATTTACCACTCCTCCCCGTGAAGAGTTAATTAACAAGCAGTTTTGTTTTAATAATCCGATCTGACTTTTACCGATCATATGAAAAGTGGGAAAATCGCCTTCTTTGGTTAAAGGCACATGAAGAGTGACTGCATCGCTATTTCGCAAAACGAAATCCAAAGGCTTATAGTCAATATCTTTATTACCTGCTTTTTGTCGAGGAGCATCAGAAATCAATGTTCTAATTCCCATTTGGGTAGCCCATTCGGCCAGCTTCTGTCCCACATTGCCGTATCCGATTATTCCCAATGTATCTTTTTCGATATCAAAACCGCTTTTGAATAATGAGGCCAGAACATATTGAGCCACCCCCGGGGCATTGCATCCCGGAGCGCTTTTCACCTTAATACCATGTTTCTCACACCATGGAATATCAATATGATCAGTACCAATGGTAGCTGTAACAATTAATTTAACAGATGAGTCTTTCAGCAATCCTTCATTACATTTGGTACGCGTTCTTACCACTATGGCCGCAGCATCCTTTATTTTTTCAGAAGTGATTTCATCACCGGGAAATTCTTCCTTTTCTATTGAATCAGGAATTCTTCCTTTAAGGAAAGGGATAGCACTGTCAGTTATTATTTTCATTATCAAAAAATCAGGCTACAGACAAACACAGCAATATACAAAAATGAGGGAAGTGCAGAAACAAGCCAAGGATAAGGAGGATTCCAAAGAGCGCAAATATTGGCTAATTGAATAGCGCAACACATAAATAGAGTCACTACATAAGCCGGCATGTTATCAAAATCTACCAAGATACAAATCACGGAAGCTGCTCCCAAAATATTAATACAAAGATTCATGGCATTCACTTTTGAATTTCCGGCATAGAGCTTCATGAAATTAGTAACGGCCAACATAAAACCTATTACTGCTGCTATGGCTATTGCAACCAGTAATAATATGATTTCATAATGGTCTTGCTTAACATCGAAGAGGGGAGTAAGTGAAGGAAACTGAAAATCTGAGAATTTAAGCCATCCAATGCCCAGAGCAATCCAATATGGACATAAAATTCCTAATACAAAAGCAAATGTTTCTTTGATTCTAAGAACTTTCATAAACAAAGCCCATACAAAATACACAAATGCCATGGGAAGAAATGCATATTGGAACATAGAGCCGATTCCAAGAAAAACTCCGACAGTAAACATCTGTTGGGTAGCGTTTCTTGTATCATAACTGGCAAAGATTATAGCCAGACATACCACATTTACCAGACATAAGATAACAGATGTGTTTACCCCCTGACTAAACCAGGGTACTGACATTGTCATTATAGGAAAAATCGCAATTAAAGCCGGTTCAGTGGTCCTAATAAAATTATAACTTTTATTAATCAGGAAAAGGAGCAGAGTAATGACTGCAACAAGCACCAGATTTATAATCCAGGATCCAACTGGGTCCAAAGGCCACATATCGGGAGAGGGTAGACATAATCCATAAGGAAGGCCATCTATAATCACAGGATGGAAGATCAAATTTAAAACACACATGGCGAAGGCTATTATATAAGCCAACGCCACACCTGTTTTCCCAATCCCTGTTTTGAAATCCATCTCCGGGAGCAGAAATGTTTGGGGTTATTTTCCCGGGTTAAAAGGTTTGTTTTTTCTTTTGCGAAGATGCACTGGATTAACCACGGTCTCAGAATCTTTAGAAATCCTTGGTCCTTTGGAGTTGCCGGGGGTATAGGTAGAAGTCCGGTTAAAGGATCTATCCTCTTTCTTATACGGTTTCCTGGCTTCCCTAAATGAACCTCTATCTTCCCTAAATGAACCTCTGTCTTCCTTAAACTGACGCTTTTCGGGTTTAAATTGACGTCTGTCTTCATTGAAAGATGGCAAATCTTCGAATCTGTCTTCCCGGCTTTTAAAGAAATCTCTTTGCTTTTGATTCCGGTCATCACGTTCATTCCTGCCTTTCTGATGGGAATGTGGTTTATCTTTCATCCCATGGTCACGATTAAAGCGTTTGCTCTCTTTCTTCCAATCATCATCAGAAATATGTCTGACCTTTCTGGGTCCTTCAGCTTTTCTTTTTTCCGCTGCCTCGGAAGCCACGCTTCCACCTTCAGCCCTAAATTGTGAATAAGCTCCATCAAACATAACATACTCCCTCAACGTACATTCTAGGTTACCATTATATAAAGGAATCTTCACAGAGGGTTTTAAGCCTATTTCTTTCATCTGTTCATCCTGATAACCTATAATCCAAGCATGCCATCCCTGGAAATTATTTTTGAGGGTGGAGCCGATTTCTCGATAAAGATTATTCAGATTCATAGGTCTCAACCTCTCGCCGTATGGTGGGTTGGTTATTATAATTCCTTCTGCTGTATCGGCCTGCCACTCTGTGAGAGGTTGGCAGCTAAGGTCTATCATTTCCTCCACATGAGCCGATTTGATGTTCTTCCGGGCCACAGAAATAGCTTCGGGATCTATGTCGCCTCCGAATATTTTGTAATTGAAATCTTTTTCTTCGGAGTCATCATTATAAATTTCTTCAAAAAGATCTTTATCAAAATCATTCCATTTTTCAAAGGCGAAATTTTCGCGATAAATCCCCGGATTGATATTAGCAGCAATTAATGCAGCTTCGATTAGAAAAGTACCCGAACCACACATGGGGTCCAGAAAATCAGAATGCCCTCTCCACCCCGTTTTCAAGATAATTCCGGCAGCAAGCACTTCGTTGATGGGGGCATCTGTCTGGGCTACTCTGTAACCTCTTTTATAAAGTGGCTCGCCACTGGAGTCTAAGGAAACTGTGACACGATCGCCGGCAATATGAACATTAAGTTGGATATCAGCTCCTTCAAGACGAATTGACGGTCTTTCTCCATCCTTGTCACGGAAATGGTCTACTATGGCATCCTTCACTCGATAGGTCACAAATTTAGAATGGGAGAAATCATCACCATAGACTGTGGAATCTACTGAGAAAGTGGATTTTGCACTCATGAATTCCTCCCAATCAAGGTCTCGGAGATAGTCGTAAAGTTCATCCGTGTTGGCGGCGTTAAACATTACGATAGGCTTTAAGATCCTTAAAGCCGTACGGCAACATAAATTAGCTTTATAAAGTATTGAGTTGTCACCTTCAAAGGAAACCATACGGTTGCCTATTTCCACATTTTCTGCTCCAAGATCTATCAATTCATCTCTAAGCACATCCTCAAGGCCCTGGAAGGTCTTGGCCACCATACGGAAAGTGTCTGTTTTCATCGTTTTTAAAGTAATTCGGAAAAATTTATTACTCTTAATCTCCGAATGAAATTGTACGTGAGTTGCGTGTTTCTGTTATTTCTTTTTCAATAACCGGGGGTTCTGAAGAAACGACTTCAGATAATTTTTTAAGTTGCTCATTGAATCTTGGTGCCCTTGTAAAAGTAGGGTTGGATTCAATCATTGCTATTACCTGATGGTCATCAAATTGATCGGGAGTCAAGACAGCATACTTCATTTTTGCAGCATTGCGACGTTGTTTCATCACTTTGTCGCTTCCATATATTTCTGCGATACGACCTGAATCATCTGATTTCATCCGGGCATCTCTCTCATCCTTAGACTTTTGGGCTTCGAAAGTTATTACTTTGTCTTTTTCTTTATCGCTGTCGCGCAAAGTTACATCGAAACCGGAAGCAAGAACAGTCACCCTCACACGGTCACCCAAAGAGGGATCATCGGCTACACCCCATTTAACGTCGATGCTGTCAGGCAATTTGGAAGTAAAATGATTTATTTCGCCAAGCTCCTGAGCTTTAGGGGCATTTGGTGATTGTCTTGAACAGGCAAACTTGAAAAGAAGTCTTTTTGAGGTGTATATGTCATGGCTCTTTAACAAAGGTGAATGAAGAGCATTATGTATTGCATCCGAAATACGATGTTCCCCTTCACCATATGCAGTGGAAATGATAGCGGTATCGCTGTCTTTGAGTGTGGTGCGCACATCTTCAAAGTCTACATTAATATAACACCGCTCTGAAATTATGTCTGAAACACTTCGTGCTGCATTGGCTAATGTATCATCAGCCTTTTCAAATGCATTGAAAAAGTTAAGATCAGGGTATAATTCAATAAGGTTTTCGTTATTTATCAGCAATAATGCATCCACATGATCCCTCATTGCTTTTGCCCCGTCCAAAGCCTTGAGGATTTTTTGTTCTCCTTCAAACATGAAAGGCACTGTTACAATACCGATAGTGAGCATCCCGGCTTCTTTTGCAAGTTTGGCCACCACTGGTGCGGCCCCGGTGCCGGTGCCTCCTCCCATTCCGGCAGTGATAAATACCATTTCAGTGCCATCTGTAAAAAGCTCCTTAATTGCCTCGCTGCTTGCTTCTGCACATTTTCTTCCAACCTCCGGTTTGTTGCCTGCTCCACGTCCATGGGTGATGTTTTCTCCAAGCAGCACACGTTGAGGCACGGGTGAATCCTCAAGATGTTGTTTATCAGTGTTACATACCACGAATTTAACTTTGGGGATGGCTTGCTTGTACATATAGTTTACGGCGTTACTTCCGCCTCCACCAACTCCGATCACTTTAATAAGAGAAGAATTATTGTCTTCAGCGAAGTCAGCCTCTTCCAATGGGGATATGTTGTCGTTTATATCTTGCATCTTTTATTACAGATTGCTATTCTTGATTATTAAGCCTTAAATTATTCATCCAATAGGTCAGTGTCATCCTCTTCAGCTCCACTGAAAAGATTGCTGATGTGCTTGCCCATTTTTTCAAAGAAACTCTTTCTTTGTCGCATCGGTGTCTCCTCCTTAGAGGGCTGAGGTGTATCCTCAGTATCAAGAGGGAGCACCCCGTTTACCGGCAAGACGGTCTTCTCGGGAACATACAAAGATTCTTTATCGCTCATTGTAGCTCCAGCATAAAGCACGCTGGCCACTTCACATATCTCTATCCCATTAACCCTGCTGTCTTCTATTCTGACATAATCCGGCAAAGATCCTCTTCTCACATTCATGCCGCTTTCCATCTCCAGAAGTTCTACAAGACCTTTCAATCGGAAGCTGCCTCCTATGCATATGATTCCTCCCTGAAGATCTGAATCCTTTAATCCGGCATATTCTATCTGCTCGATAATGTTGGCCACAATCTCTTCACTTCTGGCAACAACAAGGTTGGATATGTCGGTTAATTTCAATCCGTTTATATTAAGGTTAGGTACATTGTTTTCAGCCAGAGCATTCCCTGAAGTTATCTTTATTTCTTCAGCTTTTGCATCCACCACTCCCAAAGAAGCTATGTCGCGTGATATGTTTCGGCCTCCCATAGGTATAGTGGCGAAATAATGAAGGGCACCTTTCTGGTAGATTGTGACTGTAGTGGTTTCAGCTCCCATATCCACAAGCATACATCCGAGGCCTTTTTCTTCCGGAGTGAGAATAAGGTGGCCTGTAGCCATTGCTGTCACTACAAATCCATCCACTTCAAAATGCAACTTATCGATTATGGTACGCCTAAGATTCCTTTTTAATTCGGGGCGACATACTATCAAATCAAAAATACCGCTGATATGATTCCCAACCATTCCCTTTGGAGAGGATGTACGGGAATTTCCTACTTTAAAATATCTCGGTACCGCGTCAACTACTTCAAGAGTATTGTCGATTGCTGAATGTAAGGCCTGATCCTGTAGCCTGGTCAGGATATCGTCGGTGATCTCTGTATCTTCAGGAAGACTTAAAGATACTTCTTTAGTGATATTTTTCAAAGATCGACCCCCAAGGCCCACAATCACACTTTTGATCTTTCGTGGCTGAACATTAGGACGTTGTTCAAGGCGAGAAAAAAGTCTTGATACAGTTGTGGATGTTTCCTCAAGGTTCTGGATAATACCATATCTAACTCCTCCTTCGGAAATATTTTCATATTCCACTGCCACTATATCCAGAGATCCCGATCCCCTGGTCTTGCCAATAGCCGCCACTATCTTAGAGGTGCTTACTTCAACAGCTGCAATATATCTTTCGTTCATTAATTTTGATTTTCTGTATATGTTAAATCAGGCAAAGTGGCCTCTTCCATGTCTCTCTCTTCAAAATCCACTATCTGAGGTTTCTGATTCCCTTTTATGCGACGTGTGGCTACCACCTGTCCTCGGAATTTCACCGATATAGTATCATATTCATCCCATCCTTTATAGGGCATTACTTTCTTATAGACAGCCATAAGGGCCCGACGTTTTTCGCCCAGTCTGTTGGTATCTCCGAAATTAATGACATGTCCATGAATACGTGGTACCAGTATAATATTGTCTTGGTCTTCTGCATAAACCATTCCTACGAGTTTATTCAATACCGGATCGCGTGATATAAATCTTGTAACCGGTAAAAGATGAGAGGGTGGGAATGTTTCGCTGAAATTTCCACTCACCACCGGTACATCCACAAAGAAAGAGGCTTTTGATGCCATCTTTTTCCCGTCTTTATTAATATAATAACTTGCTGAGTCTTCAAAGACACGGAGTTCCGGCACCATTGGTATAACTTTCACATTTAAATGACCGGATGTAGTGAAACTGCAAACCACATCCTCAAATTGCGGAAAAGTTTTAAGATATTGCTCCAGTTTTTTCGTATTAATGGATGGAATCTGTGCTCCTACTATCTTTTCGGGATAACGGTTGATTTCATTCATTACACCTCTCCGGGTTACCGAGTCTGTGGAATTAGCTTCTACAATCTGCACTTTTATCCCTTTACAGGAATTTCTGGAAGCTTCAGCATGAGCCCAGATGCCTGCACTTATAATGTAGGCCAATAAAAGTGTCAGGATTACCCACCCAAGAATTTTTTTCGCCATTTCCTTAACCTTACTTACCCTGGAGAATTTTTTCAATATCAGGCAGCAATACGTCTATATCTGCTGCCCCTAAAGTCATTAGAATTTCAAAATTACGTTTTTTTATCAGATTCAGCAAATCCTTTCTTTCACAATAAATTTTAGATTCACAATCCACATTTTTCAAAATAAGATTAGAATCTACTCCCGGAATAGGCATCTCTCTGGCCGGATATATTTCAGGCATTATCACCTCATCCGCTTCAGAAAGAGCTTCAGAAAAACCTTCCGCAAAATCTTTTGTCCTACTATAAAGATGGGGTTGAAAAATCACGGTGAGACGTCGATTAGGGAATAATTTTTTTACTGATAGTATAGATGCTTTGACTTCATTCGGACTATGGGCATAATCGTCAATCAGAACCGGAGTGCCTGACTTGCCGTCGAGCAATATTTCAAACCTACGTTTCGCGCCTTTAAATTCTTTCAGTCCCTGTTTCACTTCGTCGGGTGAAGCACCCGCTATCAGAGAGGCTGCAGAGGCTGCAACAGCATTGTCGATATTTATCTCTACCGGAACGCCCGGACAACAACCTTTTATTTCTACATCAGGTCCTTTCAGTGTGAATGAAATCTCTCCATTACCAAATTTTATATCCTCTGCATGCCAGTCTCCTTCATTGCCTCCGCTATATGTGTATACCTTGACATTTTTGGCTACATGTGGTTGCAATTTCAAGCCGGTATGCATTATCAATACTCCTCCGGGTTGAATAAGTGATGTGAAATGAGCAAAGCCTTCAAGATACCCTTCTTCGTTTCCATAAATATCAAGATGATCCGGGTCTACTGAAGTAACAACAGCAATAGTTGGCCTTAATGTATGAAAACTCCGGTCGTATTCATCAGCTTCAATCACCGACCATTCGCTGTCATGGCTAATCACCAAGTTACTGCCCGTGTTTCTGAGAATACCCCCCAGGAAGGCATTGCAACCAATTGTGGAATCCCTTAGTATATTGGCTATCATACTGCAGGTCGTGGTCTTGCCATGTGATCCGGCCACACATATACTTTTACCCGAATGAGTAATAAGTCCTAACAATTGCGAACGTTTCATCATTCTGAAACCTTTGCTTTGAAACCAGTTTAATATTGCACTGTCGGATGGAATGGCGGGCGTGAAAACCACAAGAGTATCTTCCGGGTTACGGTAATCCACAGGAATTTCTGAGTCAGCATCTATGAAACCTATATTCACCCCTTCTTTGATTAGACATGATGTCAATTCCGAGGGAGTGCGATCATAGCCTGCCACCTTATATCCATTATGCAGCAGATACCTCTCAAGATTGGCCATGCCGATGCCACCCGCGCCTATGAAATAGGCTCTTTTAAAATCTTTCAAATCATTATTTTCTTTCCCCATTATCTTTAATGCTTTTTAGAGTCTTTAAGAATCCTGCATACTTCTTTGCCTATACGGGCTGCGCTGTCGGTAATTGCCATGGAAGAAATATTTTTAGACATCTCTGCAAGTTTTTCAGGCTGAGAAAGCAGATTCAAAGCCTCCGGCACTAATTTGTTTCGTGCATCGGCATCCTTAATCATGACTGCAGCACCACGATTTACCAAGGCCATTGCATTATGGGTCTGATGATCTTCGGCCACATTAGGTGAAGGCACAAGTATTGCCGGCTTTCCTAAGGCCTGTAGTTCGCTGATGGAAGCTGCACCGGCCCTTGAAATAACCAGGTCTGCGCTTCTATAAGCTGCTGCCATATCGGAAATGAAAGGAGTAACCACAACTCCTTTAAGTCCTTTACAAACCTCCGGACCTCGATTGCCAAAATTCTTTCCTGTCTGCCAAATCACCTGAATATTTTTTCCAGCTAGATCTTTTATATTTTTTTCTAAACTTTCATTGATGGTGAGAGCTCCAAGACTTCCTCCCACAACAAGAAGGGTCTTACGATCTGAAGATAAGCCGAAGGATTCCAATGCTTCTTTACGAGTCATATTTTCATTTAGCAAGCGTTGCCTTATCGGATTACCTGTCTTTACTATGCTCTTTGCCGGGAAGAAACGGTCCATATTATCGTAAGCCACACAAATTGCATCAGCCTGTTTAGCCAAAAGTTTATTGGTGACACCGGCATAAGAGTTCTGTTCCTGAATTAAAGTGGGTATACCTACTTTCTGTGCAGCTTTTAACACAGGTCCGGAAGCGTAACCTCCTACACCTATCACTATTTCCGGATTGAATTCTTTGATTATTTTTCTGGCCTTTTTCATGCTGGAATATAGTTTTACCAACACTGAAATGTTTTTCAAAGGGTGTTTTCGGTCAAATCCTGCAACGGGAAGTCCTATAATCTTATAACCGGCTTCAGGCACTCGAGTCATTTCCATCCTTCCGGCAGCGCCTACGAATAGAATTTCCGCATCAAGTTTATCACGCAATTCCTCGGCTATAGATAAAGCAGGGAAAATATGTCCGCCTGTACCTCCACCGCTTATCAAAATCCTGGGTCTGTGTTTCCCCGCTATTCCTCCCGGGGCTTCTGTCTGCATTTTCATCTTGAAGATCCATTTTCGTAATTGGAATAATTCAAAGCCCGCATATCTTCAGGCAAATCTTTGAGCTCTGCTTTTATCTGTTTTTTATCTCCCGTAGTTACAGCAAATCTGCTCACGGAAAGCATGGTGCCGATTGCTAACGACATCACCAGCACAGAAGTTCCTCCTTTAGAAATCAAGGGTAAGGGCTGGCCGCTCACAGGAAACAGGCCGGTGACTATGGCCATATGAACTAATGCCTGCAAGACAATCAGAACCGCACATCCCATAATCATAAAACTCGGGATTGCACGAGAACATCTATAGGCTATTCTCCCGGCCCTCGCCAGAAGCATCAGATATAATATCAGGAGGGTTATACCTCCTACAAGTCCTGTATCTTCCACAATTATTGAATAAATATAGTCGGAGAAGGCCAAAGGAAGACGGGCACTTTCCCGTGAATTCCCGGGTCCTTGTCCCAATATCCCTCCATTGGCTTGTGCTATTTTGGAAAAGATAACCTGTCTGTTGTAGTCATCTATGGTGTCGGTGGGGTTTACTCCTGCCAGGAAACGTGAGATCCTTCCCTTATGTGTTTCTGTACGGTCTTTAGGTGAATCAACTGTCGCAACCTGACCTACTTTGTCGAATACGTCATCTTTTTCATCCTGGTATTTTATCATATATAATGCTCCTCCACAAACACTATAGATTGCCATAACCAGAAAGAATTGCTTCCATTTCATACCTCCAATCAGAAACATAATCACACTCACCATAAAGAGTAGAAGAGTATTGGTGAGTCCGTTTTTCCAAAGACATGCTGCAAATACCACAGCCACTATTGCAGCCGATATCATTCCTTTAGTGGAGATTCCGCCTCCCCGTTGTTCCCTACCTAAGATTCTTGCTAACAAAATCACCACGGTATATTTCACTATCTCGGCCGGCTGAATAGTAAACCCGGCGATTTTTATGGCTCTTTGTGCCCCGTTGATCTCTATTCCGAAAAAATTGGAAAAAAGAAGCAAGCCCAATGAAATAACTGCCATTAACATGGCCACCCGGCTGATATTTTTATAATGAATATTCTGGATCACTAACACTATACCGAGACCTATTACTAAAAACATTCCGTGTCTTATCAAGGGCATATACACATTGGAAGCGGAAACTTCAGAACTTGAAGCTGAAAAAAGCTCAATGACTGAGATCACCAACAAGGCTATATAAATACCCCAGATATAAGGATCCGCCCTTAATGGTTTTGAGGTGTTAGAGGTCGTTGTCTTTTTGGCAGGCTTTATTTCCTGTCCGTCAATTGTTTCTCTTATAATTATGGATTCGGACATGTGTAGGATGTTATATGTAAAGTGGTAGTTTTTATTTACAAATATTCAATTTGAGTAAAAATGTAAATTCCGGATTAATGTATTCAATCTTTCAATGATTTCACAGCTTTTTTGAATTGGTTACCCCGGTCTTCGTAGCTTTTGAAGAGATCAAAACTTGCGCAACAAGGAGATAAAAGCACAGTATCTCCCTCTTTTGCAAGGTTCTTACATGCTCTTATTGCTTCTTCTAAAGAATGAGTGTCGGCTATTTCATTTACTTTCCCTTGAAAAAAATCAATTATTTTTTCATTATGCAAGCCCATACAAACGATAGCTTTCACTTTTTCTTTTACAAGAGATTCTATTTCGGAATAATCATTACCCTTATCTTTTCCTCCCAGAATGAGAACGACGGGTGAATTCATACTTTCCAGAGCATACCAAGTAGAGTTTACATTGGTAGCTTTAGAATCATTGACATATCTTACTCCTTTTTTTGTAGCTACATATTCAAGGCGGTGTTCTACTGCCTCAAAATCCTCAAGAGCTTCCCTTATAAAATCTTTTTTTATGTTCAAAGCAGAGGCCGAGAGACCTGCAGCCATTGAATTGTAAAGATTGTGCATTCCGGGCAAAGATATCTTATCTCTCGGTATTTCCCATACTTCCATAGGGGTGTTGAATTTCACTATTCCGTTTTCAAGGTAAGCAGCCGTATCATCTTCTTTATCTAATCCGAATGGGAGTCGGTAAGCTTCTCCTTGAACTTCCCTTATTTGCTTTAGAATCAAAGGATCATTTTGCCAATAAATAAAGAAATCATCTTTAGTCTGATTTTGGAGAATACGGAATTTTGCTGCTGCATAATTTTCCATTTTATGATCATATCTGTCCAGATGATCGGGTGTAATGTTCATTATAACAGCAATATTAGCCTTGAACTTATACATATTTTCCAATTGGAAGCTCGAGAGTTCTATTACATAAATTTCATGAGGTTCTCGGGCTACCTGCAGAGCAAGACTATTACCGACATTCCCGGCCAAGCCAACATCCATTCCGGCTTTTTTAAGTATGTGGTAGGTAAGTAGGGTGGTGGTGGTTTTACCATTGGATCCGGTGATGCAGACCATTTTTGAATTTGTAAAATAAGCTGCAAATTCAATTTCTGAAACCACTGGAATACCTTTCTCAATTAATTTTTTTACTATTGCAACAGATGGAGGAATACCGGGACTTTTCACTACTATGTCGGCATTCAGTATTTTTTCTTCAGTATGAGAGCCTTCTTCAAAATCTATATTTTCCTTTTCAAGGATAGATTTGTAGCCGGAATCGAGCCTACCATAATCTGATAAAAAAACATCAAGTCCTTTATCTTTGCCGAGCACGGCTGCTCCTACACCGCTTTCACCGCCTCCTAAAACAACCAATCTGCCTTTAATATCTTCCATATCTGTTTGGTTTTCTAATTAAACAGTTCTCCCTGAGTATTACCTTACTTTAAGAGTCACGAAGGTGAGAGTAGCCAACAAGATCCCTACTATCCAGAACCTTACTACTATCTTTGATTCAGGAATAGGTGCGGCCGGGAAATTAATCACACTTTGAATATTAGGGTCGCCGGCTTTTTGAAAATGATGGTGAAGAGGAGTCATCTTAAAAATTCTTCTTCCTTCTCCATATCTTCTTTTTGTGATTTTAAAATAGCCCACCTGCAACATCACAGATAAGTCTTCCATAAAAAATACAAGACAAAGTAGAGGAATGAGGAGTTCCTTACGGATAAGGATTGCAAACACCGCAAGAATTCCACCCAAGGTAAGGCTGCCTGTATCTCCCATGAATACTTGTGCCGGGAAGGCGTTATACCAAAGGAAACCTACAAGAGCTCCGATAAAGGCTCCTGCATACACCACAAGTTCCTCACTACCTGGAATGTACATAATGTTGAGATATCCTGCATATATTATGTTTCCCCCCAGATAAGCCATAATTGCCAAAGCCACCCCGATTATTGCCGAAGTGCCTGCACACAGTCCATCCAACCCATCAGTGAGGTTGGCTCCATTACTCACAGCTGTCACCACAATAATCACTATGAATACAAAAACGATCCAACCTAAGGTCTGCGCGGCGTTCCGATCTGAAATCCATTGGGTGACCCATTCATAATTAAAGTTGTTGTTCTTAAAAAATGGAATGGTGGTTTGAGGAGTCTTTTCTACAGTTCCTGAATGAACTATTTCTATAAGGTCTGAACCCTTATGGCTTTCCATTTCCATATTTTCGCTCATCACTATATCCGGAGAAAGCCACATAGTTATTCCCACAAGAAGACCAAGTCCTACCTGACCGGTAACCTTATACTTCCCCTGCAGACCATCTTTATTGTGGAATTTCAACTTTCTGTAATCGTCTAGAAATCCTATTGCCCCCATCCACAATGTAGCAATAATCATCAGGATCATGTATATATTACCAAGGTTTCCTAATAGGAAACAGGGTATAAGAATGGCCATGATGATTATAACTCCTCCCATGGTAGGAGTGCCCTTCTTACTCATCTGACCTTCAAGTCCGAGATTACGGATCACTTCGCCTACCTGCATTCTTTGTAGCCTGGTGATGATAGTTCGCCCAAACACCAATGCTATCAACATTGCCAGTGTGAAAGAGAAACCGGCACGAAAGGTGATGTAATCCATCAATCGTGCTCCCGGAAAATCGTATTCCCTCAGTGTCTGGAAAAAATAATATAACACCTTCCCTTGTTATTATATTTGACAGTTTAGTAGTCTGTTGTAGGTCTATTTCTTTGATTTGAGAGCTTTTTGCACTTCTTCGGCATCATCGAAATGATGGCGGATGCCATTTGTCTCCTGATAAGATTCGTGTCCTTTCCCTGCCACTAACACTACAGTGCCCGGTGTCGCTATTTCTATAGCCCGCTTGATAGCTTCACGGCGATCTGTAATTTTTTCCGTACGTTTTAAATCATCCCTGCTAAGACCGGAACTCATTTCTTCTATAATCTCTTCCGGATCTTCAAAACGCGGATTATCGCTTGTTAGAATTAGAAGGTCACTCCGGCAAGCTGCTTCCTGCGCCATTAAGGGACGTTTTCCGGTATCTCTGTTACCTCCGGCTCCCACTACAGTGATGATCTTTCCGTTAGCTCCTACTATATCCCTTATAGTGTCAAGCACATTAATCAAGGCATCTGGAGTATGAGCATAATCTACAATAGCTGCTACACCATCCGGAGATAAAAATGGCTGGAATCGTCCGGCCACCGGTATAAGACGACTCATGTTTACCAAAACTTCTTGCGGATCAAATCCACAAAGTATGGAAGCTCCATATACACCTGTCAGGTTATAGGCGTTGAATCTTCCCGTAAACATCACTTCTACCTCATGACCATTTAGTGACAACAATGTGCCGTCGAGTCGTGTCTCAAGTACTCTCCCCCTGAAATCCGCGTCCGAACGTAAGGAATATGTATAGACTTTGGCCTTAGTATTTTGCACCATAAACCGACCTGACTTGTCATCTTCATTGATAAGGGCGAAAGCATCCGAGCCAAGCATATCAAAGAATGCTTTCTTGGCTTTCATATAATTTTCTACTGTGCCGTGATAGTCCAGATGGTCTCGTGTGATATTAGTGAAGATTGCTCCTGAGAAATTCAACCCTGCCACACGTTGCTGGGCCGTAGAGTGGGATGAAACTTCCATAAAGGCATAGTCGCATCCTTCTTCCACCATTTGAGCCAGCAAAGAATTAAGTGATATAGGATCAGGGGTGGTATGAGTGGAAGGCACTTTTCTATCCCCGATGTAATTACATACAGTGGAAAGGAGGCCGGCTTTATAACCTTGCAATATGGCCATTTCATAAAGAAGTGTAGCAGTAGTGGTTTTCCCATTTGTGCCGGTCACTCCTACCAAGGTCAGATGGCGTGAAGGATGGCCGAACCATGCAGAGGCAAGAATACCCAATGCTTTTGCAGAATCTGCCACACGTATATAAGTTACTCCTTTATCCAGCGTAGATGGCATCTCCTCACAAACAACGGCTGCAACGTTTGCACTTGTCACCATTGGGATATATTTATGTCCATCGGTTGTTACACCCTTTACCGCAACGAAAACGCCGTCTTTTTCAGCCTTTCGTGAGTCACTTTCCAAAGAACTTATATTTTTATCGGTTTCTCCTATAATTTCGAGCACTTCAAGTTCGCTCAGCAATTTGTTGAGTTTGGTGGTCATATTTTCAGACTTAAGGTGATTGAGGTTCCGGGTTTCACTTCACTTCCTTCGGGCAAAGATTGTGCAACTACACGTCCTGTGCCTTTCAAAGACACATCGATGCCCCTTTGTTCAAGCAATTTCACTGCAGTTGGAGCATCAAGACCTCTCACATCAGGAACAGTGCCTGTCGCTGACAATTCGGGTGTCTTCACCCGTTTATGATTGGATATCCCCAGCTGATTGCTAATCTCATTAGGTTCTAATTTTTCTGATGCCATAAACACGGGCACACCGTTATTGCGTTGAGAAGAGTAAGTGGATTTATTATTCAGCATACCCCTGGCAAACATCTTTAAAGCAATGTTCTTCACCACTTGACCGGATGTGCGGTTGGCACTTGTGCCTGAAGGGCCTAACACTAAGGCCATGCAGGAATATTTGGGATTGTTGTATGGGAAGAAACCTGCAAAAGCATATCTTCTTTTAGATGTATTATACTGTCCGTTTTCCACAGGGTAGGCGGTCCCGGTTTTACCGGCCACTTCCACACGGCTATCTTGCACTGCACGTGCCGTGCCGGAAGTGCCCCATACAACTTCATGAATACATTCCCTAACTTTCGCAGCTGTTTCTTCCGAACATATCCTGTCTCGTATATAGCTGATTGGAAGTACAGAATCACGCCCATCTTCCGATATAAGTGATCTCACTAAATGAGGTCTCACATATCGGCCGCCGTTAGCTATTGCGTTATAGACTGAAAGAGTATAGATCGGAGGTATCTCAGTATTGTATCCGTAGGCCTGACGGGCAAGGTCAAGATGCCGGGCCGTCATAGTTATATTATTGCCTCTGGAGTCTTGAGGCAAGAGCTTACGGATACGTGGAATACATTCTCCTGCTATACCACTATGCATCGGTTCGAAAAATCCTATAGAGGTGAGCCGATCATGAAAAGAGGCAGGATTTTCGGCATATCCCCGGAAGATCACTCGGGCAATACCGGTATTAGAAGACATTTCGATAACCTGCTTCATGTTTTTTATAGTGGGCGCATGAGGGTCGGAGGTACGTTGGAAAGGGCTGCAGTTAACTTGGTCGTTTACACTTTTTACCAGTCCGTCTTCAAATGCAATCATTAAAGATATTGGTTTCATCACCGACCCCGGTTCAAATGGCAGAACAGCACGGTTTAGGGCCTCACCATAGGTGCCATTTTCAAGAAGTTCTATATTGGAAATAGCTTTAATTTCTCCGGTTTCAACTTCCATCAGAATTGCTGTGCCCCATTCTGCTCTTGAGTCCATGCAAATGTTAAGGAGTTCCTCCTCAAGCATGTCTTGGATATCAATATCAATAGTGGTAAGAATATCGTAGCCTCTTACTGCAGGTTGTGATACCCAATTACCAAGACCCGAAGTAAGCGCCACTTTTTTTGCTTCTCCAGGTTTTCCGTAAAGCAGAGAATCAAGATCTTTCTCAAGGCCGGAATAACCATGAAATTCTCCGGTGTTCGAATTCTCGTTTACTCTTCCTATACTTCTATAAGCCATTCTTCCATAAGGATAGATACGTACATTTCGTTCCTCCTTATAGACGGGAATTCTAAATCCCGAACCTTTAAAATCTTTCAAATATGGGAAATTCCGGATCATCTCGAAATCTTCCAGAGTCTTTTTTCTTGCAATAGGAAGTGCTCTGGGTCTTCGCCCGGGGTCTTTTTCAAATTCTTTTTTCAGGCGTGTATGCCAAGAATATTTTGCAAAAGTATCCGGGTGTTGATGCAGGTGAGCCGCACGAGGATAATAATAGTCAAGCGAGTCGGCAAGGCTGTCAATTTTTGCCCAGGGAAGCGGATTCTGACCCATCACTTTATTATGGCGAAGATCAAGTTTTATGTCATATACCTTCAGGTTGCATGCCAGGATATTACCATTGGAAGCCAGGAGGTTGCCACGCTCCGGTGGGATAACTGAAGTTTTTGAAAGATCTTTCCGAGCCCGTTCATTCCAGGCCGGGGCCTCCACTACCGTAGTGTGAAACAATTTTACAGAGAGCGCTACCCCGAAAGCAACGAAAAGCAGGGTGACAATCGCATATCTTAAATTTACTGTCTGTCTTGTAGCCATCAGTGTAGGTTTAATCTCCGTCTATAATAAGTTCGTAAGGTGGATATTCCTGAAACTG
Source organism: Muribaculaceae bacterium (assembly GCA_022509185.1). GTDB lineage: Bacteria > Bacteroidota > Bacteroidia > Bacteroidales > Muribaculaceae > Lepagella. The sequence goes on along the minus strand of JAFLTS010000008.1, from coordinate 37,857 downwards.
GAGACCCAGACCTTTCTCATCCACTAATTTTTTCATTTCCGCTTCACGTATAAGCGACATATACGCGGCCTTTTCCTGAAGCTTGCTGCTTTGAGCCCTTTGGAGCTCCACGGTTAGTTTTTTAATTTCTTCCATTTTAGTCTTCGTTTTATAACGAAGACCCATCAGGGCCAGGATTGCCACTACAAAAAGCATGAGCAACCATGCATTATGCCTGAAAAATTCCAAAGAAAGACTTCGCCCATAACGCATGTCGTTCATAAGGTCGCGCGGCACACCTTTCAGCCCCCTTTTCCTTTTTCCGGAGATTTTTTTTTCTTTGTTCTTTATTTTTGCTGTCATTAGGATTAGAGATTGCTGTTCATTTCAATTCTGCTGCCCTTAGTCTTGCACTTCTTGCACGAGGATTTTCTTCAATTTCATTTTCATCGGCTTCAATGGGTTTCCGGGTAAGGGTTTTCCAAGGGGTGGAAAGATTGCCATAGAAATCCTTTTCTTCTTTACCTTCAATATTGCCCGTCTTCATGAAGTTTTTCACCATTCTGTCTTCCATAGAATGATAAGTGAGTGTCACTAAACGTCCTCCCGGTTTTAACACTTTTAAGGTGGCGTTCAGGAAAAGCATTAAGTCTTCAGCTTCATGATTTACGGCAATTCTCAGAGCTTGAAACACCTGAGCCAACTCCTTTTTTTCTTGTTTTGGATCTAAAGAACCTTTCACGGCCTCGGCCAGTTGTTGAGTCGTGGTTATTGGTGCTGATTCCCGGGCTGCCATTATTGCCTTGGCTACCAACATGGGTTTCTTCAGGTCAGCATATGTTCTTAACATTCCCAAAATAGTTTTTTCATCTACTTTTTCAAGAAGAGAAGCGGCAGTTACCGGGGCTTCCTGATTCATCCTCATATCTAAAGCAGCGTCATGCCTAAAGGAGAATCCTCGTTCAGGAGTGTCGAAATGATGAAAACTCACACCGAAATCAGCCAATATGCCGTCAACTTTGTCAACTTTATAATACTGCAGGAAATTTGTCAAATGCCGGAAGTTCCCGTGAACAAATTTAAATCTTTCATCGTCAATACGGTTTACTAAAGCATCAAGATCTCTGTCAAAGGAAAAAAGACGACCCTTTTCTCCTAAAGCTTTAAGAATGGCACGGGAATGTCCGCCGCCTCCGAAAGTGGCATCAATATATGTGCCGTCAGGCTTTATGTCGAGTAAAGACAATGCCTGCGGCAAAAGAGCTGGAATATGATACGGTGTGGCCGAGGAGACGTTTTTTTCCATTTTCAGTTTTGGGTTGTAAAGTTAGTGATTTTCCCTCTCACTATTAAATTTAAAGAGAAAACAATCTTAAAAATTTATCTACAGGTTTCTTTGTCTTAAGAAATTTTACAAAGATTTATTAATCCCGTGATATGTAGTTTATGTTTTTGTTGATAACCATAAAATTTATTATATTCGCAGAAAAGGAATAATATCATGGGAAAACCAAAATTAGTGATCTCTTCAGGTGCAGGAATAAGTGCAGAAAGCGGTATATCGACTTTCAGAGACGCCGGAGGATTATGGGAAAACTATCCCGTGATGGAAGTGTGTTCGGCCGACGGATTTCGTAAAAATCCACGTCTCGTGCACGACTTCTATAATGCACGCAGAAAAGACCTGATCACTAAATTTCCAAACGATGCTCATAAAATTCTGGCCGAGCTTGAAAAAGATTACGATGTATATGTTATCACCCAGAATGTAGATGATTTACATGAGCGTGCCGGTTCGTCCAAGATTTTACATCTTCATGGGGAATTGATGAAAATCCGTTCAGTATCCCACCCGGAATATGTAGAAAAGCTTGATCTGGAGCATCTGGAAACGAGCCCTGAAACAAAAGGGGAAAACGGGGATACTATGCGTCCTCATATCGTTTTCTTTCAGGAAGCGGTCCCCAATATGGAAACAGCAGTAGAGTGGGTGCATGAAGCCGACATATTTGTCGTAATCGGCACATCTCTCAATGTATATCCTGCCGCCGGCCTGCTACATTATGTAAGACCCGGTATTCCCATTTATTACATAGACCCCAATCCGGCCGATATAACGATAATGGAGCCTCAAGTGCACATAATTAAAGCAAAGGCAACGGAAGGTATGAAAATCCTCAAAGACATTCTTGAAAATAAAAATAAGGAAACAGATTCATAATATTGTCAGGAAAGTTGTATCTTCCATAAATTAGATCAAAGTTTCCAAAAGAAAAAGACTCAAAAACTAAAACCTTAAATATAATACTATGGCAAAAGTTAAAGGAGCTGTCACAGTCAATATCGCACGGTGCAAAGGATGCAATCTGTGCGTAGTGGCGTGTCCAACCGATACCCTTGCACTTCAACCTAATGAAGTGAACGACCGTGGCTACCATTACGCATTCATGGACCATCCCGACAATTGCACGGGATGCTGCTCGTGCGCCTGGGTTTGCCCGGATGCATGTATAGAGGTATATAGGGTGAAAACCGATTAACCTCTGAGAATTTAAAATCCAATACCAACAACTCTGAATTTACACATTCCATGAAAGGAGAAGTAACCTTAATGAAGGGAAATGAGGCGGTGGCCCATGCTGCTATCAGGTATGGCTGTGACGGATATTTCGGATATCCTATCACCCCTCAAAGTGAAGTCCTGGAGACTCTTGAGGCTCTTATGCCTTGGGAAACTACCGGTATGGTAGTGCTCCAGGCAGAATCTGAAGTAGCTGCCATCAATATGGTGTATGGCGGTGCTGCCACCGGTAAAGCAGTGATGACCTCTTCCTCATCTCCGGGTATCAGTCTTAAACAAGAAGGCATCTCGTATATTGCGGCTGCATCTTTGCCCGCTCTTATTCTAAATGTGATGAGAGGAGGACCCGGCTTGGGTACCATCCAGCCATCACAAGCCGACTATTTCCAGGCCACCAAGGGTGGTGGGCACGGAGATTACCATCTCATTGTGTTGGCTCCGGCTTCGGTGCAGGAAATGGTGGATTTCGTTGGTCTCGGCTTTGACCTCTCTTTTAAATATCTTACGCCTGCAATGATTCTGGCAGACGGTATTGTAGGACAGATGATGGAAAAGGTGGTTTTGCCTGAGCAACGTCCGCGTCGCACAGATGAAGAAGTGAAGAAACAATGTCCTTGGGCTGCCAACGGAAGAACAGGGCTTAGAAAAAGAAATGTTGTTACCTCACTTGAGTTAGAAAGCGCCAAGATGGAGGTGAACAACCATCGTTTGCAGGCCACATATCGTGAAATTGAAAAAAATGAAACCCGTTGGGAAGAAATAGATGTGGAGGGAGCCGACTATCTGATGATAGCCTTTGGTTCTGTGGCACGTATATGCGATAAGGCAAGAGAACTGGCAGCTGAAAAAGGTCTCAAGGTGGGAATAGTAAGGCCTATAACATTATGGCCTTTCCCGACAGAGGCTATTAATAAAGCAGCTCAAGGCAAAAAAGGCATCTTAGTGGTGGAACTCAATGCCGGCCAGATGATTGAAGACGTAAGACTTGCAGTGCACGATAATCTTCCTGTGGAACATTTCGGTCGCCTCGGAGGCATTATCCCAAGTCCTAATGAGATTGTAGATGCTTTGGAAGAAAAGTTAGTCAATCCTAAAAAATGATGTAGCCATGGAAATCACAGATATAATCAGAGAAGAAAATAAGGTGTATTCTGCACCGCAATTGCTCGATGAGGTGGATATGCATTATTGTCCGGGCTGCAGCCATGGAGTTGTGCATAAACTGGTGTCGGAAGTGATTCATGAAATGGGGCTCACAGAAACTACGGTAGGTGTTTCACCGGTAGGTTGCGCAGTGTTTGCCTATAATTATATAGATGTAGACTGGGTAGAAGCCGCTCATGGTCGTGCACCGGCCGTGGCTACAGCCATAAAACGACTCTGGCCGCAAAATACTGTATTCACATATCAAGGTGATGGAGATATGGCGGCAATCGGTACCGCTGAAAGTATCCATGCGGCCAATCGTGGTGAAAATATAGTGATGATATTTGTAAACAACGCTATATACGGAATGACCGGCGGCCAGATGGCACCCACCACTCTATTAGGACAAAAAACAGCCACCACACCTTATGGGCGTAGGGTAGATTTGAATGGGCATCCGTTGGAAATCACTGAATTAATGAAAATGCTGGATGGCACCTGTTATGTAACTCGTCAATCAGTTCATACTCCGGCGGCTGTGCGTAAAACAAAAGCAGCTCTTAAGAAAGCTTTCCAGAATTCACTTGATAAAAAGGGTACTTCCGTAGTGGAAGTAGTTTCTACTTGTAATTCAGGATGGAAGCTTAGCCCTGAGAAAGCCAATGAATGGATGGTGGAAAATATGTTCCCGAAATATCCTTTGGGTGATTTGAAAGACATTTAATGGCCAACCTCAATATTTAAATCTTAAAGAAATGAAAGAAGAAATAATAATAGCAGGATTCGGAGGCCAGGGAGTGCTTTCAATGGGAAAGATTCTGGCATATTCAGGACTGATGGATGATAAAGAGGTGACCTGGTTCCCTTCTTATGGACCCGAACAGCGTGGAGGCACTGCCAACGTCACTGTAATACTTTCTGATGAAAAGATATCTTCTCCAGTTTTGGATGCATATGATATAGTAATTGCCCTTAACCAGCAAAGTCTTGATAAATTTGCGCCAAAAGTAAAGCCGGGCGGAATACTTATCTATGATACCAATGGTATTCATAAAGTACCACAAAGAGATGATATCAAGATCTACCCTGTGAATGCAATGGAAGCAACAATGGAATTAGGCAATCCCAAAGCTTACAATATGGTAGTGATGGGTGCTTTGCTTGAGGCTATGCCTTATAAGCTTCCGATGGAGAATGTAGTGAAAGGTCTTAAAAAATCTCTTCCTGAAAGGCATCATAAACTCATTCCTTTAAATGAGCAGGCCATTGAAAAAGGGAGAGAAATGCTGCCTAAATAATAAATGGCTCATATGATAAAAAACCTCATCTTATCAAAAGATGAGGTTTTTTAATTTAAATTGTATGCAATCTTACGAAATCTTCCCTTACTTCAAGCTCTATTTCCGCCCCTTCCACTAAAGGAAAATTAAGATCGGTGTGGCCGGTGGGAAAGTTAAATACAATCGGTATTTCAGGCATGATGTATCTGTTTAGGAATTCATTTATCATGTCTTCCATCGTTGTAAAATTTTTATCGGGTTTATAATCCGTGAACTGACCGAAAATCAATCCTTTCACACTAAATAATCTTCCTGAAAGCAAAAGTCTCCAAAGTATTCTGTTCACTTTATAAATTGGCTCATTGATATCTTCCAAGAAAAGAATTACATCTTTTTCCCGTCTGTCGTTTGCTAATAAATCATAAGTAGTATCTGCCAGATCATTTAAGACGGCTAAATTTCCTCCCAAAAGTATTCCGGAAGTTTTCCCATGAATATTATAAGGATGCGGACCTACTGAATAATCAAATTTTCCTCCGTTTTCTAAGATTTTGAAAAGAGCTTCCGAGCATGGATCATTATCGGGCATATTGGCAAGATGTTTTGCCATAGGTCCATGGATAGAAGCCACATCACAACTGTACCACAGAGCTAATAATGCAGATACATCCGAAAAACCTATAATCCATTTTGGATTGGACGCTACCATTCCATAGGAAAAATTAGCCAGCAACTGGGCACAGCCGTAGCCTCCACGGGTACACATAATTGCTTTTATTTCTTCATCTTTTAAAGCATTGAAAAGATCTGTCAAACGATTTATTTTAGAAGAGGCAAAACTCCCGTCGCTAGGTCCTAATGCATATTCCATTAATACTGGTTGGTATCCTCGTTGCATTATTTTGCTCATCGCACCAAACACATATTCCTCTTTAACTTCGGATGCGGGGGAAATCAGAGCAATTTTATCACCTTTTTTTAGAGGTTGGGGATAGAACAATGTTTTATGTCTTATAAAATAATCTATACCACCCACAATATCCTCGCTTTTATCGGGAATTTTAAGATTATCAAAATTACCTGAATCAAATTCCTCCGGATTAAAATCATCAGGATCTGATTTATCATTGTTTTCTAAATCCATTCTTTTAAAATTTTACCGGAATTCCGGTTTCATTTTCAATTCTGGCAGCTATGTCAGCAAGCTCCTCTTTGTCTACCTTGATCAACTTTTCTTCAGGTGTAGTTCTATCAAGACTATAAATCATAATTTCTCGAGGACGAATTTCTTTATAGGCCTTAATTAAAGCTGATATTTCATCCTCAGTTGTATTATCGATCTTTTTTCCTTCATGTTCTCCCCTTAAAATCATGGTCTGGATAATACCGGTCCCTTCAAATTGTTTCAGGGAATCCACAACTTTTTTCACAGTGAAAGATGGAGAGGAAGGACAATCGATTAAACGCATGGTTTCATCAACTCCGGAATCCAGTTTAAGAATATTATTATCCACTTTCTTAAGGGCCTCAGCCACTTCCGGTGTGAATATTTTTGTGGAATTTGTCAGCACGGAAACTTTGGCATCCGGAAAAAATTGGTTTCTTAATTCAATGACATCATCCACTATTCCCGGAAATTCAGGATGAAGCGTTGGTTCTCCATTGCCGGAAAAGGTGATAACATCAAGATTTTCTCCGGCATCCTTCATTTTTCCCAGTTTCTCTTCCAATAAATATTTCACTTTCTCTCTCGCAGGAAATCCTGTTGTACCCTTTCCTTGAGAATTATATCCGGCCTCGCAGTATACACAATCGAAAGAACATACTTTCCCATCATTAGGACTTAGGTTAATTCCTAATGAAACACCAAGACGGCGACTATGAATCGGACCGAATATCGTGGAACTGAAAAGAACTCTTTGATCCTTTCCCATAAAGCTTTTTTCATTTGAATTTGGTTTGTAAAATTACCCAAATTCTTCTAATTTTGTCGATATATAAAAAATCATAAACAAATTTCGTATGAAGAAAATATTTCAACTCTTGGGATTATGTATGATAGCCATTATGGCTTATTCATGTAGCCAAGGTGCTGCAGCTATCAACAAAGCTTATGAGGAGGCTTTAAAAACAGCTCCGGCAGAAAAAGTGGCAACCACTCTTTGCAATGGAGATATCAAATGTTCAACCCTAACTTCTGATGAGGCTGCAAAATTAGGTGCGTGCATAGGTTATATCACATACACAGGATTATATTCAGCTAATTTTGAAGCACAGGTAGATATGTATCAATGGGGGAAACTTATTGATCAATATCGTGAACTTGAGAATAATATGACCAGCGACGAAAGAAATAAAATAAGTGAACTAACTAAAGAGATATTAACGGCTGGACCGACCCAACCTTCAATGGAAAAATAAAAAATTTACAAACAATAATAAGAAAGCGAGGATAAAATTCACATTTATCCTCGCTTTTATATATTTACCTCCTAACTTTCCATAAATCCGGTCTTAATATTCTGCATATTCAACAATCCTATATAACTGAATATAGAAACTAAAATGCAAACACAACTTATCAAACAATAGGTAGTTACATCAACTCCAACTAATAAATTGTTTTCAGGTTTCATTAATTTCATTAGGGAGGTTTCCGTAAAAATATAAATATAAGGATATAATAAAGACATCAAAACACCGCTGGCAAAACCTATTAAAACAGACACTAATGCAGTAATGCGAATTTTGTTTTGAATTCTCTTTTTCTGTTCCATTACAAGATCAATGGCTCTTATTCCACCTTCCAGACGGGAAATAAAACCTTTATCCAGTATAATTTTGTCTGAAGATTCCCGGAATATCATCTGAAGCTTATAGTCTTCTTCTTTCTCTGTCATTTTTTGATTGGATTAATCTAACAAAAACTTTAATTTTTGCCTTGCCCGCGAAATAATCTTTCTTACTAAGTCTTCTCTTATCTCCAGCATATCAGCTATTTCTTTCATTGTATATCCTTCCATGTAATATAGAACCACCATTGATCGGTCACGAGGATTTAGACTGTCTAAAGCTTGATAGAGATTTTCATATCTAAATACATCCTCGGGTGAGTCCTTAGTTTCATAATTTCTTATTTCAGTAACGTCCACATTAAGTTTCTGAGATCTTAAATAATTTAGGAAGGTATTATAGGCAATTTTTATGATCCAGGGTTTGAATTTTTCTTTGTTGGAGAAATCTTTGCTCGAGATATAGGCTTTCATATAAGTTTCCTGGGCTATATCATCCGCTAAATCACAATCCCCGGCACAAAGTGTTACAAGAAATTTTCTTAAACTTTCATGCGAATTATTAACACTTTGAATAAAATCCTCCCGAGTCATTGGTATTTCCCGATCAATCCTTGTCAGCTTTTATTTTGTCGATATTTTTAAAAGTGAACCAATAGGTAATCAGGAAACCGATTCCCACTGCTCCGAACACTCCACAGGCCACCCAGCTAAATAACTCGAATTTTTCTGAACCGCCAAAAGCTCCTAAGAATGCGAAAGCAATACCTAACAAAGTAAAAATACTTCCTCTTAATAACTTTCGAGCTAAATTTATATAAGGATCAGTGTCGGTTTTCCGGAAAGATTCCAAAAGATGTTTTGTGTCTGTTGTCGGATTGTTTTTTATAGCTTCTAATATGATTAGTGTTTTCTTATTGGTCCTGTTGATTATAGAATTGAACACAATCCACACAATGGCAATGGGTAAGATTACACAAACACAAACGGGAACTACTATATCTACTGCTGTTTCCATGATGTTGAAATTAATGTTTTATTATAAAACCCTTTAACTGTTCAAAACGTGACATCAAATTAGTTTTTATAAAAATTAAGGAGGTGACATCACCCCCTGTACTATATATTTCGGAATAAAGAGGATGTTACCGACCAGTGACTTTGAGGGCTTCAATCACTGCAGTTGAGAAGCCGTATTTTTCCATTTCATTCAAACCTTTGATTGTGATGCCACCGGGAGTAGTAACCTTATCAATCTCTACTTCGGCATGTGCATCCGGATGATTCAGTAACGATATTGCTCCATCTATAGTAGCACAAACTATGGATTGAGCTTCAGATGGTTTAAATCCTAAAGTGATTCCTCCCAGGCATGAAGCCCTTATGTATTTCAATGCGAAAGCTATTCCACAGGATGCCAAGGCCATAGCGGCCGGTAACTGTTTTTCTTCAATTATTTGTACTCTTCCAACCTGAGTAAAGATTGATTCTGTTTTAGTGAACTTTCCTTTTGCAGGTACTATAAAAGTCATAGACTTGCATTGAGACATAGCAGTGTTTGGCATGACAATAGAAAAGTTTTCAGGAACAGAATTTCTGAACATCTCTGATAACTCAGTAGAAGTTATTCCCGCCTCAATGAAACACCATTCTGCGTTAGAGGCTGTGGCAACCGTTTCTATTTCTTCAATTACTTCCCTCACTTTCCATGGTTTCACTGCAACTATGATGACATCAGCATTTTGCACCGCATCTTTATTGGATATGGTAATTTTAACTCCTTCTTTTTCAAATCTTTTGATTTTCTCTAAATGAGGATTAGAAATAATGATATTTTCATACTTGTAGGTAAAATCCTGTTTTTTTATTAATCCTTCTACCAAAGCGCCACCCATGGATCCTCCTCCAATTATTGCTATTCTCATATGTAAATGCCTTTATTTTCAAAATTATAATTTATATCTCTGTAAAAGTACCAAAAATAGATCATCGTATCACATTTTTGATCAATGGAATCCATAACAAAGGACTATCAGATACACATTAGTACAAAGATTTTTAGATTGTGATTATTCGGTTCAAATATAGGGACACACGATATAGAGTCAGAAAATAATTAATAAAATACTCCACATTCATTAGGACTTATGAGCCGTACGGAACTACTTTCAATTACCTTGGTTGATTTTAGGGATAATCAATTAATTTTATTGAATAGGTTTTGTATAATCTTAAAACAACTTTTCAGATTATATAATAATATAGGGATGGGGTTGTCTCCTTCCCATCCCTATTAGATATTATATTAGAGAAACTATTATTTACTTGTTATGTAAATTGTATTCTTTTGTTTATCAATGGACATCGAAGCAATGGTTTCCGGATTCAATTCTTTCATTTCTTTTTCACTTATTTTTTCCCCATCAAGATAAATTTCCATTTCCCCTACAGTAGATAGGGTTGTATTCCCATTAGAAATCTCTATTCCATTGGAAGGTGATATAGAGATGGAACTGGTCTGTGAATTTCTGCGAAAATCATCTAAGTTTAGTTTTACTTCCTGGCCATTGATATTAAAAACAACAGATGCATTCTCGTAATTACCGGAGAATGGGAAAACAGAAGTTATTACAGCCCTTCCGTTTGTCATATTAGTATTTAACGATTTTGCGGAATAATTCTGTCCATTATTGGTTAAGGTACCTCCGGAGACTGACAAATTGTTTCCCAAATCTTCCCCCGTTAATACAACAGTAGTCTCCATACCACTATTATTCAAAGAGGTAATCCTAAATTTTCCAGTTACTGGAGATTTTTCACTACTTTTGTCAAGTGAAACTTCACTGTCGCTGACGGTTAAAACCGCAGCCTTGACTGCAGGAATAGAGACCAATTCTAATGCCAATACTACCATCGGCATAAGTGCAAGGGCTTTTAACTTACTCCTTGACCTACTTTTTGATTTGTACATCATGGTGACACGTTTTTTAAGTTTACTATGATTTATGCTGTTGGCTAAGGACGGGAATCTGGAGCCAACAGCTTTTTTTACTAACAATATCTGATATTCTTGCGGGTCATGTCCATTTTCGATTACCGCCATATCTGCCTGATATTCATGGACCAGCATAAGTTCATCACGCATTAGCCATGCACCCGGATTAAACCAATTTAATATACATACAATTTGAGCAAATAATAAATCGATCCAATGTAATGCTCTTACATGTTTAAGTTCGTGGGTAATAATAGCACTATTGTTGAAATCATTTCGATTAATTACAATAAAGTGTAGCCAACTAAAGGGGGCTATTTTATCGCTATCTATAACGACTAAGGTAAAATTGTCCCTTTTTAACTTTTCTCCTGAAAGCACTACTCGGATTATTCTTATCCACGTAATTATAGTTTTTAAGGTCACCGTGAAGGCTCCAATAAGAAATATCCAAATAAGAATTGTTCCCCATAAAGGTTGATCGATAGGCTCTAATGGTAGGTTTATATTACCGGTATTAAAATATGGATTTTCTATTGGAGTCTTTATAGCATGGGTATAAAAGAAATTATAAAGAGGATAAGAACTAAAAGAAACTAAATAAATTATTAATAGAATGCAACGATTAAATCCATGATGATTATCTATTGCTAAAAAAAGCTTGTAGATAAGATACATGGCAAACATAATCAAGCCGCTTACTAACAAATATGCCAGTAGTTTACCCATTGCTCTTTCCTTTATTCTCAATGATTTCAAGCAGCTCTTTTAATTCTCTGGCTGAAATTTTATCTTCTTCTACAAGAGAAGATACAACCCCAAAATAACTTCCGCCAAAATAATTTTTGATGAAGGCCCCAAAACTTTTATTGCGGAAGTTTTCTTTTTTTACTTTAGAGAAATATTGAAAAGAACCAGAGATTTCTATATGTTCTACGAAGCCTTTAGCTTCCAGTCTCTTCATAACAGTTGATACTGTATTGAAATGCGGTTTAGGTTCGGGATAGAACTCAATAAGTTTGCTTATCAAAATCGGTTCATGCTCCCAAAGGAGTTGCATAAGTTCCTCCTCTTTGGGAGTTAATTGATTATTGTCTCTCTTTCTCATAACTATTTTATTAGTTCTATAGGCAAATTTAGTAACTATTTTGGTAGTTGGAATAAGAAGAGGCAGTTTTTAATACTTATTAACTATTAAAATAGTTTGATTGAAAATTAAGATATAGTGTAATTTTATTATAGTCGGTTAAATTCAATTTCTGATGCTGAAGAACCTTTATATTTATTTTTATATGGTTGGAAGTTATAATATATGGTTATCCGGCATTACCGTTAGATAAAATGTTTCAACCATATTAGATTTGTTAATATAAGGGCAGCACTGATAGAAAAAAATAATACGCAATTTTCTTACTGGGGGAGGGAGGAGAAAAAAAAATACATGGAAATTATTCCATGTATTTTTTTATCAGATAATTCATTAATTGTTTATTTTCTTCCGGTGGTTGAGCCTGAATAAAATGAACCTTATGATCTTTAGTTTTGATTTCTATATAAACTGTATTTACTTCATTTAATGTAGTGTCTCCCATACCGATGAATTCAAAATTCTCTTTGGCGACTTTCCAATGATTACCTCCAGGGAGATATTTGGCAAGAAAATCGTTGGCTGTGGCATGTTTCCAATTAATCCCATCTTTTGTACAATAAAGAGTGCCTTCCCATTCATAACTGCCTCCATTGTCTTGAGAAGACTTTACTTTCCATTCTTTTAATACAGAACCGGGTTTATCTGAACCGCAGGATGGAGATACCAACAGGCACAAAAGAGGAATGAATAATAAGAAAAATTTTTTCATAATGATATGCTTAAGGATAGTTTTATTCCAACCATTTATCCCAAAATTAATAAAATAAGATATATAACCAAAGAGAAAATCTAAACTAATCTTACACGAATTTAAATATGTATTAGAAAAGGTAATTAAGCTTCAAATCTTAATCTACCCTAATAAAATTATGTAATTTTACAAGAAGAATAAAAAAGAGAGTATGAAGCTCCAGGAAGCAATGCTGTATTGTTTAATAGCTGAGGGAAGGGGTCTTACCGTTCCTCAGCTCACTTATTTGATCAATCGGGAACATCTACATAAAAGAAAAGATGGACAACCTGTGAGTGAAGAACAAGTCTGGGCTTGTTATTTTAGAAATAGAGCCACTTTTGTGTGGGAGGGTGGTATTATTCATCTCGTGATGTAGAAGGTCAGAACTTTATGAGCAGCCGTAAAGCCATTCAGATTTTAATGAAACAGAAATACCTTCTTCAGAAAGAATATGATGAAGAAAAGGAATTATTTACTAAGATTTCAGAACAAAGAGGGATAGAACGTCTTAAGGAAAAGGGAGATGCCTGGACAAATATAAAATATATAAGAGTTTATTATAATTCTTTAAATCAAAGAGTTATTGAAATACAGCGTTCTTGGGAAGAGGAAGAAGAGGAACATAATTTCGAATTTGGTAAAACGGTGATGTTTTTTATATCTCCGTCTGGATTTAATCAAGGAATAAGAACCTTATTCCAAGGAGAGGTAAGTTATGTAGATGGCAACAGGATGGTTGTTGCAATTCCTGAATCAGCTGACATCAAAGAGATAATGCACAACCGGGATGCAGGAGTGATGGTGTCTTTTGATGAAACCACATATAGAGCAATGTTCGAAGCTATAGAAACAACTATAAATGCAAAAGGACGTTTAGCAGAGCTATGTGACATAATCTATACTAATAAGGTCTGTTCTTTTTTATCATTGCGGGACATGAGGTTTCCTTACCTGAATAAAGATCAGGAGAAAGCAGTGAATATGGTATTGAGTGCTAAAGATGTGGCAGTAGTGCATGGTCCTCCGGGGACTGGGAAAACAACTACTTTAGTGGAAGCAATATATGAAACATTACGAAGAGAACCTCAGGTTCTTGTTTGTGCTCAAAGCAATATGGCGGTTGACTGGATAGCTGAAAAATTAGTGGACCGAGGACTTAATGTATTACGTATAGGAAATCCTGCTCGGGTTAACGACAAGATGTTGTCGTTCACTTATGAGAGAAAATTTGAAAATCATTCCTTGTATCCTGATCTTTGGGCTATAAGAAAAAACATACGACAGTTATATAAAGAAAAAAATAGAAAAGAAAATTGGCATCAGAAGATAGATAGGCTTAAAAGTCGTGCTACTGAACTTGAGATAAGAATAAATAATGAACTCTTTGACGGAGCAAATGTCATTACATCTACATTAGTGGGTAGTTCATCAAGATTATTACAGGGGATGAAATTTTCAACTCTTTTTATAGATGAAGCTGCGCAGGCTCTGGAGGCCGCAGCCTTAATTCCTTTAAAGAGAGCCGGAAGAATTGTATTTGCAGGCGATCATTGCCAGCTTCCTCCAGTGGTGAAATCTTATGAGGCTATGAAAGAGGGTTTGGGAATTTCTTTGATGGAAAGAATAGTAAACATGCATCCTGAATCAGTGAAACTGCTAACCATGCAGTATCGAATGAATGATGAAATAATGAAATTCTCAAATCAATGGTTTTATCAGGGGGCAATGACCTCGGCCCCTGAAGTGAAGTATAGAGGTATTCTGGATTACGATACACCCATCGAATGGATTGATACCTCAGATTTGCAGGAAAATAATAGGAATGAAGAGCCTGATTTATTTAAAGAAATAGTTGCAGGTAATTATGGAAAGATAAATAAAGACGAAGCATTATTTACGTTACTTCAACTTCAAAACTATATAGAAAGAATCGGCATCGACAGAATTCTTGAAGAGAATATCGACATAGGAATAATATCACCTTATAGAGCTCAGACTCAATACTTGCGTCAATTGATTAAATCAATACCATTTTTCAAACCGGTCAGGCAGTTGATTTCGATAAATACCGTTGATGGATTTCAGGGGCGGGAGAGAGACATAATTATCATTTCCATGGTCAGGAGTAATGATGAAGGAAATATTGGATTTCTGAGAGATCTCCGTAGAATGAATGTAGCAATGACAAGAGCCCGAATGAAGCTAATTATAATTGGCGACAGCGGCACTTTAACTCGTCATAAATTTTATAGAGATCTATTCCAGTATATTCACAAATAATAAAATCTCCATTCTAACATTATTATAGTTTTAAGGATGCCATTCATGAAATCTCATCAAGCATATTTTGGGAATCAAGAGCTGTTGGATGGTCTTCCGGAAGCAGTTTTATTGATGCTTCAAACTTTTGTTTTGCAGTAGCGAAGTCCTCCAGATCATAGAATATATATCCTAATTGATTGAGATAATAAGCTTGTAAATCTGGTAGTTCCGCTTCCACTCCGATATTATATGCTTCTTCTATATATTTCAGAGCTTCGTCACTCCGGTCAAGATTGTAAAGACACAATCCCAATTGTTCTAATGTGTCGATATATTCCTGACAGTTCTTCACATATAACGAGGAACATAGCTCATGGGATTCAAGAAAATATTTTAAGGCTTCCTCATTGTTTTTAAGCTCAATGTGAACTTTCCCAATCAAACCTAAATATTTGAACACATAAAATTGGGCATCAAACTCTCTTGAAATTTTCAAAGCTTCCATGAAATAATAAAGAGCCTGGATATAATCTCCCAGGTTTGAGTGGGCTGTACCCAAATATTCCAGAGTATTCAAAAAAAATTGATTGTTGATTCCTTTTAATGATTTCAGAGTTTCAGATACATCAGAGATTATTTCGATTGCCTTTTCCCAATTCTCCAATAAATAATAATTCTCGCCTATGTAATAGTAATTTTCTATATAAGCATCATTTGAATCGTCATATAATTCTTTTCTTATTTCAAAAGCATTAAGATTATTTTCTAAAGCTTTATCATATTCACCCAGAGATTTGTAGGAGTCTGCTATAGCTGAAAAGTCGGAGGCTAAAGAAACAGGGTCCTGTCTATCTAATATTTTACTTAACTCTATGGCTTTCTCTAACGCTTCAATTCGCCGACTCCAGTTTGCAGTTTCCTTATATATTTCACCTAACCTTTCAAGATAAAATATCTGATACGAAATATTTTCATCTTTTAAAGCATGCTCATATCCTTTAGTATAATATTCAATACTTAAATCAGTGTTATGAAGATTATTAAAGGATTCTGCTACATTATCTATAGCATCAAAATAAGACACTGTGGTATACTTGTCCAATTTTTCAAGGGAATCAATGGCTTTTTTGCCATATTCAATAGCTCTTTCATATTGTTGGTCTTGGTTTAATAACTTAGCCATGTTTGAGTATGACACAGCAAGGTCCCACCCTTCAGGATCTATTCCTTCATTAATATCAATTTGTTTTTGAATACTTTGAATAGCTGACTTCAGGTTGCCTAAGTCTTCATAGATTAATGAAAAATTATTATACAATATCGCATTAAGGGGATGGTACTCACCTACAGCATCCGTATTTAATTTCAACGCCAGATTAAGATATTCCAAAGCCTTATCGTACTCCTTCATTTCCTTATAAATCAATCCTATTTTATTATAGATATATGAAATGTCAGGATGGTTGTCGCCTAATATTTTTTTATTTAAATCAAGAGCTTTGTTTACATTTTTCAACGCGTTTTCATAATCTTTTTTAAACTGATAAACACTACCAATATACTCATAAATAGCGGATGTTTCGGGATGCTCTTCACCGAATAACTCTTTGAAAATATCCAGGGCCTGGTTCAAGTATGAGAGAGCCTCCTTGCTTTTGCCTCTATTTAAGTATAATTTCCCAACATCTGATAACATTTGAGCTTTAACAGGATGTGAATCAGGGAATATTTTTTTAGCTATATTCAAGGCAGCCAGGATATTATCCTCTGCCTTATCTTATTCTTCCAGATCATTATAAAAGTCAAAGAGGTCTTGATAGGCCTCAAGGGTTTCTTCATGTATGTCTCCATAGAAATTCTTTGCAAGATCAAGTCTCAAATTATAATACTCCAAAGCCTTATCATAATCATTCAAAGAAGAATATGATAAAGCCACTGAGGCAAAAAGAGGGAGGTTTTCAGGGTGATTTTCACCAAATATTCTTTGATTAATCTCTAAAGCTTTTAAAGAATTTTCGAGGGCCAGTTTATTGTTACCGAGCCTTGAATACACTGCTCCAATCACTGCATAGGTGTCGGCTGTATACTCATTGAGTTCACCTGATATTTTTTTACTTAATTCCAGAGCCCTTTGCTGATAATCTAGGGCTCCGTTCCAGTCGCCAAGATGCCCGTACATAATCCCGATATGTTTATAAGCTGAAAGGGTCTGAAGGTGTTGTTCTCCAAAATTTTCTTTGCTGAGTTCCAGAGTTTTTTCAGTTATTTCAAGAGCATTTTGAAATTGACCTAAGTCTGCAAATATAAGACCCAGTTTCAACATGATGCCTAAATATTGTTCATCTTTTTTTTCAGACAAATTATCTAAACTCGTCAGAGCATTTTGAAAAGATTCGATTGCATCTTCATATTTTCCGGTTTTTTCTAACAAGTAGCCCAAATTGCTGTAGGATTCCGCTATATGAGGATGATTTTGCGTAAATATTTTCTTTCGGAGTTCTAATCCTTTGTTTATATAATCCAAGGCCTTCTCATAATTTGAAAGATCCATCAGACAAAGACCAAGATCATTGATAATCTCAGCCGTCACTGCATGTTCTTCACCCAATACAGATAATGCCATCCATAAGGCTTCCTCCACCTTTTTGGCAGACAAATTGAGATCTATCGAATATTTATAGTATCCGAAACCGAGTTTCCAGAAAGCCACAATGTATTCTTCAGATTTTTCACCGAAAGCCTCCCTTGAATATTCGGCTATTTTCTTCCGCAAGTCCATTATTTTGGATACATAGTCGGGTCTTCCTTCAGTTTCTAAGGTCTTTATTTTAAGATTCAGTTCCTCAATGTTGGTGATAAGTCCTTTTCTTCCTTCCTCTCCAAGTTTAATCAGGTTGATATTTTGTTCAGCATCCTTATAAATTTCTTCTTCATTAAGAATAGCATCTGCCCCCTTATTGTCTCCCTTATTAAAAAGATCTATAGCTCTTTGAAGACGTTCGGAACATTTTAAATTACTAAGGCGAGTTATTTCTAAGGCCGTGTCCCATAATCCGGTCTCCATTTTCCTTTTTCTTTCCTCCAGATTTTGGAGGTCTTCAGCTAATTCTGCATAGTCCTCTTCCTCCGGTTCCGTAATGGCAAGGAGTTTTTTAGTTTTCTTAATATCTTTAAGGAGCGTTGTATATTCCTCGTTGTTGCCAATAAAGGGAACATTCATTAAATCTACATAAGTTTTACCTCCTAAAGATAATTTTCCGTCCTTAACCTCGATCAGCGATGAATCCCTCAGAATTTTCGACTGATACTCAATAAATTGCAATAGGAATTGAGACTTAAGCGTATCAATGTTACGAAACCGGTTTTCAAAATGCCCGTATTTGGATGGGAATGAATCTCGAAATTCCCTTAATTCGTCAGCAATGGTCTCCTCTCCTTCTATATCTTTAAAATATACATAAAGTTTCTGAGGATTCTTTCCCGATTTCAAAGCCTCAAAAGCGGCATCAAGTTCTGTTTTTGTATATAAGCCCAGTTTGGTCCAATAAATTACGATACACATTTCACAGTCCTTCAGCACCTCATTGTATTCTTCCTGCTTATGCTGAGGGCCCATCGAGGAATCAAGGTATTCCCATTTCACAAGCTGCACACTAAGGTCAAGATTCTCCAACGTATGATTTAAGTGCTCTACAAAATCAGCCAATTCAAGACGTTCTTGTCTTAATTCTTCAGATGAAGCAAGAAAAATTTTGATTCGTTTCATGAGATTCCTTTAATCGGGTAATATAATCCATTCGCTATGCTCCGGACGACACAAATATATCAAATAAAATTTAGAAGGGAAAGAGCCTTAACGATACCTTTCTTTTAAGTTTATTTGATAAATTTGTAAACCTATGATTTATTAATATCTAACCCAAACCCGGATAGGAGGATTATCATGAAAAAAATCATTCTTTTTTCTCTGTTATACTTTTAATAGCCTGTGGCAGAAATGCGAAAGAAAAAGAACTTAGAATGGTAGTGGGTACTTATACCGACACTGGAAGTCATGGACTCTATTCTCTAACTTTTAATGAGCAAACCGCTACTTTTCAATTGCTAGACAGCTGTCAAATCGTTAATCCTTCGTATGTTACCTTTTCTTCTGATAATAAATTTATTTATTCAGTAAGTGAAACCAATAATGAAAATGCATCTGTATATGCACTTTCTTTTAATAATGAAACAGGAGCCTTTTCTATACTCAACCAAGAATCTACTCAAGGAACGGATCCATGTTATATTTCTACCAACGGAAAGGTAGTTGTCACAGCCAATTATGGAGGGTCTATGAGTGTTTTCCCTGTGGAATCTAACGGTAGAATTGCCCCGGTTTCTCAAATTTTTTTAGGAACAACAGGTGGTCCTGACAGTATAAGACAAAATGCTCCTCATGTGCATTGTGCGGAGTTTTCTGTAGATGGAAAAAATCTATATGCCACTGATTTCAGCGCCGATCGTCTTTTGGTGTTTAAGGTAGAAGAAGATGGACAAAGAATTGAACCTTTAGTGACAGATAGCACTCACCAATTAGCTATAGAACTTGATGCAGACAATGGTCCCAGACATATTGTTTTTGATAAAAAAGGACTGTATGCTTATGTAATAGGAGAACTTTCAGGCAAAATCACAGTACTTGAAAAGCTTGGCGAGAATTTTATAGTAAAACAAGTTGTGGAAGCCGATCCGGCAAAAGGGAGGGGTTCTGCAGATATTCATATCTCACCAGACGGAAGATTCCTTTATGCCAGCAACAGGTTGGTGAATGACGGCATAAATATTTTCCGTATAAATCAAACAACCGGTGAACTTCACTCCGTAGGCTATCAGCTGACAGGAATACATCCACGTAATTTCGCTATAACACCTAATGGGAAATATCTCTTATGTGCCTGCCGGGATTCCGATGAGATTCAAATATTCAAAATAAATGAAGACAGCGGATTATTGTCAGACACTGGTAATAAAATAAAACTTCCTCATCCGGTATGTATTAAATTCGCTTCGTCCGGTGATTAAAAGGGAAAGAAAACTTAAGATTCTAATAAATTCAAACAAAACCGAAACTTAAATACATTTCGTTATTATTCTCATTTTTCTTAGTTAAACTCTTTGTGTATATATATTTAGTTGAAAAAGGGCATGGTTCAATTTAATCTTACAAAATTAGAGCGACAAAACCAAGAATTTGCAACCAACTGCAACCAAATTTTAGCATTTAGAAAATGAAAGAGAGATAAATTACTGAATTTTAGTAAGTTATCTCTCTAATCTTGTGCCCTAAGCCGGGATCGAACCGGCACGGGTTTAACCCCATTGGTGTTTGAGACCAACGCGTCTACCAATTCCGCCATCAGGGCTTTCGGCACTCATCGTGACGCAAGTGCAAATTTAAGAAAAAAATTTGATGAAACAACTAATGATATCAAAAATTATGTAGTGGGAATCAAGGTATCTACCTTTAGTCAATTCCTTATATGTTTTATCAGGATGCTACGCTATCCTATAATATAAAATTCAGGACTCTAAAATGATTGTCTCTATATCTTAGTTTGTTTAAATTCCCAATAATTTCAAAAACTTTTAGGAAATCCAAATATCTAACTTAGATACAAGGGAAAAATTAATCCGTTTGAAAAACCTGTATTTCTAAATTAAGATATAAATTTGCAAATCTTTGGGTCTAACCAAACTGAAGTTCCATGTTGCAGAGAAAAAGATTGTATTTTTATATAGGACTATTCCTTTTATCTATAGGAGCCAATTCATGCAGTAAGAAGGATTCGGCTAAAGCCACAGTTGCACCTCCGGTAAGAGTTTCTGTAATGACTGTCGGACAGGGTGGAGGAAGTGAAAACCGAGAATATACCGGAACAGTATCTTCCGAAAACTCTGCTACTGTAAGTTTCCCTATAGCGGGTACAATTTCAGAGTTGTATGTGAAGGAAGGAGATAAGGTTAATAAAGGCCAAATCCTCGGTAAGGTAAAAGGGGGTGAATATGAAAATGCGTATAATATTGCCCGGGCACAATTGGCTGAGGCTCAAGACGGATACAACCGATTGAAAAAGCTTCATGATGCAAATGCTCTACCCGATGTGAAATGGGTAGAAATCCAACAAAAGCTTAAACAAGCTGAAAACATGGCCCAAATGGCACAAAGAACATTAGATGATGCTGTATTAAAATCTCCTTCTTCCGGTACCGTTACAAGAAAATATGCCGACATAGGTCAAAACGTTATGCCTGCAGAACCAATCTATGAGATAGTGTCGGTCAATGATCTTGCAATCAATATTTCATTAGGAGAAAATGAAATTTCTGAATTTAATGTAGGAGAGAAAGCATGGGTGTCTTTTAATAATTCTGATGGTGCCTCCATAGAAGGAAAAGTGATTCAAAAATCAGTGATGGCAGACCCACTTACCCGTTCCTATACTGTTAAGGTTTCTCTTCCCGGCCCCAAGGAAAAAATATTACCCGGTATGATAGGAACTGTGACTTTTGAAAATTCTGATAGTTTGAATAACAAGAAAAATGTGATTCTGCCTTCAGGAACAGTTCTCTTGAATCATGACAATCGATGGTTTGTATGGGTTGTGAAAGATAGTATTGCAAATCAAAGATTTGTAGAAGTTGATGAATTAGTGACGAATGGCATTATGGTAACATCCGGTCTAAATGCGGGTGACACGGTTATAATTGAAGGAATGCAAAAGGTTGGCAACGGATCAAGGGTTACTCCTCTCGTAAATGCACTAAAATAATAAATAAGTGGCATGTCTGACAATTATCAAAATCAGCAGTCTTCTATTCAGGATCCGAAGAATGTGACCCCTTCTGTTTCTCCTATGTCTGCCTCTGCTCCTGTACCAAAACCCAATCCCATTGTTTTGATGGGTATGAGATATAGCAAAGAAATTATATTGATTCTTGCTTTGGTGATGGCTTTCGGTATATACGCTCTTGATGTGATTCAGAAACAGGAATTCCCCTCATTCACGGTAAGGGAAGGAGTAGTAGCTGCCGTTTACCCCGGTGCATCCGTGGAACAGATGGAAAATGAGGTTTTAAAACCATTGGAAGATTATATTTTCTCCTATAAGGAAGTAAATAAAAAGAAAACCTATTCACGCATTACTTCTGGTACTGTGATAATATTTGTGGAACTTGACGATGACGTGGATCACACCGGCAGCTTCTGGAATGAATTCAAGATAGGTATAGAAAACGAGAGGATAAACCTTCCCGCAGGAGTATTGGGAGTGGAAACTATAAGTAATTTCGGAGCAACTTCATCCCTGCTTATCACCATGCAGAGCGATGATAAAACATATCGTGAACTGGGAGAATATATGGATGGCCTGAAAGATGCCATACGGGATGTGGAAAGTGTGGGATCCATGACAGTATTTGGCAAACAGAATGAACAGATAGCCATTTATATAGATCCTCAGAAACTGAAACATTATGCTATACGAGAAGAAACATTAGGAGCCACATTGTTCGCGCAAGGTTTCAAGACCACCGGGGGAGAGATGAAACAATCTGGATACACCTTGCCTCTTTATGTGGATAGCCCAATAAAAACAGTTAATGAAATTGCAAATATTGTAATAATGTCAACTCCCGAAGGAGGCTTATTACGTCTTAAAGATATTGCCGACATAAAGACAGAATATCCGGAAGCTTCAAGTTATATTACAAATAATTTTGAAAAGTGTATACTTCTGAGCGTTGGCATGAAAGATGGATATAATGTGGTGGAGATGGGTAGGGAGGTTCAAAAAAGAATAGATAAATTCAAGGAAACTCTTCCCGAATCTGTCACATTATTCAATATCACGGATCAGCCTGTAGTTGTAAACAGTTCTGTTAATTATTTTCTGGTAGAACTTTTAATCGCTGTTATAGCTGTGCTGGTGGTAATAATGATTTTGCTTCCGTTCAAGGTGGCATTAATAGCTGCCATGACAATTCCAATTTCTATTTTTATTTCCCTTGCCCTATTCTATTGTTTCGGAATAGAGCTTAATACCGTTACCCTTGCATGTCTTATTCTGTCGCTTGGTATGATCGTAGACAATTCTGTTGTGATCATAGACGATTATGTGGAATTAATTTCTGAAGGTGTGGATCATTACACAGCCACACTTCGTGCCGGAACTGAATTTTTTAAGGCAATATTTTCGGCTACACTAGCGATATCTATCACTTTCTTTCCTTTCCTTTTTACCATGAAAGGGATGTTTAGAGATTTTCTCAACGATTTTCCTTGGGGCCTTACTATAATTCTATTTGTCTCTCTTATTATTGCTGAACTGTTAGTGCCTTATCTCCAATATAAACTTATAAAAAAACCAATTTATAAATTACAGGAAGAAGCACTGAAATCGGGCAAAAAGAAATTTACGATATTTTCAGTGATGCAGAAAGGCTATGACCGCCTTATTAGATTATGTTTCAAATATCCGGTCGTCACTATTATCATTGCAGTGGTGAGCATTGTCTTATTTGGCTGGATGTTTGCCGCTACACCAATGCAACTCATGCCTATAGCGGAACGGAATCAATTTGCGGTAGAAATTTTTATGCCTGCGGGCACTCCTGTGGAACGTACTTCGCAGGTTGCTGATTCTTTAGAGAGAATTATGTCCCGGGATAAGGATGTGGTATCGATTGCATCCTTTCATGGGTGTTCATCACCACGTTTCCAGACAACATACGCACCACAGATTGGGGGTCCCAATTATGCCCAGTTTATAGTGAATACTAAAAATAATAAGGCCACTATTGATGTGCTCAACAGATATACGGATAAATATGAAAGCTGGTTTCCCGATGCAATAATCCGGTTCAAGCAATTAAGTTATTCTATTGCAAATAACCAGATTGAATTTCGTTTCAAGGGAGAAAACCGTGCCTTATTGCAAGAATATTGTGATTCCGTGATGCAAATTGCACGAAAGATACCGGGCTTAAGAAATGTCCATTCATCATTAGGAAATCCTTTAATGGTTGGGGAAGTATCACCGGATCCAACAAAAGCTGAAAGTCTAGGAGTAAACAGCTTTTTACTTGAGTCGAATCTTGCCATGAGGTATAGTTCCGGAATACCTGTGGCTACAATGTGGAAAGGGAATTATGGAATCCCGGTAGTATTGAAAACCTCAGGTTCGATTAAATCGGATCCTCAGGAAATACTTTCTGAGCCAATACCGGCCAATGTTGTGGGGACTGTTCCTTTAAGACAAATAGCCAAACTTGAGCCTAAATTATATCCGGGAGAAATAATGCATTATGGAGGAATACCGGCAGTATCTTTAATTGCGGATGTGCAAAGAAATATTAATGTAATAGATAGGACAGAAGCTCTGGCAGACAGTATTTCCAAGATTGGGCTACCTGATGGCATAACTTTGGAAAAAGGAGGAGACTGGGAAAACACAATGACAACTTTACCTCAGATTGTACTGGGGCTCGTGATCGCTGTGGTGATTATTTTCTTTATTCTGTTGTTACATTATTCCGATGTGGCCACCTCAATTCTTCTGCTTTTCTGTTTGTTGTTAGTCATTCCCGGTGCCGCTATCGGTTTACGTATTCAGAATGTAGACATTTCTTTAACCTGTGTGCTCGGTTTGATTTCTTTAATGGGAATCCTTGTTAGGAATGCCATTGTTCTTTTGGATTATGCCGAAGAATTAAGAAACCAGGGAGAAACTGCCTGGGATTCCATATTCCATGCTTCCAAACGAAGGATGCGCCCCATCTTTCTTACTTCGGCGGCAGCAACTATGGGAGTGTTGCCTATGGTGGTTGGCGATAGCGCTTTATGGAAGCCAATGGGAGTGGTGATATTTTGGGGTACTCCTATCACAATGATATACATCCTTACGGTGATTCCTGTGGCTTATTGCCTCATAAAAAATAGAGGCAAACAGGCAGATCAACCTTTAAAGCAACCATTGGAAACTCATCTAATCTAAACCATAGAGGTCAAAATTAAAAGGTCAGGAGGTAACTTAAAATAAAAATGAAAATCAAGATATATTCTTTCATATTTTTAATGCTTGCAATCATTTCGCCATGCATCGCCCAGAATGAAGCTGATACTCTTCTGACCTTGGACCAATGTGTGGCTATGGCACTTGAAAATAATCTTCAGGGAAAAAACGCCCGGAATGATATAGAAACGGCAATTGGTCTTCGTAAGGAAGCATTTACCAAATATTTCCCGGAGGTGGCTGCGATGGGTATGGCGTTTTGGGCAAATCATGATATTCTTCAGTATAACTTGCTTGATATTGTAGAACTTGGTCTGATAAAAAGAGGGAAAGTGGCCGGAGTTCAAGCACTGCAACCAATTTTCACAGGAGGTTTGATTATCAATGCCAACAAACTGGCTTCTGTTGGTGAAGAAGTGGCACGAATACGTCATGAACAAACTACCAATGAACTTCGACTCACCACAGAAACACTGTTTTGGAAACTTAATACTCTTAAATCTTCCATGTCGGTCTTAGAGGCTGCAGTCACATTTCTTGATACTCTCGAAATGCAGGTAAAAACTGCTGTTGACGCCGGATTGGTCACCAGAAACGATTTATTGAAAGTGCAATTGAAACGTAACAACTACATGGCCGATCAAGTAGATCTTCAGAATGGAATAATATTGGTGAAGATGTTGTTAAGTCAATATGTAGGATTAGGGACATCAGGAAATATAGAAATAATATCTTACACTCCGGAGGAAGTACCGGCTTATCCTTCCGATATCTATATACCATCGGAAAATGCACTTTCTTTAACTCCGGATTACCGTCTTTTGGAAAAAAATGTTGAAGCCAAAAAACTTGAAAAAAGAATGGAGATAGGGATTAACCTACCTGACATTGCCCTTGGAGCTGGCTGGTATTATCATGATTTGTTAAAGCAAAATCACAATTTTGGTGCTATAGAATTAGCTGTAACAGTGCCTCTGACCGGATGGTGGAGCGGTGCATATGCAATAAAAAGAAGAGACATTGAACTTAAAAGTGCACAGAATGACCTGGAAGATTATTCTCAGAAATTACAGATAGAGATGCAAGACAAATGGAATAATCTCACAGCAGCTCATAGGAAAATGGAGATAGAAAAATTAGGTATAGAACAGAGCGGGGAGAATCTGTATCTAAATCGGATGTATTATGAAGCGGGAATGTGCACCTTATCCGACCTTCTTGAGGCTCAAACCGGCAGAAAAGAGGCTGAAGACCGTTATGTTTCTGCATATGGAAACTTTTGCACTGCAAAGGCCGCTTATCTGATTGCGACAGGCCGTTAAATGGCTTTTTAAAAAAACTTTCTGAAAGATTCTGGCAAAGGAGCTTCCACGTTAATTTCCTGTTTAGATACAGGATGTAAAAAAGAAATATTACGGGCCAATAAAGAAATGCTTCCGTCGGGATTACTTCGTTTGGCGCCATATTTCAAATCTCCTTTAATAGGATGACCTAAGTTTGCCAATTGTGCTCTTATCTGATGTTTTCGACCTGTAAGAAGCTTTATTTCAAGCACTGAATATCTTTCTCCCTTGGCTATGATGTCATATTTAAGACAGGAAGGTTTACCCTCCGGATCCTCTTTTGTGGTGATAAAAGTTTTGTTTATTCTCCCGTCATTCTTTAAAAAGTTTTGAAGTGTGTCTTCCTTTTTTTGCGGATGGCCTTCCACAATTGCCCAGTAAGTCTTATTTATCTCCCCTTTTCTCAACATAGCGTTAAGTCGTTCCAAAGCCTTTGAGGTTTTTGCAAAGATCACCACTCCACCTACCGGACGGTCGATACGGTGCACCACTCCGCAAAAAACATTACCGGGTTTATTATATTTTTCCTTGAGATATTTTTTCACCTCTTCCGAGAGGGGAATGTCTCCGGTTTTGTCTCCTTGAACAATCTCACCGGGTTTTTTATTGACTATAATCAGATGATTGTCTTCGTATAACACCTCCATAAAAAGAGAAAGCATATCTTTGATGATATGCTTTTAGTGGCGGGGGCAGGACTCGAACCTGCGACCTTTGGGTTATGAGCCCAACGAGCTACCACTGCTCCACCCCGCGATGTAATGTGAGTGCAAAATTAATACAAAAAAATTGAAATTCCAAATTTTAAATTGGTATAGCAATATTTTAGGGCCGAAAAAGCTTAAAATGAAAATTATTTGTTAATTTTGCTCACTATAAAAGGAAGTGTGCATTAAAGTCTTGAAAGGCTTAAATCACAAATATTAACGAGGATAAGCCAACGCTTGAAATATGGTGTCGAAAACCCGTGAGAGGTTTATTGAGGTCGCAAGGCAATTATTTGCAAGAAAGGGAGTTGAAAACACTACCATGAACGACATAGCTTCAGCTTCGGAAAAGGGCAGACGCACCATCTACACTTATTTCAAAAGCAAGCGGGAAATTTTCAATGCAGTAATAGCAAGCGAAACCGATGAATTGCTTGGAAGGTTAAAAAAAATACTTACCCTCGATTTGCCGGCTCAGGAAAAACTCGTGAGATATATAGATTGTAGATTCGATACAATGAGTGAAATAGTGTCGCGCAATGGATCTCTTAAAGCAGGGTTTTTCAGAGACGTAAGGAAAGTAGACCGCGCCCGAAGATTGATCACCGATAAAGAATCAATGCTTTTGAAAGTAATTCTGAAAGAAGGTCAGCAACAGGGTGAGTTCCATATGACTGATATAGATAGCACCGCTCTTGTGATCACTCACACTCTTCATGGCCTTGACGTGCCTTATGTCAGAGACAATCTTTCGAAAGAGGGAGTGACCCAGGAACAATTGAAAAAATATGTGATTCACTTGATTCTTTATGGAATAAAAGGTGAGGAAACACAATTAAAGAAAGAAACCACCACATAAACACTAACAGCATAAACCACGCCTATGTATATAAACGCTATGGGACATTATGTTCCCTCCGGAAGGGTTCCGAATGAATATTTTGAGAAGGTAAACGGTCTGACTTCCGATTGGATCTACCAACGGACGGGTATTCAGAGCCGGTCTAAGGCAAATGCTGATGAAAATTGCGATACCATGGCCTTAGCTGCCGTGGAAGATGCCCTGCAGACACTTCCTTACGATATAAAAGAGGTGGACCTGATAGTAGGAGCTTACTATGCGGTTTATGATAGTGTGGCAACAGCAGCTCATGTGGTGCAGCAAAAATATTCTGTAAAACACGCAAAGGTGGTTTATGCTTCGGCTGCCTGTTCCTCTTTTATAAATGGTCTTGAAATAGCAGAAGGATATTTCGCTATGGGTAAGGCGAAAAGAGCATTGATAATATGCAGCGAACATAACACTTACTACAGCAATGAAAAAGATCCTAAAAGCGGACATCTTTGGGGAGATGCTGCAGTGGCGTTTTTTGTAAGCAAAGAAAGAGAAACTGAATCGGATATTGAAATTCTTGATATTTTCACTGAAGGATTGGGAGATATAGGTAAAGGTCCCGGTGGTGTGAAGCTTCGTCCCGGAGAAGACGGCATCACTATGCCGGATGGCCGTGATGTCTTTATTAATGCCTGCAGATACATGATTTATTCTCTCAACAATGCTTTGGAACATTGCGGATTGAAAAAAGATGATATCACGAAATTTATATGCCATCAGGCTAATAAGCGCATAGTGGCTCAGGTAGCTCACCAGCTTGAAAAACCTTTGGAAGAATTTATCAATAATATAGAAGAATTAGGAAATACAGGTTCTGCCTCTGCACCCTTGGTTTTATCTCAACATAAGGGAGAGCTGAAGAAGGGAGATATTATCGCCCTGATGGTTTTTGGTGGTGGATATTCCTGCGGCTGTTTTATAATAAAGATATAATAAGATATAAATAACAGGTCTAATATTGAAGACAAGTTACAAAAAATAAAGAAATGGGATTATTACAAGGAAAGACCGCTTTAATCACAGGAGCGGCACGTGGCATAGGGAAAGCTCTGGCATTAAGATTCGCAGCTGAAGGAGCTGATATAGCTTTCACAGACTTAGTGATAGATGAAAACGGTAAAGATACTGAAGAAGAGATTAAGGCTCTGGGAGTGAAATGCATTGCATACGCTTCAAATGCTGCAGATTATGCACAGACAGAAGAAGTGGTAAAGAAAGTGCACGAAGATTTTGGTAAGATCGACATATTGGTGAACAATGCCGGTATCACAAAGGATGGCCTGATGATGAGAATGACAGAGGGTCAATGGGATGCTGTGATCAATGTAAATCTAAAATCGGCATTCAATTTCATTCATGCAGTGCTGCCGATAATGATGCGTCAGAAGAGTGGAAGTATTATTAATATGGCATCAGTGGTGGGAGTGCACGGTAATGCCGGCCAAGCCAACTATGCTGCATCTAAGGCAGGATTGATAGCACTTGCCAAGAGTATTGCTCAGGAAGTGGGTTCACGTGGTATCAGAGCCAACGCAATAGCACCAGGCTTCATTGAAACAGCTATGACAGCCGCTCTCCCTGATAATGTAAGGGAAGATTGGGTGAAGAAGATACCTCTCCGTAGAGGAGGTAAACCGGAGGATATTGCAGAGGTTGCTGTATTCTTAGCTTCAGATATGTCTTCTTATGTCACCGGTCAGGTAATCCAGGTGGATGGTGGAATGAATATGTAAATATTCTTGGAAATCTTTAATTAGGGAGATGAAACAATACGCTGTGATTGTAGCCGGAGGTTCCGGAACCAGAATGGGAGGAAATATACCTAAACAATTTCGGTCTCTTAATGGAAGACCGGTATTGTGGTGGTCGATCAAAGCGTTTCATGAGGAAAACCACGACACAAAAATAATAGTGGTTTTACCGGAAAATTTCATTTCCTTATGGTATGATTTCTATTCCTCTTTGCCTTCCGAGCAACAATATCCTCATGAAGTGACATCCGGGGGTACCAGCAGAAGCGAATCAGTTAGAAACGGTCTCAAGATTATAAAGGATGACGAATCCTTAGTAGCAGTGCATGATGGAGCCAGACCCCTTGTTGCCTTATCATTATTGAAGAGAGGATGGGAAGAGGCAAAGCAGACCGGAGCAGCCATTCCGGTGGTGCCGGTCACTGATTCTATACGAAAGCTTGAAGATGGGAAAAGCCATAATATAGACAGGGCAAATCTTAGGGCCGTGCAAACCCCACAGGTGTTCCGCACTTCCCTACTGAAAGAGGCCTATAATAAGGCAGGAGACCGGATTTTTACAGACGATGCAACTGTTGTAGAAAATCTGGGTGTAGAGGTGTCTTTGTTTGAAGGGAGCCCGGAAAATATTAAAATTACAAATCCCAAGGATTTGGCAATCGCCACGGTATTGATGGGAAAGGATGTCTGATTTTTTATACAGTGACATAAAATACCTTAAAGGAGTGGGAGAGGCTCGGGCCAATACCCTTTCTAAAGAGATTGGGGTCGCGAATTTTCGCGACCTTCTTTACTATTTTCCCTATCGTCACGATGATAGAAGCCGTTTCTATCGTATTGAAGAAATACATGGAGAAGAATTCCCCGCTATTCAGATCAAGGGAAAATTCCTGAGGTTTACCATAGAAGGAGAGGGGGTTAGGAAAAGGCTGGTAGGTATATTCACCGATGGCAGAAAATTTATAGAAACTGTTTGGTTTTCCCAGATTAAATATTTTTCCGGTCTATATAAGCCTGGAGAGGAATATGTGATATTTGGAAAACCTGCTCTTTACAGGAATGTTTATTCCATAGCCCATCCTGAGGTTGAAAAATTTAATCCGGAGAAACCGCCAACCGGTTTTCGTGGAGTGTACAGCCTTCCCGATACCTTAAGGAAGAAAGGATTTAGCGTAATCACATTGCGCAAATATATTGAAGAAGTGGTTAATAAGGCTGGTTTCAACAATATATCTGAGACCCTTCCGGAAGAGTTGATTCAATATTACCATCTGATGCCCCTCAAAGAGGCATTATTAAACATGCATTTCCCGGAATCTCCCGACAAGTTGAGAAGAGCCATAGAACGCTTTAAATTTGAAGAACTGTATTACATAGAATTAAATATCCTTCGTTTTTCTATGGAACGGGGAGGCAGGATTCAAGGCTATGCATTTCCCATAATAGGAAACACCTTCAATGGCTTTTATTCTAATGGAATGCCTTTTTCCCTTACCGGAGCCCAGAAACGGGTGTTGAGAGAAATTCGACGGGATATGAAAGATGGGCGCCAGATGAACCGTCTTCTTCAGGGAGACGTTGGTTCAGGAAAGACAAT
Source organism: Muribaculaceae bacterium (assembly GCA_022509185.1). Lineage (GTDB taxonomy): Bacteria > Bacteroidota > Bacteroidia > Bacteroidales > Muribaculaceae > Lepagella. The sequence continues at coordinate 6,594 of JAFLTS010000008.1, read as the reverse complement.
GGTGGCTTTTCTCACTGCATTAATGGCAATTGATAACGGCTTCCAGGCCGCTATTATGGCGCCTACTGAAATTCTTGCACAACAACATTTTGAAACTATTAATGAGTGGGCACTTAAAGCTGGAGTGAAAGTAGCGCTGCTCACAGGAAGCACACGTCAGTCGGTTAGACGTGTGTTGCATGAGGAACTTCAATCGGGAGTGATAGATATTCTCATAGGAACACATGCTTTATTGGAAGATGAAGTGAAATTCAAAAGACTGGGTGTTGTGATTATTGATGAACAACATCGGTTTGGTGTTGCCCAGAGAGCCCGGATGTGGAAGAAGAGTGAGATTGCGCCTCATGTATTAGTTATGACCGCAACCCCAATTCCTCGCACTTTAGCCATGACTGTATATGGAGATCTTGATGTGTCGGTAATAGATGAACTGCCTCCGGGACGCACTCCGGTGAATACAAGAGTAGCATATGACAATTCAAGATTTGAAGTTGATAACCTTATCTTCAGCCAGCTACGTCAGGGACGTCAGGTGTATATAGTTTATCCTCTCATTCAAGAAAATGAAAAACTCGAACTAAAAAGTCTTGAAGAAGGTTATCAACGCGCATGCGATACTTTTGTGGGTTTTAAGGTTTGCTATGTGCATGGCAAGATGAAGCCTGAAGAAAAAGAATACCAGATGAATTTGTTTGTGTCCGGAGAAGCGCAGATATTAGTGGCTACTACTGTTATAGAAGTAGGGGTAAATGTTCCAAATGCTACTTTGATGGTGATTGAAAACGCAGAACGCTTTGGACTCTCCCAGCTTCATCAGCTTAGGGGCCGGGTAGGAAGGGGCGCTGAGAGAAGTTATTGTGTGTTGATGGGCAAGCAGACTTCCGGCGCGGATACAAAGAAACGTCTGGCCATAATGGCAGAAACAACCGATGGGTTCCTTATTTCGGAGGCGGATATGAAGATGCGTGGACCCGGAGATATGGAAGGAACTTTACAGAGTGGAATGCCTTTTAGTCTAAGAGTGGCCAACCTCGCGAAAGATGGCCAGATTTTGAGTGTGGCCAGAGAGGCTGCTTTAAGGGCTTTGGCAGGTACTAAAGCCCTTTTATCACCTTTAGCTTCAGTTTCACCTAACACTAAAATTGAAAATCCCATCACTTTAACTGATTCAGAAATAAAAATGACAGGACTGGAACTGAGTCTGCGGTTTGCAAAGACAATAGACTGGTCTCTCATATCATGAAGAAACGGAAATGAAAGAAAAAGAGATTTTGGAAGGAGTGAAAGAGCGTCTCGGAATAGAATCCCTTAATAAGATGCAACAAGAAATGTTGTCGAAATCTTCTGAGGGGAGAGATATCATATTGCTTTCGCCAACAGGAAGTGGTAAGACACTGGCCTTTACTTTACCGGTTTTGAAAATGATGAAACCTTCTACCGGTAGAATACAATGCGTTGTAATAGCACCTTCAAGAGAATTGGTGATACAAATAGCCGGTGTGATGAGGGAGGCAGGCAAGGTTTTCCGTACGGTAGCACTTTATGGAGGACATAAGGTAGAAGATGAAGTGAACAGTCTTAAAGTCACTCCCGATATCATAGTGGCTACTCCGGGTCGACTTCTCGATCATTCCGTGAGACATAATCTCGAGTTGCTTCCTGTAAGAATCATGGTGCTCGATGAGTTTGACAAAACTTTAGAGTTAGGTTTTGAAGAGGAAATGGAAAAGTTGATCAAGAGAATGAAAAATGTAAGCCGTGTAATTCTCACCTCAGCTACCAAGTCTGAAGCCTTGCCTGATTTCCTAAAACTTGACAATCCTGTCACTATCGATTATTCTGCCAATGTTGAGAATGTCAGGGGAAGAATGAATATAAGAAAAGTAATTACTTCTGATAATGATAAACTTGAAGGCTTGCTTACTTTGCTCCATAATATCAATTTTGGTTCTGAAACTCCGGAGAAGAGTATGATATTTGTAAATCACAGAGAAAGCGCTGAAAGGATATATGAATTTTTACGTAAGAAAAAAGTGGCTGTAGTTCTATATCATGGAGCTTTGGAACAGAAGGACAGAGAGACGGCTATCGCACTGTTTAATAATGGCTCGAGACCCATTATCGTTGCAACAGACCTTGCAGCGCGAGGGTTAGACATTGAAAAGGTGAAATCTGTGATTCATTATCATCAGGCCCTCACACCTGAATCTTTTATACATCGAAACGGACGTACGGCAAGAATTGATGAAGAGGGAGATGTCTACATACTTGTTGGACCTGATGAAGAATTAAAGGAATATATAAATATAGACGGTGAATTCCTTCTTGAAAAAGAGAAAGAGGCGGATTTGAGCCAAAAGTTCATGACCCTATATGTATCCGGAGGCAAACGTGAGAAGATATCTCGGGGTGATTTGTTAGGCTTTATAGTTAAGGAATGTGATGTTCCGGCCGGAGATGTAGGTAAGATAAACATTTTTGATCATTATTCTCTTGTGGCTGTTAAGGAAAAAGATGTGCCACAGATTTTGAATATTGCTGAAGATAAAAAAATTAAGGGAGAGAAGAGACGTTTCCGTCCCTTGACAAAATGAACGGATTTACTTAAATTTGCAGTTTATGTAAAGATATTCAGGGTAAATAGAAATAAAATAATCAATTAAATCAAAATACTAAAACAATTATGAGTAAAGCGAAGCAATTTCTGACCTGCGACGGCAATCAGGCAGCAGCTCATATCAGCTACATGTTCACGGAAGTGGCGGCCATTTATCCCATCACTCCTTCCTCTACCATGGCTGAATATGTAGACGACTGGTCAGCGGCCGGCAGAAAGAATATTTTCGGCGAAACAGTCACAGTGCAGGAGATGCAGAGTGAGGGTGGAGCCGCCGGTGCAGTTCATGGTTCATTACAGGCCGGAGCGCTCACAACAACTTATACGGCTTCTCAGGGACTTCTTTTGATGATTCCCAACATGTATAAGATTGCAGGAGAATTATTACCCTGTGTATTCCACGTTTCAGCCCGTACCTTGGCATCTCATGCATTAAGCATTTTTGGCGACCATCAGGATGTGATGTCAGCTCGTCAGACCGGTTTTGCAATGCTTTGCGAAGGTTCCGTACAGGAGGTTATGGATCTGGCAGCCGTGGCTCATCTTTCCACAATAAAGAGCCGTGTTCCCTTCTTAAACTTCTTCGACGGCTTCAGAACCAGCCATGAAATTCAGAAAATCGAAGCTATAGATCAAAATGATCTGGCCGGCTTAATCGATATGGAGGCTTTGGCAGATTTCAGAAAACGTGCCTTAAATCCGGAATCACCTGTGGCAAGAGGCATGGCTGAAAATCCCGACGTTTTCTTCCAGCACCGCGAGGCTTCCAACCCCTACTATTTGGCTGTGCCTGAAGTAGTGGAGAAATATATGGAAGAGGTTTCCAAGATCACAGGCAGAAAATATAGTCTTTTCGACTATTACGGAGATCCCGAAGCTGAACATGTGATCATCGCTATGGGTTCGGTGACGGAATGTATCCGCGAAACTATCGACTACCTCCGTTCAAAAGGAGAGAAAGTCGGCTTGGTAAGCGTTCATCTTTACCGACCCTTCTCGGCTAAACATTTCCTTGCAGCGGTTCCGGCAAGTGCAAAAAGGATTGCAGTGCTCGACCGTACCAAGGAACCGGGTTCATTAGGAGAACCCTTGTATCTTGATGTCAAGGATTGCTACTATGGTAAAGATAATGCCCCGTTGATAGTCGGAGGACGCTATGGTCTAAGCTCAAAAGACACTACCCCTGCCCAGATACTTTCTGTATTCGACAATCTTAAACTTCCCGAACCAAAAGATGGTTTCACAATTGGTATTGAAGATGATGTAACATATCTGTCACTTCCTCTTCTTCCTGAAATCAGCGTAGGAGGAAAGGGTATGTTCCAGGCTAAATTCTACGGACTTGGTGCTGACGGAACAGTGGGTGCTAACAAAAACTCCGTGAAGATTATAGGTGATAATACTAATAAATATTGTCAGGCTTACTTCTCATACGATTCCAAGAAATCAGGCGGATTCACTTGTTCACATCTGCGTTTTGGAGATGAACCCATACGTTCTACATATCTTGTCACTACACCGAATTTTGTAGCCTGCCATGTTCATGCTTACCTGCATATGTATGATGTGACACGTGGTCTGCAACCCAATGGCACATTCCTTCTCAATACAATATTCGAAGGTGAGGATCTAGTAAAGAATCTTCCCAACAAGATAAAGAAAGTCTTTGCTAAAAACAATATTAACGTCTACTATATGGATGCTTCCAAGATTGCACAAGAAATTGGTCTTGGAAACAGAACCAACACAATCCTCCAGAGTGCATTCTTCCGTATCACCGAGGTTATTCCTGTGGAACTTGCCGTAGAACAGATGAAGAAATTCATTGTGAAGAGCTATGGCAAGAAGGGAGAAAGCATCGTAAATATGAACTACGCCGCCGTTGACCGCGGAGGTGAATACAAGAAACTTGAAGTCGATCCGGCATGGGCCAACCTTCCGGATGACGAAGAAAAGAAGAGCAACGCTCCGGAATTCATCAGCAATGTAGTTTTCCCGATCAATGCTCAGGATGGCGACTTACTTCCTGTATCCACTTTCAAGGACAACGCAGACGGTACATGGTGTCAGGGAACGGCTCGTTATGAAAAACGTGGTGTAGCGGCATTCGTACCTGAATGGTTACCTGAAAATTGTATCCAGTGTAACAAGTGTGCCTACGTTTGTCCTCACGCAGCTATCCGACCCTTTGTTCTCACTCCTGAGGAAATGGCTAATGCACCGTTTGGAGAAGATCATACTTTACCCGCAATCGGTAAGACTATGGCAGGAATGAGATTTGTTCAGCAAGTAGACGTTCTTGATTGTCTGGGTTGTGGAAACTGTGTGGACGTATGTCCCGGTAAGAAGGGAGTGAAAGCTCTTGAGATGAAACATGAAGAGAGTCAGCTTGGCGAACAGAAGAACTGGGATTACTGTGTTGAACATGTTAAGACCAAACAAAAACTTGTGGATGTAAAAGCGAATGTTAAGAACAGTCAGTTTGCTACTCCAATGTTTGAATTCTCAGGTGCTTGTTCAGGTTGTGGTGAAACACCTTATGTAAAACTGCTCACTCAGCTCTTCGGTGACCGTCAGGTTGTGGCAAATGCCACAGGCTGCAGCTCCATCTACTCCGGATCTGTACCTTCCACCCCTTATTGCAAGAATGAAGATGGACACGGACCGGCCTGGGCTAATTCTTTGTTTGAAGATTTCTGCGAATTCGGTTTAGGTATGCACCTGGCATATGAAAAGATGCGTGCCCGTCTTGAGGATCTTTGCCATAAGATCGACCAGTGCACAGAATGTTCGGGCGGAGTAAAGGCAGCAGCCAAAGCATGGCTTGATGTTAAGGAAGATTCAGATAAGAGCCGTGAAGCCGGAGAAAAATTCGTCGATGAGGCTAAGGCATGCGGTTGTGGTCTTTGCAAGAAAGTGATCAACCTTTCGAATTATCTGACAAAACGCAGTCAATGGATTATAGGAGGTGACGGTGCCAGCTATGATATCGGATACGGCGGTCTCGACCATGTAATTGCCTCCGGAAAGAATGTAAACATACTTGTGCTCGATACCGAGGTATATTCCAACACAGGCGGTCAGTCATCCAAATCTACTCCGATAGCAGCAATTGCGAAATTTGCAGCTGCAGGTAAGAGAATCCGTAAGAAAGACTTAGGCCTGATGGCTACAACTTATGGATATGTGTATGTTGCCCAGATAGCAATGGGTGCAGATAATGCACAGACTTTAAAAGCCCTTCGCGAAGCTGAGGCTTATGATGGACCTTCTCTTATCATAGCTTATTCACCCTGTATCGCCCATGGTTTGAAAGCGGGAATGGGAAGAAGCCAGGAAGAGGAAAGGAAAGCTGTGGAATGTGGCTACTGGCAGCTCTGGCGTTATAATCCCGATAATGAATTGAGCGGTCTCAACCCGTTTACATTAGACAGTAAAGAACCGGATTGGGGTAAGTTCAAAGATTATCTTAAAGGTGAGGTGCGTTTTGCTTCTCTCTATAAGATGCAACCGGATGCTGCAGAAGAACTGTTCAGCGCAGCAGAGGAAAACGCACGATGGAGATATAACAACTATAAGCGTCTTGCTCAACAAAATTGGGGTGTAGATCCCGAATTGTCAGAAAAAGATATCCGTGAATAAAACAAAATCTTTATAAGAGCGGGAACGGGGAGAATCCTTGTTCCCGTTTTTTTTAAAGAAATGGGTTGGGAATGAATTTTAAGTTTTTTGGTTTAAAATTTGGAATTGATTTAAAAAGGTTTTAAATTTGCAACGCAAAAACTTGAGGGAGTAAAATTCTGATAGTTGGCATGCGAAAATAGCTCAGTTGGTAGAGCACGACCTTGCCAAGGTCGGGGTCGCGGGTTCGAGTCCCGTTTTTCGCTCCAACTATTCGATGTCCAGGTGGCGGAATTGGTAGACGCGCTACTTTGAGGGGGTAGTGGCCGGTAGGCTGTGTGAGTTCGAGTCTCATC
>JAFLTS010000007.1 GCA_022509185.1 Muribaculaceae bacterium | reverse complement strand
ATTTGCCGAGGCGATGTGGAGTGCAAGGTTGCCTGAAACACAACAAGACTCCCTTGCATCAGCTACATTAACAAAAGGTGAGGAACGGAACTTTATAACATTTGAAGGGAATACGGTTTTACCTGAAGGCGACAATAATCCCGGACCTGCCGGAGTACACATGGCCTCTTTCAACTTTGCATATAAATTGAAACCTGTCACCGAATGGCTGATAAATCAATCAAAATAGATTAGAAAAGGACATCCGCATCATCCGCTACATCGCGGCAAAATTATAGTGAAGGGTGGCACCGGAATTTCCGATGTCACCTTTCCTCGTTAAGACTTCAATCACACTTGACCCATGAAAAGTTTTCTCCGTTCCTCTGCTATAAAGGCTTTATAAACTGCCTCATTTTCCATACATTCAATTGTACAAGCGGTTTAATAAATTAGGATAAAATGGACATTGAACTTCTAAACTTAATGAACATTTTAAATGTTTAAAAGATATAATAATTAACCTTTTTCAAGTTTATACTATGGAAATGTTCTGTTATCAATGCCAGGAAACTGCAAAAGGAACCGGTTGTACAATTCAAGGAGTTTGCGGGAAAAAAGCCGAAACTTCAGCTCGAATGGATTTACTTTTATATGCCGTGAAAGGTGTATCTATAATTAACCAGGCTTTAAGAGAAAAAGGAGAGCCCTCAAGTGAGGCCGATCATTTTGTAATCGATGCTTTGTTTGCAACCATAACTAATGCAAATTTTGATAACGATTCTTTAGACGATTATATTAAAAGAGGATTTGAAATCAAGAATCTTCTTCAAGGAAAGGCAAAGAAACAGGAAATAAAGCTTCCCGATCTTCCGGAGGTGAACTTCTATGCTCATCCTGATGATTATGAAAAAGATTATCCAATAACGGGAGTATTAGCTGAAAAAAATCCCGATATAAGAGGTTTGAAACAATTGGCTATCTATGGAGCAAAGGGAATGTCTGCTTATGCACGACATGCAGCCAACTTAGGATATGAAAGTGATGATGTCTATGCCATTATAGAAAATGCTATGGCACAGGTTTCCAGACCCGACCTTTCCGTTGAAGAAGCTTTTTCCCTTGTTTTGATGGTAGGTGACGGTGGTGTAAAAGTCATGGATCTTCTTGACAGGGCAAATACAGGCACTTATGGTAATCCTGAGGCAACAGAAGTAAATATCGGCGTTGGTGACAAACCGGGAATTCTTATAAGCGGACATGACCTGCATGATTTGTATATGCTTCTTGAACAGACAAAAGATTCCGGAGTAGATGTTTATACCCATTCAGAAATGCTCCCCGGTTGTTCTTATCCGGTATTCAAGAGATATCCCCATCTGAAAGGAAACTATGGAAATGCATGGTGGAAGCAAGTTGATGAATTCAAGACATTCAACGGAGTATACCTCTTCACCTCCAACTGTATTGTTCCCCCGAGAAAAGATTGTAATTATCTTGACCGGGTTTACACAACAGGGGTGGTGGCAATGCCGGGATGCAAATATATTCCCGAAGGAAAAGACGGTAAGCCTAAAGATTTTTCCGAATTGATTGAACAGGCTAAAAAGTGTCCTCCTCCCACAGCAATTGAAGAGGGAACCATTCCAGGTGGCTATGCCCATCATCAGGTCGTGGAGCTTGCACCTAAGATTCTTGACTTAATCAATAGAGGTAAAATTCGTAAGTTTGTGGTGATGGCAGGATGTGACGGACGCTTCCCGATCCGTGACTATTATACAAAATTTGCAGAGGCTCTTCCTGAGGATTGTGTGATTTTAACGGCTGGATGTGCTAAATATCGATATAACAAACTCAAACTTGGTGATATCGAAGGAGTGCCAAGAGTAATAGATTGCGGTCAATGTAACGATTCCTATTCTATTGTCAGAATTGCCATGGCTCTTAAAGATGCCCTTAATCTGAAGAGCATCAATGAACTCCCGGTAGTATATAATATAGCATGGTATGAACAGAAAGCAGTAATTGTACTATTGGCTCTACTTGCACTTGGAGTTCAGAATATTCATACCGGCCCGACACTTCCTGCTTTCTTCACTCCTGAAATACTCAAAGTCTTGAAAGAGAAATTTAATATCGGGACGATATCTACTGTTGAAGAGGATATTAAAAACTTAATTGGTTAAAGAAAATATTTTAAAGTGGGACTTGAGCAAATCAAGTCTCACTTTTTTATTGATTAACGATAATTATTAAGACTTGGAACATCGAAAGCATACTCAATTTTATTGGTTTCATGATTCAAGAATATCAGGTAGCCTTTCTTTATTTTAGGGAATTCCAAGGATTCGTTTTCTATGATGTAACAATTATATCTCTCCGGGTTAATTTCAAATCCCCTGTCATCTTTGAAATAGTTGTTTGATAAGGAAACGGTATTAACATATTTGTTAAGGGGCTTTCTGTTTTGAAGATCATACAATTCAATTTCATTTATTCCTATTGATTGATGGTATTTTCTCCTGTTTTTTCTTGTTATTGCCCATCCAATAGTTATTATTAGGCCGTATAAAAGTGCAAAAGTAGCTCCTACGGATAATAAAAGAATGGGTGAAATATTCATAGTGTTATAGCCTTAAAAGTATTATTAGATACCGGAATCATTGCAGCTTCAAGTCTGGGAGGTATACGACCATCCATATATTTTTGCCAACCTGCAGTGAAAATCACGGCAAGAATAACATACCAGGATGGAAAAATCAAAAAAAGGATGGACCATCCGACATTAACAAAGAAATTTAACCATATAAATTTCCACAAAGCAGCCTTTTTAAAATTTATGAAATATTGGGTCTGACTTGTGGCAACACGCCAAGTTCCCAATCCGCTTTCACAAAGGTAAGCAGAGTAAGCCACAAGAGTAGAAAATAGTAATGCTTCCTTATGTTCAAACCAGGGACTCACATGAAAGAAACCTGCAAGGCAGAGAGCAGCTATCCATAGAAAGGCATGATTAATAGCTATAATGTACTTATGTATAAAGAGATTTTGTTTTATGTCGTCTTCAGAATTCTGTCTCATCTTTATTTTTTCTTCAAAATTACTTAAATAAATAAAGAGGAATGACAAAATATAAGGGATCTCTTAAGACAGACAAAACAATCTATAAAGATAACAGTATTCTTTGCCATTGTGCACTTAGTCTTCAGTATTAAAATATCCCTGCAATTCTTATTACGACTCTTTTTCGTCATTATAATCCGGGATCTCATTCTCCTTATCTCAAAAAAATTATTCTTTGTGAAACTAATTTAAAGTAACTGCGTCTTATTATTGTCAGTAAGAATCTATGGATGATATTAACAGAGAAAAAGAATTCGAAGACGCAGTTAATCTTTATGGAGATTTAATCAACAGAATTTGTCTTTCATTTTCTGCGGATACTGAGGAATTCAAGGATTTAAGGCAGGAAGTATTATTCAATATCTGGAAAGGATGGGAACACTTTCTTAAAAATTCGAAAACATCAACCTGGATTTACCGCGTGAGTTTCAATACTTGTATTTCATTCCAACGCAAGGAAAAGAAATTTAAAAAGACACTTCCCTTAGAGAATGTATTGGATAAACAAGCCGAAGAGACTCTTCAGACAGTAGAAAAATATAAGACTTTGTTTTCTTTAATAAGAATGTTATCATACAACGACAGAGTGATACTGCTGATGTGGCTTGACGAAAAAAATTACGAAGAAATTTCCGATCTCACCGGTTTAAACCGTAATACCGTGGCTACAAGATTAAAGAGGATAAAGGAAAAGCTTGTCAAAATGAATAATGAGATTTGAAAAATATGAATTCATATCAGGAAAATATAAACGAAATAGATGATATAAAGATAATGTGGCAGGAAATTAATCTACGGCTGGGACATCTGGAGGAAGAAAACAAAAGATTGGCTCGTAAGGTTTTGAATTCTGATTATAAGTCTGCCCGTGAGAGGCTCATAAATAAATATGCAATATTTGTTGGTGTTGAGATATTTATGTTGTTTGTTATGAGCGCCTTTTTTTACTTTAACCCTGAGATTGTCGAAAAATACAGATGGCCTGTTTTAATTTATTGGGCACTTTTCTTTTTGGGCGAAGTGATGATTGATTTCTATCTTATGCATAATGTAAAAAATATAGATATTTATAATTCTTCCGTAACTCAGATTTCCAAAATTGCAGCTACTAACTGGAAGATTCATAAATTAGCAGTTATAATAGGATTGCCCATTGCCATAGGAGCAGTTATCCTCTTTGCTTTGGCTATGGATTCTGACGAAGTGGTTATATTTGGAATGATTACCGGAGGTATAATAGGTTTGATTATCGGAACTACACAATTATTGAAATTTTCTAAATATTATCGATTATTACAAAACAGAGATTAAATTATATATTATGAAAAAGAAATTAATACCCATTCTTTTATTCACACTCCTTTCTATCTCGATTTCTTTTGGTCAGATATTTTATAAGGTAGAGAAGGAGGGAAATTCAAATCCTTCTTATATATTCGGTAGTCACCATCTTTCTCCTATATCAGTAGTGGAAGAATCGGGTGCCATGAAATATTTTAATGAAACGGGTCAAGTAGTGGGAGAAATTGACCTTACAATGGACCCTTTGGCTCTATCTATGGCTTTACAATCTTATATGATGGCGCCACAAGACAGTACTCTTTCAGTATTGTTAAAAGGAGAAAATCTGGATTCTCTGAATGTTCAGTTTGAGAAATGGTCTCCCATGCCGGGGATGCAGTTACAGATGTTGGAATCTTTGAAACCGATGGCTGTTTCTACCATGCTGGCTGCCGGAATGAGTATGGAAGTTATGCCCGGTTATGATCCCTCCCAACAACTTGATACATATTTCTTACAGACAGGAGTTAAGGAAAATAAAAAAATCATTGCATTGGAAACTCCCGAATATCAGGGTGAGATGCTTTTCAATTCTATCCCATTGTCGGTACAGGCAGAAACTTTAATTGAAATGTTAAAAAATCCGGAAAAATCAATAGAAACGGCTCAGAAAATAAGTACAGCTTATCAAAACCGAGATCTTGATGCCATGTTGGAAGTGTCAAGGGAGGAGGATGAATATCCCGAATTCATGGAAAATATTCTTTATAAAAGAAACAGAGATTGGATGGAGAGACTCCCTGCAATAATAGATGAGACTCCTTCTTTTATCGTGGTCGGTGCTTTACATCTTGCCGGACCTGAAGGAATTATACAGGGACTCAAAAATCGAGGATATACTCTGACTCCTATTTATTAAGGTATGTTTTAAGATATTCTCCCTATATTCTCATATTTTATTATTCGAAAGGCGCTTTCAAGCTGAGGCTTACCATATGGAATTCAATTCCCATGCGTTAAGCCTCACTTTTGTGGAATTACCCAGTGTGAATATACTTACTCCATTTTGACTTTCAGAAGGGTAGGTCAATGCCGTCAGCACTGCCGCTCCGTTGTTTACAAAGACTTCAACGGTAGACTTATCTACGAAAATATTAAGAAGTAACTTCCCGTTTTCCATCGGCACCTTGCTTATCGCGGTTCTTTCAAACTTAGGTATTTCAGCATTTGTGACATTAGTTCTATCCAATGTGATATACTGAGACGCGGGATCATAGCTTAGAGATAGCTTTCTATTCTCTCCTTCACATAAATATAATCCGAAAGTGGAAGAATCATTTTGAGAGAATTCCACTTCAAGTTCATAAGTATTGTTATACTTTTCCAAAGGCTTCAATTCTGTTACTCCGGTTTTGAGAGTCTTGGAAAAAGAGTAGGGATTTTTCCTCAGATTCACAAGAGCCGGAAGAGGAGACTGAAAAAGACGTAATCCGTCGGCTGTTGTTCTCAGACTGTATTCCCGTGGAATAGACCATATTCCTTTACCCCATTCGGATGGTTGAGTCTGGGCATAATCCCACTTGCAAACCCATCCGATTGTGTAAACGGGAGCATCTTTTGTATCATAATCCTGAAAAACGCGTGAAGCATAATAATCAAGTCCCTGATCTATGTAAAGAGGATACTGATCAGGCTCATCCGCCACAAATTTTTCTCCGTCAAAGTTTCCGATAAAATATTGTTCTCTGTCCCAATTGACCGAAACAACGAGTATCCATTTCATGTTTTCCCGGTCTCCGTCAACAGGAAGTTGGAATATGTCGGGACACTCCCAGGATCTATCGGAATCTCCCAAGGGTCCGAAATCACTAAGCCATTTCCATTCGCGTAGATCTTTAGAACCATAAAAGGCTACTTTCTTTTCAAGTGCTTTTGCCACAACCATTATCCATTGCTCGGATTGTTGGTCAAAAATTACGGTAGGATCCCTGAATTCAGTGCTCCATATATCTAATACAGGATTTCTGTCGAAATAATGAAAGGTTTCACCTTCGTCAGAACTATAGGCAATTCCCTGGGCCTGTTTCTTGCTTTCCTTATCGAAAACTGTGAAGACAGCAATCACGCTGTTTTCGCCGTATCCGGATGTATTATCTTTATCTACAACCGTGCTACCCGTGAAGGCAGAGATATTTTGTGGCATCCCTTTGATGGAATGAGAGTTTAATTCTTTCCAATAAATAAGGTCATCACTCTCGGATGCTCCCCAATTATAAGCCCTATATTTACCATTGAATTTAAGAAGTCCACTGGGATCTCCCATCCAGCGGTGACCAGGTGTATAATGGTATTGAGGTCGGTATAATTCTTTATATGTAGCCGGGGGCAAACTGTCAAACCTTTGTGAGAAACCAAAGTTAATGCTTATAAAAGTCAGTAATATAGCTAAATGAATATTTCTCATAATATATATTTTTTACAAAAATAAAAAAATCCTGATTCTTTTCACAGAATTAGGGTTATAAGATTTAGGCGTTTCTTCTAAAAATTTCACATTTAAACAAATATAAGGTAACATCCGTTATATTATCAAAATGAAAATTTTATGGAGGTGAATCAACAACCAAAGAAAAACAGAAAGACCTTAGTGGCTGTTGTAGCCGTAGGTTCTATAGCTGTGATTTTATTTTTATGCATATTTTCCTTATATCATCTGCCGGAACGAGAAACCATAGAAACTCCGGAACTTTCGGAAAATCCCAATTATGTCGCTTCTCCGGCAGGAGATTTTGAGGAAACAAATGATGTGATGTCAGCATCTCAAGAGGAGCTTTCCGAAATGATCGGGAATCTTGAAATGCAGTATGAGAATGCCAAGCTTAACGGTGAACCATACACGGCCCAGCAGGCGGGGCTTCGTCTTGCTTTAGCTTATTGGAAAGCAGGAGAGAAACAACAAGCTATAGACTTTACTAATTCTCTGATGCAGAATTACCCCTATGATGATAATTTTGTAAAAAAATGCCGGGAATTTATTGACACAATCAATTCATCCCAACCCCAGATTAAATAATAGAGTGATAATATCCTTTAATAGAGCCTGATCGAAATTCCGGTCAGGCTCCTTTCTTATCTTACTTTTAATATAGAAGATCTGTTATTTAAATCAATTATCCCAATAGACCTATTCAATGTCCTTATTTAAAAGCCTCTTCTACCATTAACTGACTCATTTTCTTTCTCATGGCTTCTCTTAAAAATCTGTATGGGAGATTCAAAAAAAATCGTAATTATTAGGGTACCAGAATCGCAGGTTAATTCCTTTTTTCATAATTCTCAAGGTAGAAAGAACAGACCTTACTTTACCTAAAATTAGAATAGAAATTCAATCCTCATGGATATGAGAATAAACATTTTTGATTAAATTTGTGATGCATATCGCCCATCGAAGCCCGATATGGGTAAGCGGGAGGGTATGCAGACATAATAAATAGAAGGCGTTTACTTCGCTTTTTTCTTGGTTCTTTGGAATCTCGCAAATTCTATATCCGATCAAGAAACGGCAATGGTAGATGTCCTCGTGGTATGATTTGTATGAGATTGAATTCGTGAGGATTCTTTTTAACAATTCATACAGACGTGGGCTTCGGCGTTGCTCCTCATATCGGATAAGACAATGCGAGAGCCTCAAAGAACGTGAAGAGCAACAGTACAGACTCTCACGTCTTTCTTTTTTATAACCTAATCGCCAATGAGGAGAGTCCGGAGGTCTTTATTGGATATGAAATCCCGGTTTTATCTCTTAGTTTTTTTATTATGGGTTTCTTTTAATGGATACGGAGCAAAGAATGTTTTAATTGATGGCATTAAATATACAATAAGTGGAGTTGGTACTAAAGGGATAGCCAGTGTATCCGTTCCAGATAAAAAGGTTTTGCCTTCCGATGTTATTATTCCAGATCATATAATATTAGATGGAAGAGAATATCCGGTTACAGAAATTGAAACGAATGCTTTCAGAGGATGCAAGAATCTTAAAACTATTGTGTTGCCTTCCACGATAAATAAAATTGGAAGAAGTGCTTTCTGGAACTGTCCCGACTTAATTTCCGCCATCCTTCCCGATCAAGCTGAAGTGGTTCTGGATAAAGGAAATTATGGTTTTGGAGAAGCCGGAATATTCAAGGATTGTCCCTCTTTAGAAAATGTTAATGGTATTTCTGTACCTTATCCTCCTTATATAGTATATGATTGTATTCTGAATTGTCAAGAGAGCCCATTCTATAAAAAAGTGCAAGAGTTGGGAGCAGTTTCTTTAACTCGTTTTAAAAACAACAAAACATTCAGTGAATATACGGCAGAAAAAGTTAAAAAGCCAATTGAAGATTGGCAAAAACGTAAAGATTACGAAACAGTAGCTCAATGGGAGTCAAGAGTAACGGAATCAAATAGAAAAAGAATGATTGATGAATATCTAATTGAATCCAAAAAAGAATATGTTAAAGAATTGGCACCTTCCATCTTACGGGGTTCACTTGAAAATTATAATCCGGAATATGAATTTTTTGTAATTCTGACACCAACTATGGGCAACCTTTATGTAAACGTGCCTAAAGAGGAAGAGGAATTTTTTATTAAGAACTGGAATAAAGTAATACTTAAACCAGATTATGGTATTCTTGATGGAGAATTAAGCGTTTTGGATTGTGATTTTATCATAGATGGTAAAGTTTATAAGTCAGTAAGAACCTTTGATGAAGATGATTTGTCATTATATGCTCAAAATATTACATCTTTAGCTTCTTTAAAAGAATACGAACAAATGATTGCCTCTGAATCAGCAAATTTAACCGGGAGCAGACGAGATAAATATTCTCCCGATATAATAGACATTGAAATACCTGAAGCAATCGGTGTCAATTCACGTACTTTTGCTGTTATTATAGGAAATGAAAATTATCAACGTGTCGCTCCTGTGGAATATGCCATGAATGATGCGAGGATATTTGAAAAGTATTGCAACAGAACCTTAGGAATACCAGAAAAAAATATCCGAACTTATTATGATGCAAGTTATGGTGACATGGTGGTTGCTTTAGAAGATATAACTCTTATTTCAGAGGCCTATAATGGCGATATCAATTTAATCTTTTACTATGCCGGACATGGAGTACCCGATGAAAAATCCAGGGATGCTTATCTTTTGCCTATAGATGCTACAGGAAATCAGCTTTCAGTTTGCTATCCAATGAATAGTCTTTTCGAACAACTCGGAAATCTAAATGCAAATCAAGTGATTGTATTTCTCGATGCATGTTTCAGTGGGTCATTACGTGGTGATGGTATGCTGGCTAGTTCACGTGGCATAAAATTGAAGCCAAAAGATATTGTAGCTAAGGGAAATCTTGTAGTCTTAAGTGCTACAACAGCAGACCAATCTGCTTTTCCTTACCATGAAAAGAATCATGGATTATTTTCATATTATCTTTTGAAAAAATTATCAGATTCAAAAGGAGAAGTAACCTTGGGAGAATTGTCTGATTTTATTATCACAGAGGTGTCGAGACAATCAATATTGGAGAATAAAAAGCCACAGATTCCTTCTGTAAAGTTTTCCAACTCCATGACAGATAATTGGAGATCTATAAGTTTAAAGAAATAAAAAATGTAAGAATCATGAAAAAAATAATTGTCTTGACCCTTCTTTTGACAGTATGTACTCTTCCCGGTTATATACATGCTGTTTCATATAGAGGATTTTTAGAAGTATCGGGTACCATAGATCCGAATCAGAAATTTCCTGCTTATCCACAATATCTAGGCCAATTTTATACTACTCATGGATTACAAGTTTCAGAGATGTTTTTTGTTGGAATCGGTGCAGGTGCAATTGTTGCTGCAGATGGTGATAATTCAAATTTGCATTTTTTAGAGGATAGTATTTATCCAGGCCTAAAAGAGCTGGCATCTTCAGGCGGAGATACTGAATTTGTCCCCATATTCTTCGATGTGAGATGGGATGGGTTTGGATTATTAAATAATGGTTCGAAAATAGTACCATTTGTTGATTTAAAAGCCGGATATTCATTGTTTACAAGAGGGGTTCCTTCACTCTATGAAGAATATCAGGGTTACTCGTATAAAGATGCAGATCTTAATTTTTATAAAAGTGGATTATATATGCAACCAACAATAGGCATGAGGGTCCGTTTTTCTCGTTATGTGGGGTTTAATATCGGATTGACCTACAATTTACTTCCCGGGAAGGTTGCCACTGATTACTCTATTACTGAAAAGGAACTTACCAGTGAATGGGGAGATACCAATACATGTGAAATCTTTAAGATAAACAAGTTTAAAAATAAATTGATCGGATCTTTTGGTATTTTAATAGGTGTTGATTTCTAAAATCCTCGGAATCAAATGGGAAAAGATTAATTATTTATTGTAAAGGTCCCTACAAAATCTCAATCTAAAGATTTAATCTCATTTATAATATGGAACCTGATCGGATTTCCCCGGTCAGGTTTCATTTCTTTTAAGTGTTTGAACATAATTTTAATTCCCCCAAATTGCCTCAAATGCTTTAGATACTTACACCGGCCTGCCGACAGTAAGTAGCATTCTTAGCGATTGTATAATTCGGGGGAATTAAAATTATAAATATCTTTATTGCAGATACTTGGGATGGAAATAAGATGGATGGATTGATTATTCTTCCAATTCTAAATATCCGAATTTTACCCCACATGGTGTGTGGATATCTAAGTGTTCTATTTCAGTGGCTCCTTCCTTTCTAAGAATTTCGATGAATTTCAAGGATTCAGAGTCTGATGTGACGAAATATTTAATATCCTTTTCATAAGAACCTTGAGCGAGTATTTTGGAATCATTAGGGACCACGACTCTTTCCTTTACTATTAATTCACCGTTTCTCTTGGCATTAAATAGAATACGTGTGAAAATGCCCGCTTCTTTAGCATGAAAAATATTAAAAGGAAGTATTCTTAGATTATTGAATGGCAAATCTTTTAAATCCCCTTTTACACAATATTCCGCCACTGAGATAGTGGAAAAATAAAGAGGAATTCCATTGTGTAAAAAATAGCGGAAATAATCAATCGCATTTTGATGCATGGGAGAATTTAGGTCTAAAAGACGAATTATGAAACTGGTGTCCAGAATTACACTATAATTGGGTATATTTTCTTTTTTAGCCATTTCCTCCTCTTAAATTATATATCCAAGTATCAACATCTTTCACATCCTCCCAATGAGGAGTAGCTCTTTTTATTAAATTTTCAAGATATTGAGCATTATAAGAGGGATCATGCGGGTTAAGTTCCATCAGAACCAAACTTGTAGGATCTAATTCTCCTGTTTCAATATTTTGTCTTCCCAAAGCCCTTACTGAAAAATGCTTATACAATACATTTTCAGTTAATTCTTCAAGGTATTCTTTTTCGGTCCTTATTATAAGCAAACCTTTGTCTTTGGTTTGAAAATGAATATTCGGTTTGTCTTTTCCTCCTGCATTAACCAAAATCCCATAAAAATAGAATTCAGCATCAGACCATAAATTTTCATTTACATGATAAGACGTTTCATGGGAGATTACCAGTTTAGGTTCGGAAGCTTTATATTCAGCAAATTCATATGTATACCCTGTTCTATGAGCTGATTTTTGAACCTCGCTAAGTGCACGAGCTGTTTCTATTTCCAGTCCGTCTAAATTACCATTGTCTTTAACCATACTTATAATAGTAAGGAATACCGCTGCACTTTGAGGGGTGGTTTTGAAAATATTTCTAACGGACCCTTTTTCTATAGAATAGGTAATAGGAGCTCTCTTAATTTTTTGATTAGGATATAACAAGGCTTCAACGATATCAAAAAGACTTTTTATCTCCTTGATGTCAAAGTTATCAGGAGTCAATGGTTCATTACCATTTTTCCCTTTAACCGTAATCTCTATTATTCCATTATCAACCATGTCAGAATTAGAGGTTAAACTACAAAATTAATAATTTGGATTAATTACAGGAATATTTTATGTTTTAAAACACAATGGCAGTTTTTGGAATAATAATCTGTGGTGCAAATTTGGAAAAGTAAAATCGCAATAATCTAATTCCCAGATTATTGCGATTTTGAGAGGTGAACCGGGCGGGATTCGAACCCGCGACCCACAGCTTAGAAGGCTGTTGCTCTATCCAGCTGAGCTACCAGTCCGGCCAGTATTAATGAGATATCCTCATTACCGGGTGCAAAGATAATACTTTTTTCGCTATTAAAAAATTTATTTGTTCTTCAGCTCGATTTATATCTTTTTCTTTGAGAAGAATTGGATATCTTTACAATCTTGAAAATATAATCAATGGAATTAAGAAGGGAAAAACTAACCAGATATATCTCTCCTCTCAGAGAAGGTGGATCCTTACCGGCTTTGGGAGAAGCGGCCGACGGTTTTAAATATGCCGTGAAACTCAAGGGAGCGGGTCATGGCATGAAGAGTCTGATTTCCGAAACATTGGGTGGACTTATAGTAAAGGCATTTAAATTCAAAGTGCCAGAGCTTGTTTTACTGGATCTAAGTCATCTTTTCGGAATAACGGAACCTGACAAGGAAATACAAGATCTTTTGAGAAAATCTGAAGGACTTAATGTAGGTCTACATTTCATGAATGGAGCCTTCACTTTTGATCCGGCGGTTAATCCAATAGATAGTCTGATGGCATCAAAGATAGTATGGCTTGATGCTTTTCTTACAAATGTAGACCGTAGCCGTCAGAATCCCAACATGATGATATGGAATAGGGAATTATGGCTTATTGATCATGGAGCATCTTTTTATTTTCACCATTCGGATAAAGATCCGAGCGAAGCAGCTTTAGATCCATTCCCCTATATTAAAAACCATGTATTGCTTCCTTATGCTGATAATCTGGCAGAAGCAGACAAATTGATGCGTCAAGCTATCACTCCCCGCACCCTTAATAAGATTGTTGATCTGCTCCCTTCTGAATGGCTTACAGGAGATAATAATGAATATGATCCGGAGAAGAAAAGGGAGGAATACAAAATTTTTCTAACCAAAAGGCTGGCTAATTCCAAGATATTTGTTGAACAAGCTCTCCACGAAAGAAAAAAGCTTTTATAAGGATATGGAAATTGCCGACCGATTTTTATATGAATATGCAGTTTTGAGATACGTGCCACGTATCGAACGGGAAGAATTTGTGAATATCGGATTGATAATGATGAACAAACGATGCAAATGGTTGAAAGGGAAAGTGTATCTTGATGAAACCAAACTGAAAGCATTCAATCCGGATTACGATATAGATGCCTTGGAAAAACAGTGCGGACTTTTTGAACGAACAGACGTACCTAAGGATGATCTTCCCATAGAGGAAAAATACCGATGGCTTACGGCAATGAAAAGTGCTGTTTTGCAGACCTCCCCTTCCCATCCGGGACTTTTGATTGAGGAAGGAGATTCATATCTCGATTGTGAGGCCATAAAAGCGTTAATGGAGAAGGAATTCAGCCGGCTCTTCAAGGAGCTTGTAGGATAGACTGACAAAAAATAGTTAATTTTGTAAAGAATTAAGGAAGGTTAAAGATGGAAAAGCTGGTAGTGATAGGTGGTGGTTTTGCCGGTATCAATTTCATATCAAAAATAGACACTAGCAAATATGAAGTTAAACTAATAGACAGGAACAATTTTCATTGTTTCCCGCCATTGTTTTATCAGATAGCTTCATCCGGTCTTGATTCTTCCAATATTTGTTTCCCGTTCCGCCGGGAAATACATAAGAGGAAAAATATCACCTATCATATGGGTCATGTCAAAGAAATCGATATTGAAGCCAAGACAGTGACTACAAGTTATGAAACAATTTCATATGATAAGCTTGTAATAGCTGCCGGCACTACTGAGAATTTCTTCGGCATGAAGGATTTAGATAAGAAAGTATTCGGTATTAAGACGGTGGCGGAAGCCTCCTATACCCGGGATGAAATCTTAGATCGATTGGAACGCGGCGCCATATGTCAGGATAAGAACAGGCGTCGGGAACTCTTAAGTTTCCTTGTGGTGGGAGGGGGTCCTTCCGGAGTAGAAATTGCCGGTGCTTTAGGTGAAATGAAGAAATATATACTGGCAAGAGAATATCCTGAACTTTCACCCGACGATGTGAATATTACTTTAGTGGAGGGAAGCGACCGTATTTTGGGAACCATGCATCCAAAATGCTCACAAAAAGCCCTGGGGTATTTAAAATCCCTAATGGTGAATGTGCGCCTTGGTGAGGTGATGAAAGGTTACGAAGACAAATTGGTAGAATTTTCTGACGGACATAAGGAGTATTGGGAAACCTTGATATGGACCGCAGGAGTAAGAGGAGAACCTTTACCCGGTTTTCCTGAAAAATACCTGATGAGAAACGGTAGGATACCGGTAGATGAATTCAATCGCGTAATAGGATTACCCGGAGTTTATGCTTTGGGTGATATAGCATGCTGTAAAACAGAAGAATATCCGAATGGTCTTCCCCAGTTAGCTCAACCGGCAATTCAGGGGGCAAAATGTCTTGCCCGAAATCTCAACGAAGGTGAGTTCCGACACACTTTTAAATATCGAGATAAAGGTTCTATGGCCACTGTTGGTAAACATAGGGCAGTTTTGCAGGTAGGTAATTTTGTAATGGGAGGATATATAGCCTGGTTAGGTTGGATGTTTATTCATTTGATTTCTATTCTTGGAATGAGAAATAAGGTGAATGTATTGCTTAACTGGACCTGGAATTACATTACCTACAGTACATCACTGAGATTATTGCTTCGTCCTAAAAAATATCCGGAGCGTCGTCACTGGGGGGATTAAAAATTCACTATCTTTGCAAATATTCGGAGTACAAGAAACCTAACCTTAAAATTTTACAAGCATCATGATAGCGGCCCTTATAGTGATATTTGTAGTAGGATATCTATTCATAGCCGGAGAACATATTTTATCAGTAAACAAGGCAAGTATAGCCATCATCATGTGTGGATTACTGTGGGCTATCTATGCCGTATGCACACATGACCCCGGGATATCTCTTGAAATGGTTGAAGCCTTGGGAGACACTTGCGAGATCGTTGTGTTTCTAATAGGAGCCATGACTATTGTTGAGCTCATTGACCGATATGGAGGATTCCGGTTTATCGTAGACAATATAAAGGCTTCCAATAAAAGAGGATTGATGTGGATGTTGGCTTTCATAGCCTTTTTCCTTTCGGCAATATTAGACAACATGACCACTACTATCATCATGGTGATGATGCTACGCAAGCTGCTTTATGATCAGAAAGAAAGATGGCTATTTGCTTGTGTGATAGTATTGTCGGCCAATGCAGGAGGTGCCTGGTCGCCTATCGGAGATATCACCACCATCATGCTTTGGATGAAGAATAACGTTACTTCAGTAAATCTTATAATAAATCTGCTTTTGCCATCTATTGTATCGGTGATTGTACCTTTATTAATGGCTTCTACAATGATAAAAGCCGAGCCTGTTGTAGCCGTTGTAGATCCCGGCTACCGACAGGGCTACGATCTATATGTCAACAATAGAAGGCTTTCTCTCCTGATTCTGATCTGTGGTGTGGCCGGATTGCTTTTCGTTCCGGTTTTCAAGGCTCTAACTCATCTGGCACCTTATATAGGTATTCTCCTCTCACTTGGAATTCTTTGGGTTGTGACAGAAATAGTCGTGAAGAAACATCATCTTGATGGAAAAATGGATGGAAGAATTTCAGGAATTATCCATCATATAGATATGGATACCATCATTTTCTTCCTGGGTATATTGATGGCTGTAGCAGCTTTAGGACAGGCCGGAATCCTTGCCAGCCTTGCCTCCTGGCTGAATATTACTTTCCACAATCCTTATATCATCAATGGTATAATAGGAATATTATCTTCCATAGTAGATAATGTGCCGCTGGTAGCCGCATGTATGGATATGTATCCCGTGATGGATGCCGCTATGATTGCCTCTTCTCCCGACCCTGCCTATTCTGAATTTTTCAAACAGGATGGTCTTTTCTGGCATTTGCTCACATTCTGCGCGGGTGTTGGAGGTAGCATGCTGATTATTGGCTCGGCAGCAGGAGTAGTGGCAATGGGTATAGAAAAGATTCCATTCGGATGGTATTGTAAGAGAATTTCCTTATTAGCTTTGTCAGGATATTTGGCTGGAATGGCGTTTATCTGGCTTGAGACATTCTTTATCGGAATCGGATAATAATACCTAATAAAAACTTAAGAGGGAAAACCAACATGGCTTTCCCTTTTTTTCATAATCTTTATCAATGAAAAAATATTACTCTTCGGAATTAAAATCAATTAGGAATTGCCCAAGGGACTGTTCTGAAGATAAATTGAATTTTTTCCTTAAACGATATCTGGCTGTTTCCACACCTCTCACAGAAAGATTGGTAAACCTTGATATCTCCTTGGTTGACATATTCATTCTTAACAAGGCACAAAACTTCATGTCAGCGGGAGTTAAGGTAGGGAATTGCTTCCTGAGATTATGAAAGAAATGTTCATGAATAAGGTCAAAATTCTTTTCAAACATATTCCAAAAAGCGTTGGTGTCTCCTTCATTTCTTGAGAATTCCTTTAATACCTTTTCAGCCCCTGTAGCTTCTTTTCCTTTTCTTTTTAAATCATTAAGAGTTGCATTAAGATTATCTAAAGTCTGTCGGTGGCGATATTCACTTAGGGCCATAGAGGCAAGTTCCTTGTTCTTTTCTGAAAGTTTGCTTTCCAGAAGCAGTTTCTCCTGATGAGCAATCAAAAGGGATTGCTGTTGAATCTTAAGATTTTTTTCCGCCTCAGCCTTTTCAAAAAGTTGATGTTGTATTCTCAGTTTTCTTTTTGAAATAATTCTTGTCACAAACACTAAAATAAAAATGAAAGCTACTGCATAACAACAAATCGCCCACCATCTTAAAGCATGAGGTACAGCTACATTCACCTCATAGTCAAGGCTTGCCAGAGGATTATTGTCCGGACCTAAAACAGTGCATTTAAATAAATGCTTTCCCCAGCTTAATTCAGGATAAGCAATGTAGGGGATATTAGACACAGAGTCCTTTGTTCTTCCGCGGCTGGTAATTGAAAAAAGATATTTCACCACACTTTTATTGTAATCAGGATAGCTTATTCTTACAATAAGATTGTCATTAGGGATAGAAGGGGTTTTTTCAGGTTCTAAAGGAAGTTTAACGAGTTGTCCTTGTGAATTATAATACCCGATACTGTTTATTGATAGAGGCGGCACTACAGTTTTGTTTTCTATTTCGTCTAAAGGAATCATTCCGATTATATCGTTCATTATAAAGAAAGTTGTGTCATTCTTTATAAATAAGGTGCTGTTATCTCCATTATTTCTTCGGGGAAAAATTGAAATTGGAATAGAATAGGATACTTTGTAATTTCCTCCGGTAAAATCTACAAGATTATATGATTCAGATCCGGAGAACCAATACCTGTTGTCATTGACCGGGGTAATATCTCTGATTTCATTAAAGTTGTTGAGTACACCAAGATTTTTAGCTGGGAGGAATTTCTTCTCATTTTTGTCATAATAATAAAATCCTTGGTCTTGTGAAAATAGGGTTTCTCCACGAAGTTTCATCACATAAATTTTTCTGGGAATCCCCTCCGGTATGAGAGAAGGGTAAAAATCTTTACTAATTACTTTTTTAAGATCATTGGAAAGGTAAATTTTAAATACGCCTTTCGACCAGTGAGCTCCCCATATCGAGCCATCGGGTTCTATTTCTATCTGTCGCAAGGGAGCCTCGATTCCCTCTACGGAAACATAGGGTGTCCAAATGCCCTCAGAATTTTTTGTATAAATTTCCAAACCGTAATAAGTAGATTGTACCAAAACTTCCCGGTTGTGAATCAATCCTTTTTTAATATCAGTGCCACTAAAATCATATACTATTTCTTCATTGATTCCCGATAATACGATTGTTTGGTCATTTCCTCCGATAAATGTTTGGTTATCAAAAGATTTTACAAACCAATTCTGTCCTTTTGAATTATTGATTAGAAATAGTTTGTCATTATCTAAAAAATAAGCCCCCTGATTGGTAGCCATAATGAATTTATCACCATGCATTCCTATGCCATAACCCGTTCCATTGGTGTTGTCGCCATATGGTGAGGAAAAATGAAACATAGAAACCGGTGTTCCACAATGTATTAAAGCGATACCATAATCGAGTGCAGCCCATATGTTATTATCTTGATCTTTAAGTAAACCTAACACAGTATTATTAAAAAGACCATTTTCGACACTGAATTTTTCTATGAGTCGACCATCCGTTGTGATATGATAGATTCCCTGGCTTATTGTACCAATATATATTGTATGGTTATCATCCTGCAAAACTCTATTGATATGGGTATCTTGGAGTTCTTTATCAAGCTCAGTATAAAGTCTTTGAGGTTTTCCGTTCTGGATTTTGTAAATAAGTGAATTTTGTGTAAACAATAATGTACCCTCAGGCATCACTTCTGAATCAACTTTATCTAAAGGAAAACTTATGCCCATTACGTGAGACAGCACGGAGTCGGGCCATAAATTTTTCCATCCCATCGGAGTATAAACATAGAGCCCCCCATTAATTCTCTGTGCATATATATTCTCTCCGGATACATAACAAAACAAAGGTCTTAAGAACTGTGACTCCTTATTAGGGCCTGTAATTTTGTCGTTGAGTCTTTCTACAGTCTCGTTAATAGGATCATAGCAGAAAATATGGGAAAAGCTTTGAAACAGTATTTTGTTCTTCCAGGGTAATATTTTCCATATTTCTTCATTTTCAAGGGATATTTCTTTAGGCATTTTTGAAGAGATAGAATTATAAATCAGATTGCCGTCTTTATTGGACATATTGAAATATCCAAATTCTTCAAAGCTGCCTACATACACAAATTCATTATCACAAAACACGGCTCGGGCAATAGTGGCAGTAGGTAAAGGATGAAGAGTCCAGTGATAAGAGTCGAATTGAAGAAGGCCTTCGCTATTACCAATAAAAATAATTCCTTTCGAATTCTGAGAAATGTCCCAATTTTGGAAACGGGCATTGTAAATTTTATCTGAGAAATGACTTACCAAATGTTTTGGAGCATAATTTCCCCACAACAAAAAAACCGGCCACCAATATAGAAGCAATAGAAATATCAGGTTTTTCATAAAAATCTATAATTGGTACAAAATTAAGCAATTAGGACATAAAACGTAGTAAAAACGTAGTGTTGTACAACATAAAAGTATTTATGGCGTACCAGTAAAACTTATTATTATAAGGAGTGTTAAATATTTTTGCGAAAACTTAAAACAACATCAACCAAATTATATCACAAAATGAAAAAACAGATCTTAACATTTCTGATTGCGTTATTCTGTGGCGTGGGCTTTGCTATGGCGCAGAAAACAGTTTCAGGAACCGTGCTAGACGAAAATGATGAGCCTCTGATAGGAGTTTCAGTTTTTGTAAAAGGCACAACCAACGGAACTGTTACGGATATTGACGGCAACTATTTGCTTAACAACGTTCCCGACAAAGGCACACTGACATTTTCATATGTCGGGATGGTGCCACAGGAAATTCCGGTAAACGACAGGACGAAAATTGATTGTATTATGCACGAAGACCATCTTGGTCTTGAAGAAGTAGTGGTCATCGGTTATGGTTCCGCAAAAGCAAAAGACCTCACTTCACCTATAACAACTATTTCCGGAGAGGATATTTCCAATATCCCTTCAACATCTCCGATGGGAGCCTTGGCAGGAAAGGTGCCGGGTGTTAATGTAATCAATTCAGGAGCTCCGGGTTCAGGTCCAACAGTTCAGATTCGTGGTATCGGTTCTTTTGACGCCGGTTCACCTCTGTATGTAGTGGATGGAATGTTTTATGACAACATCAACTGGCTCAATAATGATGATATCCAGGATATATCTATCCTAAAGGATGCATCTGCTGCTGCCATCTATGGTGTGAAAGCTGCCAATGGTGTTGTACTGGTTACAACAAAGAAGGGTTCAAAGGACATGAAAGCTAAGGTTACTTACAACGGCTATGTGGGTGTACAAAAAGCTACTCATGTTTTGAAAATGGCTGATTCTTCACAATATGCTGAAATGTTAATGGAGGCAGATCCCGATGCTTATAGAAGTATGTTTGAAGCGTCTATAGCACAATACGGAGGAAACCTCGCAAATTATCAGTTTGGTGCAAACACTAACTGGTATAAGGAATTATTGAGAGATGCTGTTATCACCAACCATAATGTTAATGTGAGTGGTGGTGGCCAGAAAGCCACATATTCAGTAGGTTTAAGCTACCTTTATCAAGACGGTATTATGAAGGGAGAAAACAATTACAACCGTCTTAATTTCCGTGCACAGTTAGATTATGATGCAACAAGTTGGTTAAAGGTTGGATTCAATGGAGTATTCTCCAACAGCAACCAGCAATCTCCAAATGGCAATGCATGGCAACAGGCATATAATATGCCGGGTATAATGCCGGTTTACAACGACAATAATACCGAGGCTTTCCCGGAAAAATTCGCTGATCCCGCAAGTCTGGGCCTAACCGGCAACTTCTATAATCCGGTTGCAACAGCTATATATAATAAAAACCGCAACCGCAACTATCAGGTAATGTCAAACTTCTATGCGGATTTCATATTTATTCCCAGCAAACTTGATTTACGCACGAGCTATGGATACGACTATTCATCTACAAGAGGTGCCTCAATGCTGATTCCATACTATGTGGGAGATAATCAAAGACAAGAAACCTCTCAACTGACCAAAACCGATGATCAGTGGAATAAATGGGCATGGGATAATGTTTTGACTTATCGTGATGCAATAGGTGACCATAGTTTCGGTGCTATGTTAGGTTTCTCAGCACGTCAGGAAAGCTGGCATCAGCTTGTAGGTACCGCTTATGATGTTCCTTATGACAAAGAGGAATGGTGGTACCTTAGCAACGGTATTTCAGACTCCACTACCGCCTCCGATGGAGGATACCGTTATAGGAGTGCCAGTTGGTTTGCACGTCTGAATTATAACTACGACAATAGATACCTCATCATGTTTACATTTAGAGCCGACGGATCATCAAAATATCAGGAAAAATGGGGATATTTCCCCTCAATAGGTGGTGCGTGGACAATCTCTAATGAAAAATTCATGGAAGGACAGACTTGGGCTGACTATCTGAAATTACGTGCTTCATGGGGTATGCTTGGTAATGACAAAGTGGCTGCATCGTTTGGCTCAGCATCACTTGCTACCGGTGAAGGAAACTCGGGTGTATTCGGTTCTTTAGGTTCAAATGTAGGTACACCTTATCCGGGTTATTACTTTAACTCCACTTATAGTTATCTTAAATGGGAAAAGGTATCTGAAACAAATATCGGTGTCAGCTACGCTACTCTTGCAAACCGTCTGACTGCCGAGATAGACTGGTTCTACCGTCTTACAACAGACGCAGTAATATCTCCTTCATTGCCTATTTTCCAGGATGTAGTTGCAGGTAACTGGGGTAAAATATTGAATACCGGTGTTGACATCACTTTAAACTGGAGTGATAAAGTAGGTAATTTTAATTACTATATTGGAGCAAATCTTTCTACCCTTAAAAATGAAGTGAAATCATTGCGTCATGGAGTTGACTACATACTTGGTGGTATGGGTATAAACAAAGTGGGAGAAAAGATGAATTCATTCTTTGGATATGAAGTGGAAGGAATCTATCAGAACTGGGATGAAATCAATGCCGACCCCGTAGCGGTGGCCAATAATGTACAACCCGGTTATTTCAAATACAAAGACCAGAACGGAGACGGCAATATAGATGCCAGCGACCGAGTTACCTTAGGCTCTTATATCCCTTCATTCACGTATGGAATTAACTTTGGTTTTGAAATAAAAGGATTTGATTTCTCATTGAGTACTTATGGACAATGTGGCGCCAAGATGTTTAACCGTAAGCGTCAGTTAAGATATGCCGCAGCCAACTACAATCTTGATTATGACTTCTATAAGAATCGTTGGACCGGAGAAGGTACCTCCAACAGCTATCCATCTTCAGCAGCCTTGACTACAGGAGCGGGTATAGCTTGGAACGTGAACTCTTCAGCAACTTCTACTAACAGTTATTTTGTTGAATCAGCTGATTTCTTCCGTTTCCAAACTATAACCTTGGGTTATACATTCAGAAACATAAAGATGGGAGCTTACACCATGCCGTCAATTCGTCTGAGTCTGATGGCAGACCGCCCCTTCTCTTTCTTCAAGGCCAATACTTTCTCACCTGAACTCTCAGGAAGCGCAGAAGCCAATTATGGATGGGACACTCAGGTATATCCTCTTAGTTCCACTTATACCTTCGGTCTCCAAATGGAATTCTAAGACAGGATATAAATGCTGAAATTCAGATTATATTAAGTTAGTTATAGAAAACAATAAGATATGAAACTAAATATAAGAAATATAATAGGAGGTGCCGCAGTGGCAATTTCAGCCGGGCTTCTTCCTTCCTGTAATGATTATCTTGATGTGACCCAGGAGCAGATATTACCCGGAGTTAGTGTTGACTACACTGACATAGCTGCTATGTATGAACCGGTAAGTGCCTGCTACGCATCAATACGAGCCAATAATATGCACTGGGTAGTAAATCTCATGTCGGTTATACGTGACGGTGACGTTTGGTCCGGAAGAGTAGACGACCAAGGAGAATTGGTGCTTATAGGCAATAATTATGTATACAACAACAGTTCATTCTGGGGTGTTAATGAATATTGGCGCTGTTTCTATCAGATAGTGCGATATTGCAATGAAACTTTGGTGAATCTTGAGAATTATGCCTTAAATTGTTCAGGTTCCGAGCTTGAGAAAAACTATGGTTATGCCGGTGAAGTTAGAATAATTAGGGCATTGGCTTATTACCGCCTGGTACAATTTTTTGGTGAAGTGCCAATCCTCTTCTCCAATGATCAGCAAGACTTCACACGTTCTACAAGAGATGTAGTTTATCAATACATTCTACAGGATCTTGAATATGCGATGCAACATACTCCAAAAGTTCGTCCCAATCAGATGGAACATGTTGGTGCCTTTTCAGCTTATACAGCAGAAGCCCTCGCAGCCAAGGTATACTTGAATCTTGCAGGCTTTAATAACGATCCTTCCTACTATGACAATGTTAAAAACCTAACCCAGGATATAATTGACAACGGTGGTTTCTCATTGTTCCCGGATTATTATCAGCTTTGGAAGATTCCCGGAAGATTATGTGATGAATCATTGATGGAATGTCAGGTAACTGACTTTGGATTAGGAGAAGGTCAGTATGTCGGAGTGGATCAGTTCTTCAATTGTGCAGGTCCTACAATTTCCAATCAGACGACATATCTTCAGGGCACCGGTGGCTGGAATTTCATAGGATATTTCGAATCATTTGTGGAATGGGCTGAAAAACGTGGTGAAACAATAAGGGCCACTACAAGTTTCTTGGTAGGTGGAACCACAACCCCTTCAGGTGATTTTGTAGAACCTGCAGGTAACCCCCAGAACACCAATATCTGGAATGGTAAATTCTATCTTCCCTTAGACCAATTTACAGATGGCCGTACACAGTATGGTGATAATAATAATGTAAGAATCTTGCGTTATGCCGATGTATTGCTTATGAATGCAGAAGCAAAAGTAAGACTAGGTCAGAATGGAGATGCTCCATTTAATTTAGTTAGAGATCGTGCAGACATGCCTGAACTCAGCGGTGTGACTGTGGAACAGATACTTGATGAAAGACGAATGGAGCTTTGTTGCGAATGGGGAGAAAGGTATGCTGACCTGATCCGTACCGGTCTTGCAGAATCTGTGCTCGGGCCGAATGGCTGGACTCCGGAGAAGACTTACTTCCCCATCCCTCAGACTCAAATAGATTTGGCACCCTCTCTTAGAAATGACCCATATACTACCTTGACGCAACCGTAAGACATACACAACTTCATGCCAAATAGTTGTATTATTGATGCGATCACCCTTCCTCAACCGTTGATGGCTGGGGGAGGGTGTTTATCTTGGAGTTAAAGTTTTTTATTTAATTTGCAATAAATTATAATATGAAATATTTAAGTGTCTTGATATTGGCGGCGATTATGATGTTTGGTGGATGTAAATCCTCAGACAGTCGTCCTTCCGGCTCTGAAAATGATAACTCGGAAAATACGTTGCAGTCTGGTGAAAATAGTGCCAATCTTTATGAAAAGGATTTCACAGGTGAAGAGGAATTTTTAGACTGGATCCAGAAAACCCATTTCAACTATATGTGGGAAGGTGCCGAGCCTACCTCCGGACTTGCCCCCGAACGTATCCATATGGACAACGTTTATCCCCAAAATGATAAAGAAGTGGTTACCACCGGAGGCTCCGGATTTGGAATAGCAGGGATTCTGACTGCCATCCATAGAGGTTTTATTCCTCGACAGGAAGGTGTGGAACGTCTCACCAAAATAGTTGATTATCTGGGTAAAGCCGACAGGTTTCATGGTGTATGGCCTCATTGGATAAACGGACCTACCGGTAAAGTCGTGCCTTTCGGAGAGAAAGACAACGGAGGAGACCTTGTGGAAAGTTCGTTTCTTATGGCAAGTCTGATAGCAGCCCGTGAATACTTTAAGGATGGTAATGAAAGCGAAAAACAACTTGCAGCCAATATAGATAAACTCTGGAGAGAAATGGAGTTTGATTGGTATACCAAGGGGGGGGAAGATGTTTTATATTGGCATTGGTCTCCTAATTATGGCTGGGAAATGAATTTTCCACTTGAAGGATACAACGAATGTCTGATAACCTACATACTTGGGGCATCTTCTCCGGAACACTCTATCCCAGCGTCAGCTTATCATAAAGGTTGGGCACGAAACGGCGATATCGTAACTAATGCCAAATTCATGGGTTATCCCCTTATTTTAAAACATAATGGAGCAGAGACAACCGGAGGTCCTTTATTCTGGAGCCATTATTCGTGGATAGGGCTGGATCCAAGAAATCTTAAAGATCAGTATGCAGATTATTGGGAGTTAAATAAAAATCATGCGCTCACCAACTATCTTTATAGTGTTCAGAATCCAAAGGGATATAAAGGTTATGGAGAAGACAGCTGGGGACTTACAGCCAGCTATTCTCCGGAGGGATATTCGGCTCATGCTCCGAATAATGATTTAGGAGTTATAACTCCTACAGCAGCTTTATCCTCATTTCCCTATGTTCCTGAACATTCCATGGCAGCGGCTAAGAATTTCTATAATAAAGGAGAAAGATATCGTGGGAAATATGGTTTCTATGATGCTTTCAGCGATGAAAAAAATTGGGTTGAACCCCATTATTTAGCCATCGACCAGCTCACCATTGCTCCTATGATTGAGAATTACAGAAGCGGACTGATATGGAATCTTTTCATGAATGCTCCTGAAATTCAACAAGGATTAAACAAACTGGGATTTACTAAACAATAGAAGTAATAATAACTGAAAAAACTTATATCATGAAAAAAATCATCAGATGCGGAATAGGTCTGTTGCTTTTATCAAGTTTAGCCTCCTGTTCGCAAAGCAAGAGTGGAGACGGGGCGATGGACGCCTATGTGGATAAACTGATGTCGCAGATGACCTTGGAAGAAAAATTAGGACAACTTAATCTTCCGGCCTCGGATGATATAGTGACCGGGCAGGCACAGAACAGTAATATCGGACAAATGGTAGCTGCCGGTAAGGTTGGAGGAGTTTTCAACATTAAGGGAGCGGAAAAGATCAGGGAATTACAAAGAGTTGCTGTAGAGGAGAGTAGACTTGGCATTCCCTTGATTTTCGGAATGGATGTAATCCACGGGTATGAAACAGTTTTTCCCATACCGCTGGCTTTATCCTGTTCATGGGATACTGTGGCTATAAAGAACAGTGCCAGGATAGCAGCCATTGAAGCTTCCGCTTCAGGTATCTGCTGGACTTTCAGTCCGATGGTAGATATATGTCGAGACCCTCGGTGGGGACGTGCTTCAGAAGGATCCGGTGAAGATCCGTTCCTTGGAGCAGCTATTGCCCGGGTAATGGTGGAAGGCTATCAGGGGAATCTTCAGGAAAACAATGAAATAATGGCTTGTGTAAAGCATTTTGCTTTATATGGGGCACCTGAAGGAGGACGCGATTACAACACTGTTGATATGAGCCGCCAGAGAATGTTTAATGAATATTTCGCTCCTTACAAAGCTGGTGCAGATGCAGGGGCCGGTTCATTTATGACTTCCTTTAATACAATAGACGGTATTCCCGCCACAGCCAATAAATGGTTGCTTACTGATGTTTTGCGTGGTATGTGGGGATGGAACGGATTTATTGTGACTGATTATACCGCTATCGCTGAAATGATAGACCATGGGTTAGGCGACCTTCAGACAGTTTCAGCTTTAGCTTTGAAAGCTGGAACTGACATGGACATGGTAGCTGATGGATTCAACGGTACTCTTGCTAAAAGTCTTGATGAAGGCTTGGTAAACTTAGGACAGATTGATGCTGCGGTAAGAAGGATTCTGGAGGCAAAATATAAACTTGGTCTTTTCGAGGATCCTTATAAATTTATTTCACCTGAAAGAGAAAAGACTGAGGTTTATACTTCCGCTCATAGAGAGGAAGCCAGGAAAATTGCCACAGAAACTTTTGTACTTCTTAAAAACGAAGGCAATCTCCTGCCTCTGGATAAAAAAGGTCGTATAGCTGTTATTGGTCCTTTGGCAAATACCAGGGCAAACATGCCCGGCACCTGGAGCGTAGCTGCTGATCCAAATAAGTATAAAACTCTTGTTGAAGGAATCAGGGATGCAGTAGGAGATAAGGCAACTGTGACTTATGCAAAGGGAAGCAATTTAACTTTAGATGCTGAATTGGAAGCAAATGCCACCATGTTTGGAAGGGAAATGAGAGACAATCGTTCGGAAGATGTGATGTTAGCGGAAGCTTTATCAGTGGCCCGTAATTCTGATGTTATTATTGCTGCTTTAGGAGAGTCTTCAGAATTTAGCGGTGAATCTTCAAGCCGGAGCGATATCAATTTGCCCGAAACTCAAATGAAACTCCTAAAAGCATTATTGTCTACAGGTAAACCTGTGGTTATGCTTAATTTTTCAGGCCGTCCCACAATCATGAGCTGGGAGAGTGAAAATGTACCTGCAATCCTTAACGTATGGTTTGGCGGCTCTGAAGCAGCTGATGCAATTGCGGATGTTGTGTTTGGAGAGGTATCTCCCTCAGGCAAATTAACCATGTCGATGCCTCGAAACATGGGACAGATACCTGTTTATTACAATCATTTAAATACGGGTCGTCCTAAAACTCAGGATGAGAAATTCGAGAAGTTCCGTTCAGGTTATATTGATTCACAGAATTCACCTCTGTATCCCTTCGGATATGGTTTAAGTTACACTACCTTTGAATATTCCGATATGGCTCTTTCCGCTGAGGAAATGACAGAAAATGACATAATCAAAGCTTGTGTGAAAGTTACTAATACAGGTAGCAGAGATGCCGATGAAGTAGTGCAGATGTATATTCGTGATATTGTTGGCAGCTCGTCACGTCCTGTAAAAGAACTGAAAGGCTTTCAGAGAATCTCACTTAAGGCCGGAGAAAGCAAGGTTGTTGAATTCTCGATATCTGTAGATCTTTTGAAATATTATAATTATGATCTTGAATATGTGGCAGAACCTGGGGAATTTACTGTAATGCTTGGAGGAGACAGCGACAATGTCAAGAGTCTTAATTTTACATTGAAATAAAGATTCTTCCTATCAAGAGGGATCCACATCATAATGCACCTGAGATGTTTTCATCTCAGGTGTATTTGCAATAGAAGCAAATATCTGCCGGAGAAGTTCTTTCACCTTTTTCATTGAGACTCCCACTTCCATTTTAAGCATTATGGATTGTATATAATAGGAAGCAATCCTTGAAACAAAAGGTTTTTCCGGGCCCAGGACACGATCTCCGAACACTTTACGGAGAGCCATTGTGAAATCAACGGCAGCCTTGTCGCACATCTGAGGGTTCTTGTTCCGAATAAAGATATTGATAATTTTAGTGAAAGGAGGGTAAGCAAATTTCCGTCTTTCTTCTAATTCATTATGAAAATATCCTAAATAATCGTGGTTTTTGACATGAGCTAATACTTCATGCGAGGGATTTACTGTCTGGATCAATACATTCCCCTTATCGCGTCTTCTACCGGCTCTTCCCGCCACTTGTTCAAGCATATTGAACGCACGTTCATTACTACGGAAATCCGGAAAATTTAGAAGAGTATCGGCATTTAGCACTCCTACAGTGGCAACATCTCCGAAATCAAGACCTTTAGATACCATCTGTGTGCCTACAAGAATATCGGTTTCATGCCGGGCGAAATCTTCAATAATGTTTTGATAGGCATCTTTATTACGCGTGGTGTCAAGATCCATTCTTGTGACGGAATATTCGGGAAATTCTTCCTTGATCTCTTCGGCTATTCTTTCAGTGCCATAACCAAAAATTTTTAAACTGTTTTGACCGCACGCCGGACATAGAGAAGGTAACAGAGAAGCGTAACCGCAATAGTGACATCTCAACATACCAAGGTTTTTGTGGTAGACCATAGAAACGTCACAATGAGCACATTTGGGAGTCCATCCACATTGTTCGCAAATTACTACAGGAGCAAATCCCCGACGATTCTGAAATAAAATAACCTGTCTTTTTTCGCCTAAGGTGTTGAGAATCCTTTGTTTTAAAGGAGAGGACACTATTCCTTTCACTTCCTTTTTCTTCCTCATCTCCTTCATGTCTATTATTTCCACATCGGGTAATACTGAACCCTCGTATCTTTCGGGCAACTTAATGAGACCATATTTACCTTCCAACGCTTTAAAATAGGTTTCTATAGCGGGAGTAGCCGACCCTAACAGGGTTTTAGCTCCGTGCATTCTTGCAAGCATTAACGCCGCGTCTCTGGCATTATAGCGGGGAGCAGGATCATATTGTTTGAATGATGACTCATGTTCTTCGTCAACCACTACGAGTCCTAAATGGGAAAAAGGAAGAAATACAGAAGATCTTACTCCAAGTATCACCAAAGGTTCATTAGAAGTGAGTAGCCGTCTCCAGATATCCACTCTCTCTGAATCCGAGAATTTGGAATGATATACAAGCAGCCTGTTGCCAAACACTTTCCTTAATCTATCTGAAAGCTGTGTAGTCAATGAAATTTCAGGAACTAAAAAAAGCACTTGGTTACCGGACCTCAGGCTCTGTTCCATCAGATGTGTGTAAATTTCTGTTTTCCCACTTCCTGTCACTCCATGTAGAAGCTGGATTGACATGGTTTTAAACCCTTCGTCTATCTCTTTTCTTGCACGTTCCTGAGATTCTGACAAAATTGGAAGCAGAATTTCCGAATCTGTTTCTTCATGAGGATCGAATCGGTTTACATTCTTTTTCTCAATTTTGAAAATCCCCTTATCACACATTGCCTTGACAACAGAAGGTGAAAGCATTCCTTCTTGAAGCAATCTGGAACGGGTCACCATTTTTAGTTTCTCTCTATTATTCATCCATCCTGACAATTCAAGATAGGAGAGCAATGCTTTTTCCTGTTGACGCGATCGTTTTACGAGATCAAAGAACTCATGTAATCTTTCCTGATCATGTCGAAGTGCATTTAAAATTATGGTTGAAATCCGTTTAGGTTTATACCTTTCGGCAATTCTCTCATCTATCTCAATTATTCCGGCATCCAGCATAGGCATCAGTGTCCTGGCTACATTTTTAATGCCGGATTCCCCTTCCAGTTCATCTAATGATAGTCTTTTATGCTCGCGGAGGACCATTATAATAAGAGCCTGATGATCGTTAAGTTTAAAAGGATTGGTTTCATCGGGCTCATAATCGGGATTTAGCGACACCCTGGTTTCACTTTCCGGTTTTAAACCTGTAGGAACTGCAGCCTTATACACTTCACCGGGAGAACATAAATAATATTCAGAGATCCATTTCCAAAAATTAAGCTGGGGATAACGTAAGATTGGTTCCGGATCCAGGACTGAAATCAAAGGTTTCACTTCGTAACCTTTAGGTTCATTAGAATGAATAGCTTCCACTATTCCGGTATAGTATTTCTTTTTCCCAAATTGTACAAGTACTCTTGACCCCACTTGCACATCTTCATCCAAAGCTTCAGGCACTGAATACGTATAGGATGAATAAAGGGGTAAAGGAAGAATAACGTCGACGAATCGTTTCAGATTCAAAAGAAATAGGCTAATTGAATGAAAGCGCCCCGGGGCTGGGCAGAATAATTATCAAGTTTAATTGTACGTACCTGGTAGCTGACACCCCAGGAATAACCTCCCGAAATCTGATAATGCTCAAAAAGTTCCACTCCACCACCCACTTGTACAGCCACATATCCGGCAGGATGTTCTAAAGCGGGCGCATTATTTGTAGCTAAAGTAAAGTTAAAAACCGGACCTCCATATACAAAAGGGGCAAGAATTCGTTCGAAGCCATTCATACGGGTCCACTTGAACTTCAGATTTAAAGGAATCTCAAGAGTATGGAGCCATACATTTTGGTTCTTAATTCCGTCAATAGCCCAGATAAGATGGTCACCGAAATCCACATGTGCTCCATGCAGGTTATATCGTAGAGCCATATCAATTCCGAAACCAATGCCCGGTATCATCAATTCACCGGCCACACCGGCATCGAACCCGGTTAGCATGGAAGTGGCTGCAATATCCTGCTTCCAATGTAGGGTGGAAAAATTAACACCGGCTGTTGGCCCCCACCGGAATTCCGCAGAGGAGGCCAAAGCCGTAAATGCAAGTATTGTTATTACAAGAAGTTTCTTCATTTGCTATCAAAACAGCCATGCTGCAGTGACTGTCCAGTAATTGTTATGAAGCTTCACAGGTTCAACATCGGGCTCAATCATCTTTACAATGTTGTTCATACCGAAACCATAGGAAGCGCCGATCTGCAGGTGTTTTATGAGTTCAAGACCTAAGCCGACATTCCATACCGATTGAAAGGTTTTTGTTTTAAAATAATCATAGGTATGTTTGTCAAGATTGAACCCAAATGAAGGACCGGTAAAGATATAAGGAGAAAGAAATGAGCTTACCACCGGCAACTTGAATTTATATTTAAGATTGAGCGGAATCTCAATGAAGTTTTTATTATCGATTGTCTGTTCTTCATCATCTGAGAAAACGTTGGAATTCATTCTGGTGTACATCAAGGAAAGATCAAAACAAAGACCAACAATAGGGACTTCAAACTCTGTCATGACACCTGCTGTAAATCCAGCCTGATTGTTTTTGTCTAAGATATCTTGGGTGTTTGTAGAAAGATGATTCACATTTAAACCGGCTTTTACACCAAAACGGAACTGAGCGTCAGCCACTCCCACTCCCATCACGGCAATTAGAAGTGTCACTAATAATTTTTTCATTGTCTTCATAATTTTTGATATGTTAATATGGAACCGTTTCCGGCTGATTCCGATTTTCTTATTCTGCAAAGTTAATAAAAAGTTTGAAATGCCATAAAAATGAAGGGTGATAACCTCTTCGGTCGCACCCTTCTTTATAAGTTTCTACAGGTAAAAAATCTTAAGGTAAAAAAGATTGTCTTTAGGTTCTATGCAAATTTAGGCCTTTAAATTTCCCTATCCAAATAATAATGGGTAAAAAAAACCAAATCTGCTGTATAACATATTATCCGTGCCATTTTAACAGTTCCAAACCTTCGGTATTCATTCTTGCATAGCTAAAAGTGTGGATCCATTCACCTAACACTATCATTTCGCATCCGTCTTTTATTTCCTCTCTGCTGAAAACGTGGACATGACCGAAAATATAATAATTTATATCCGGATGACCGGCATGAAATTCATCGACAAAATCACGTAAATTTTTCAAAAGTTTTTCATCAGGAATCCCTCTTTGTTCTCCTCCTTTGCGGCTATGGGCACTCCAATTATAGGCAAATGGAACTGTCCATCGTGGATGAATACCGGCAAACATCCATTGGCAAAATTTATTACGGAAAATGCTCCTTATAATTTTGAATGAAGGTTCCAGTTTCCCTACACCGTCTCCATGATTCAAAAAAACTTTCTTCCCGTAAATTTCATCTATACTCCAGCCGTCACGCACTTCTATGCCTAATTCCCGGGGTAAATAATCGAAAATCCATATGTCATGGTTACCTTTAAACCAGATTATTTTAACTCCTGAATCGGATAGTTGAGAAAGCTTACCGAAAAATCTCACATAACCTCGAGGCACCACATAACGATATTCATACCAATAATCCAATATATCACCCATCAGGTAGATAGTGTCCGCACTTCCCGAAATACTGTCAAGAAAAGCTACAATTCTTTTTTCACTGTCACGTGAATCCTCCATATAAGGAGCACCTAAATGCAGATCGCTTAAAAAATAGGTGTATTTTTCCATTGCCTTTCTTTTAATTTATCTTTTCATGATCAGGTATTCAGGAAAAAGAGAGGGATTATATTTTTACAAATATCCTAATTCAAGCTTTGCTTCTTCACTCATCATGTCTTGATTCCATTCCGGTTCAAACACTAAGCGAAGATCAAGTTTCTCAGGACCCTCTACACTTAAAAGCTTCTGCCTTACATCTTCCATAATAAAGTCGGCCATTGGGCAATGAGGGGCAGTAAGTGTCATATCTACATGAAGGCTTTTGTCTTCCGGTTGATAGTCTATTTTATATATCAGGCCTAAATCGTATACATTAACAGGGATTTCAGGGTCGAAAACGGTTTTCAACATCTCTATCGCTTTCTCTGTTATTTTCAAGGTATCCTCATTTTGTTGAGCCGATTGGGTCTGAAAGGAATCATTTTTAGTTGTTTCTTTGTCTTCCATATTTAATGTTCTAATGTAAAACAATTATTTCGATGGGTTGCTTCTTTGGAACAACAATTCGGCAATAATCCAGTCGTCGGGAGTGTCAAGATCAATACTCCTGGATGCCGGCATTTCGTATGGCAATACCTTTTTAAAACAGGACAATGGCTCTTTCAACAAAGAGTTGGTTGTCATAACGTAGACGGCACCGTTATATTCCCATACTTTAGGAACATCCTGACGTCTTGTGTAATTTCCGGGTCCTTTTGAAATCTTTAGAAAGCCGTCTTTATCTGTTTCAAATAAATTATAATAAGGATTGGCTCTGCTTTGAGAGACACTCACTACCATATCTATTCCCGGATTCCATAATTCGTATGCATCCCGGATATCTTTCACAATTCTCAGAGGAGAGGTGGGCTGCAATAACACCACCTTTTCAAATTCTTTACCTAATATTTTGAAAGATTCGAGTGAGTGCATAATCACTGAATAAGTAGAAGACGAATCTGTTGCCAATTTTGCCGGTCGCAGGAATGGCACTTCAATATCATTTTTTTCAACTTCTTTTTTGATAGCTTCTGAATCGGTTGAAACGAAAACAGTGTCGCTTGTATCCGCACATTCTATAGCCTGCTTCACTGTCCTGCTCACCAAAGAAACGCCACAGAACGGTTTAAGATTTTTATCGGGTATACCTTTGCTTCCGCCTCTGGCAGGAATAAGCCAAAGAGTTGGTCCGTAAAGATCTTTATTTTTTTCCATTTTTCACCGATTGTAGAGTGTGGGTTTGTATTTCTTCAAATTGTCGTTTTTGCAAACCCATTCGATAGTTTTTTTTAGTCCTTCTTCAAGAGATACTTGGGGTTTCCACCCTGTGAGTTTATTAATTTTAGAATTGTCACCGAGCAGACGGAAAACCTCGCTGCCGGAGGGTCGGATTCTTTGAGGATCCATAATCCATTTTACATCTGCGTCCATCAGACGGGCTATCATAAGAAAAAGGTCTTCCATAGAGGTTTCCTTACCGGTGGCGATATTGATTTCCATGCCAGCAGTACCGGGGGTTTTCGCTATGTCAATAAACCCTCTGCATGTATCTGTAACATAGTTAAAATCACGGGTTGGAGTAAGGTCTCCTACCTTGATTTCTTTCAATCCGGAAGCAATCTGTGTTATTATTGTCGGAATAATAGCTCTTGCACTCTGTCGAGGACCATAGGTGTTGAAAGGTCTCACCACTGTAACATCAAGATCAAACGCATTGTGAAAACTCAAGGCCAGTGCGTCGGCTCCAATTTTTGTGGCTGAATAAGGACTTTGAGGCTGTCGCGGGTGATTCTCATCAATAGGCACATATTTTGCCGTACCATAAACTTCAGAAGTTGAAGTTACCAATAACCGTTGATTGCCATGATTTTTGGCAGCCTGACAAAGATTCAGAGTGCCCTTTATGTTAGTGTCAACATAAGAATCGGGTGCTATATAACTGTATGGTATAGCTATAAGGGCTGCAAGATGGAAAACGGTGTCAGCCCCTTCGGTAAAATGGAGGCAAAATTCAGGATCTCTTACATCTCCACTCCACACATCCAGATTTTCATGTGGAGCAATCTCTTCAAGCCAGCCCCAATTGTTGAAGGAATTATATTGGGAAAGTGCTTTTACTTTATAGCCGGCATTTAGTAAAATTTGCGTGAGATGACTACCGATAAAACCGTCGGCCCCGGTTACAGCTACATTTTTCATTGAAGAAATATCCCCTGAATCAGGGAAGATTATTTTATAAATTTTGTTTCTTCAGGATTAAAGGAATGGATATGCCGGCGTTTCTTTTCTTCAAAAATTTCAGAAATTTCAAAGAAGATTCCGGTTTCCTCCACATCACCGAATTCCGGATTTATGGCAGTACCAAACACTTTCATTGTGGGCGAAAGAGACATATAGGCATTCACTAAAGGCGGGATATTCCGTCCAAGCGATCTGATGGTCTGATTAAGAATACGGTAGTCTTCACGGAAATCCTTACCGGTGAATAATTTTTGCACTTCTTCCGACTTGGCATCGCTTGGCAGCTCTTCAAGAGGCCATACAAGGTTTTCGTCGTCATGAAAGTATTTATGCAGGAATCCCAAAAGTATATCCCGTCCTTCCTTACCATAAGAAGGATACATAGTGACTTTCCCGAACAGATATTTAATTTGGGGATAAAGCACCGTCAGGGCCCCCAGTCCATCCCAAAGGTTATCAAGAACGTAAATTGCTTTGGTGTTTGCTC
This sequence comes from Muribaculaceae bacterium, assembly GCA_022509185.1. Classification (GTDB taxonomy): domain Bacteria; phylum Bacteroidota; class Bacteroidia; order Bacteroidales; family Muribaculaceae; genus Lepagella. The sequence continues at coordinate 63,830 of JAFLTS010000007.1, read as the reverse complement.
TTGAGCTCTGATAACCAACCTTTACGAAAGAACGTCCCAGTTCCAAAGTATTTGGCAATAACTCTTTCAGGAATCTTTCAGAAAAGCCAAAAAGATGGGAGGTGGCTATATTTGGTACATTATCTTTGAATTTAATGTCTTCTCCGAGAATAAATCTGTAACCCCCTAAAATCTCCTTTTCTACCGGATCCCACACAATCAACTGCCTGCAAGGGGCCTCCATCGTGTCGAATTCATCGATATCACAATCCAGACCGGTGCCTCCACCCGCATCTCTGAAAGCAATTTCGCGTAATCTTCCCACCTCTTTCATTACATTTGGGGCGTTGAAAGCATCCACCACATAAACTTCGTTGCCGCCTTTATTGGCAACTCGTAAAAGTTTATCAGGTGTTAATTCACTGACAATCAATTCTTTGGGTATGGGATTAATGATTTTTTGCATTCTAAAAGCTTGAAAAATCAGCGGATTAGATGCAAATTTAAAAAAAAACGAGTTTACAAAAAATAGAGAGTGCGGAAAACCCGTTAGTAGTAATATGAAAAGAATAGGATTAGCCATCATTATTGCAATGCTCGGAAGCCTGTGTTTAATGGCCGCAGACAAGAGCCAGGGAAAAATAAAATTTTCAGAAACAGTGCACGACTTCGGTAATATACGCGAAGACGGAGGCCCTGTTACGTATGAATTCACTTTTACTAATGAGGGAAAGCAACCATTGACAATCACAAGCGCACGTGCGGAATGTGGATGCACAAGACCGGAATACCCTCGCGAGGAGATAGCCCCCGGAGAATCAGGAGTAATTAAAGTTACTTACAATCCTTTGGGAAGGCCCGGTGGATTCACTAAGGTTGTTACAGTGAGATGTAGCGGAAATCCGGGGAAAGTAAGTTTGAAAATCCGAGGCACGGTTATACCGGCCAAATAGGTTGTCTATAGAAAAGAGTCGATAGACATAAATAGCAAAATTTTAATTAATTTTGCATAATATAGGTATAGAGTCTATCGACAGCTATGGAACATCCTGAAAATGAATCACAATACAAAGGTTTACAGGTAAATGCGGGAGTAAATTCCCAGCCCGTGATAAATCCCTATAAAAACAGACGGAGGGCTTTAGCACCCACTTTGTCTGTAAACGATTATGTGGAGGGAATTTTAAAAGGAGATGTAAGTATTCTGGGTAGAGCAGTCACGTTAGTTGAAAGCACAGCCGAGCAACATCAGACGATAGCACAGGAGGTCATTGAGAAATGCCTTCCTTATTCCGGTAAATCTCGAAGAATAGGCATTACCGGCGTGCCCGGAGCAGGCAAATCCACCTCAATAGACGTTTTTGGCCTTCATGTCATCAGAAATGGCGGAAAGTTGGCAGTCCTTGCCATAGATCCAAGCAGCGAGAGATCTAAGGGAAGTATTTTGGGAGATAAAACAAGAATGGAGAAACTCTCTCTTGAAAAAGATGCCTTTATACGTCCTTCTCCCTCAGCCGGTTCTTTAGGAGGAGTGGCCAGAAAGACACGTGAAACCATTGTTTTGTGTGAAGCTGCGGGGTATGATAATATTTTTGTAGAAACCGTTGGGGTTGGTCAGAGTGAAACAGCTGTTCATTCAATGGTTGATTTCTTTCTTTTGATACAATTGGCAGGTACCGGGGATGAGCTTCAGGGTATTAAGAGAGGTATCATGGAGATGGCAGACGGTATTGTAATCAATAAAGCCGATGGAGATAATATTGAAAGAGCCCAACTGGCGGCCTCCCAATTCAGAAACGCATTATTTTTATTTCCACCGTCACCAAGCAAATGGAAGCCGGAAGTTATCACTTACAGTGGCTATTATGAAATCGGTATTGATATTGTCTGGGATATGATCGACCGCTATTTCGCTTTTGTTAAAAAGACAGGATATTTTGAGAAAAAGCGAAACCAGCAGGCCAAATACTGGATGATGGAAACCATAGATGAACAGTTAAGAAGTCATTTCTATCAAGTGCCGGAGGTAAAGGCTCTTCTTGAACAAAAAGAGATTAGAGTGCTCAATAATGAACAATCTTCTTTCACAGCAGCACGTGATGTGCTTGATTGTTATTTTGATATTATAAGCGGGAAAAGAAAATAAAGGGGAGATGGCAAACAGACTTTGTGAAATAGTGCCAATACAGGCTCGGAGAAGAGGAGATGCGGAAGCTTACCGGTTCTGCTGGAGAAAAGATGGTGAATGGTTGAAGACAAGCTGGATGGAATTCGAGGCACAGATTAATGTTGCCTCTGCGGTCTTTCCACAGCTTGGACTCCTGGAAAAAGATACTATAGCGATTTGTTCTCCCAATACTCCTCAGATACTTATAGTTGAACTCGGAGCTTTTAAAAACCGTATTGCAGTCATTCCTATATACTCCTCTTCTTCTCAAGAACAATTCGACTTTATTGTAGATAACGGGGAAGCAAAGGTGCTTTTCGTAGGTGATTCTCATCAATATCCTCTTGCTTATAATTATTGGAAAAAACATCCGGAGAAGGTTAGTAAGATAGTTGTATTCAAGAATGATAATCTGGAACTTGAGAAGGATGACACCATATCTATTTATTGGGATGATTTTGTAAGAATGGGTATGGAGGCCTCGGAAGAGGTGAAGAAGGAAGTAGAACGACGCACATCTGAAGGTCTTCCTGAAGATATGGCAACTTTGATCTATACTTCGGGCACTACCGGAGAGCCAAAAGGAGTGGCCATAACTCACTCGAATTATGATGCAGCCATGGACAGTCACCTGGAACTTCTCACACAGGTTAACGAAACCGATCTCTCTATGGCTTTTTTGCCCATGAGTCATATTCTTGAAAAGGCATGGTGTTTTTTCTGTATCACAAAGGGTATAGCTATTGCCGTTAATTATGATCCCAGAGTAATTCAAGACACTATTCACACCGTTCACCCAAATATAATGTGTTGCGTGCCCCGTTTTTGGGAAAAGGTTTATGCCGGGATGAAAGAACGCATCGAGAAGATGAATAAACTGCAGCGGGCTATGGTGAAACGAGCTATCCGATGCGGAGAAAAAAGGAATCTTGAATACAAACGTCTTGGAAAGAAAGTACCAACACTGGTTGAAAAGGAATATGAGTTTTGGGATTCACGCATTTTCAGTAAGATAAAGAAAGCTATCGGTATCCCCAATCCCAATATGTTTCCTACAGCCGGTGCCCCTCTAAGCGACCGTATAGTGGAATTTATGAGAGCTATAGGAGTAGATGTAGTGATTGGCTATGGATTGAGCGAAACTACAGCTACTGTTAGTTTTTATCCTAATGTGGGATATGAAATCGGTACTGTGGGAGTGCCATTGCCGGGGTTAAGTGTTAAAATAGATAAAAACGGGGAGATCCTTGTGAAAGGAGCAACCGTAACTCCCGGCTACTATAAAAATCCGGAGGCAAATGAAAAGGCATTTACAAACGACGGCTATTTCCGTACTGGCGATGCCGGATATTTTACAAGAAACGGAGCTTTGGTCTTAACAGAAAGGGTAAAAGATCTTTTCAAGACTTCCAATGGCAAATATATCGCTCCTCAAATGCTTGAAAGCCGTCTTGCAGAAAACAAATATATCGATGAAGTGGCAGTGATTGGAGATCAAAGAAAATTTGTCACTGCATTGGTTGTGCCTAATTTATCTCAGTTAAGAAAGTGGGCAGAATCCAAAGGTATAGAAAATCTTGGAGCTGAGAGTCTTACCCGAAATCCTGAAGTTATTGCTTTTATACAGTCGGAAATAAATAAGGTGCAGGAAGGAGTGGCAGAATATGAAAAAATAAAGAAGATCACCTTGTTGCCAAATCATTTTTCTATAATGAATGGTGAGGTCACCAACACTATGAAAGTGAGACGGCCTGTAGTTGCAAAAAGATACAGCAAGGAAATAGAAGCAATGTATAAGGAATAAAATAGGTTTTTGGGATAAAAACGGGGAATAAGAGGAAAAAAGGTTGATGTAAGAAAAAGATAATGATAACACAGGATCAATTCAAAGAAGCGTCAGAGAGGAAAGACGCTCTAAAAAAATATCTCGATATTGATAATAAGAAAATAGAAGTAGAGGAGGAGGAATTACGCACTCATGTAGCTGATTTCTGGGACGACCGTGAAAAAGCCGAAGCTCAGATGCGTAAAATAAAGGAACTCCATTTCTGGATAGACTCCTATGAGGAATTGGAAAAGATGACTGAAGAACTCACCTTGGCCTTCGACTTCCTTAAAGAAGAACTGGTTACTGAAGAAGAGATCGATGCCTTATATTCCAAGCTGATAGACAAGATAGAAAAGCTTGAGTTAAGAAACATGCTTAGGCGCGAAGAGGATAAGCTCGGTGTTGTTTTGAAAATCAATTCAGGCGCCGGGGGGACCGAGAGTCAGGATTGGGCACAGATGTTAATGCGTCTTTATCTTAGATACGCGGAGAAACATGGATATAAAACATCCGTTGCTCAACTACTTGAAGGTGATGATGCCGGTATAAAGTCGGTAACAATCAATATAGAAGGAGATTATGCCTACGGTTTCCTTAAGAGTGAAAACGGTGTGCATCGTCTTGTCAGAGTGAGTCCCTATAATGCACAGGGAAAGCGGATGACCTCTTTTGCATCTGTATTCGTTACCCCTCTTGTAGACGACACCATAGAAATTAATGTAGAACCGGCCAGAATATCCTGGGACACCTTCAGATCAGGTGGCGCCGGTGGCCAGAATGTAAACAAGGTAGAATCCGGAGTTCGTCTTCGTTATCAATATAAAGATCCTTATACCGGAGAGGAGGAAGAAATCCTAATAGAAAACACAGAGACCCGCGATCAGCCCAAGAACAAAGAAAATGCAATGCGGCAGTTGAAGTCCATTTTATATGACAAAGAATTGAAGCATAGAATGGAAGAGCAGGCAAAAGTGGAAGCAGGCAAGAAAAAGATAGAGTGGGGGAGCCAGATAAGGAGCTATGTATTTGATGACCGCAGAGTGAAAGACCATCGTACAAACCATCAGACTTCAGATGTAGGTGGAGTTATGGATGGTGAAATAGATGAATTCATCAAGGCTTATCTCATGGAGTTTGCTGCCGCTGAAGCATGAACAAAAATAATCCTGGTTTTAGTAAACTATAAGGAAGATAGAATGTTATAAAGATAGAAACAATTAAAACATTCTTAATATGAAAAAAGTAGTGATTATGGGTGCCTCCTCAGGCATGGGCTATGGAGTGGCAGAAGCATTAGCCTCAAGAGGTGTAAAAGTGGGAATCGCAGCGCGACACACTGCATCGATGAAAGCTTTGAAAGATAAGTATCCAGAATTTGTTGAATATGCTAAAATAGATATCACAAAACCGGAAGCAGTATCCCAGCTCAATGATCTGATTGAAGAACTTGGAGGCATGGATATATATTTCCATGTGGCCGGTATTTATAATGAAAATCTATACCTTGATCCCGAAACAGATGTGAAGGTAGCTGAAACTAATTGCTGCGGTTTTGCCCGTATGATCAGTGCAGCTTATCGTTACTTCCGCACAAATAAAAAGAAGGGTCATATAGCAGCCATTACATCAGTAGCCGGAACTAAAGGTATCGGCAGGCTTGCAGCTTATTCTTCTTCCAAGAAATTCGGACAATGGTATCTTGACGCTGTAGAACAGATGTCGAATGCAGAAAATTCCGGCATCACCTTTACAGATATCCGTCCCGGATGGGTAAGAACTCCTCTTGAGAATCCGGATGAGAATTACCCCATGAACATGTCGGTTGATTATGTTGTGCCTAAGATCATAAAGGCTATCGTAAGAAAATACCGTGTAGCTGTGGTAGACTGGAGATGGAATCTCTTCACCGGCTTCTGGAGGTCGATTCCTCAGGCAGTATGGGTAAGAATGAATCCTACTATTTCCACTCCTGATCCTAATTATCCATCTGTGGGCGACATGCAGGAAGAAGTGCATGAATTGGGATTAGATGATTAAAAATTATTCTTAAAATCGATAAAGGGCTTTCTGAAAATATCAGGAAGCCCTTAAAATTCTTTCTTAGTTTTAATATTAAAATTTTCTAAGCGTTATAAGTGATTCCTCGCTCTGCATCACCAGTCCTTTTTTATCTATATACAACACCTGGAATTCTACAGGGTTAGAATATATACCAAATTCAGTCAGATGAAAATACTCTTCCGGTGTTTCAATATAAGGAAAATTCAAGAATATTCTGTCATCCTCATAGAGAAGATTGGCCTCGGTAATTATACCCCCATATACTGAAAGGTTACAAACATGCATATAGAAGTTGTAATAAAACTGACGGTCTTTCACATCAAACACACCCTCTTCGGTCTCAATCGTCAGTATTTGCCATCTACCGTCAAGATCTCCGTTTATAGGGGCTTTCTGGCAGCCTGCTATAATTAGAACAATCACCAACCAGGCCCAACTTAGTGTATGTTTTAATTGAAAATTCATTTTATCAAGCCCGTTTTTCCTATAGAAATCATTCCTCCGAAATTTCTACCTAAAAGTTCTCCTCGATCCCAAGCTAACGCAGCTGTAAGGTACCATCCTTTAAGTTTTGCAGGTGAGAAATTCACTTCCGCAAGACCACTGAAATTGTATTTAATATCGGGATAAGGATAACGATAAGTTCCCCAGTTTTCACTATAAGTGAATAAAGTACGCCATCTTATGGAAGGTATTGGATTTCCTTCCAGGCCCAGATGCCATGCTATGAATCTGGTGTTGAAAATATAAATTCTATGGGGATCATTATATAGGGGTGATAAAGCCAGTGGTGTACCAATCCCCATGCCCCAGTTTTGCCAGGCTGAATAAAGGTAATGGTTATAATAATTATCAGCTCCACTTACCTGTTCAGGGATTTCCGGAGTTGAGTCATGGTTTACAGCTCCGGTCTGATCTTTCATATATATATATTCCAACACAATATTAGTTATAACAGGATTTGATGGCAAAGAGGCTTCTATACCCCAAAGAGCGTCTTTCCAGCCGTATTCAAAGGTCATTTGTGAATGATCTTCGAAATAATGTTCAAAATACCCCTTGATACTCCAGTCTGCTTTAGGTTTCCATTGGATTGCGATATTATATTCCCCAACCATATTACCCTGAACGTTGGTTTGTTCCTCCATGGGAGTATTATCTCCACCGGACCATGGAAAAATGGCTTTCAACCAATCAATAAATTTTTCAGGCATTTTAATGGTTTTGCCATTTTCATAAATGGTGCCACCGAATTGTGTTCCCATTTCGATACCTATTTCTACCAAAAGCGGGAAACGTTCTTCTTTTCCACCTCGAAGCCATAATCCTTTGGAATGATAGAGAACACCTTCACTTCTCATAAATTTTGGATCAGACCATGATTTGATCCATTTGGAATCTGTGAATTTGCCGAATGCCAGATAAGTATCAACAGAAAACCATCCATTTGTACCCCAGAAAGGAGCGAATCCAAATGTGCCTATTCTCATTTGAGGAATTGGCATTGAATTTCCGGAAAACAATAGATCACCTGTTGAAAGCCGGGGATTATTATATTTCCCCCAAAACTCTTTGGCTCCTGCTATAATATATAGACGTCTGTATTTAAATTCAGCTGAAAGCTGGTGAATATTGAAAGAAGCAGGCATATTCCAGGTTCCGGCCAAATCTATAGTTGCGCCCCATGATAGCTTACTATCGGGATTTATCCCTCTTGCTAAAACAGCTCTTACCCATCCGTTATTTTTATATGGACTTCCAAGGCCCTGGAGGTTTGAATTCAACCAAAAAGGAGTGAATTTGCCGGCTGAAAAAGTGGATCGAGCTTCTACTTCATATTCCAATGGGAGCAAGGCAACGTCTTTATCTGAATCATGACCCAATGCAGAGGAAAAACAGGATAAACTAACTATGATGAAAAAAACTTTTAAAGTTTTTACCATCATAATCTCTTTGGAATATTTATCTGTATCACTCTTCACAGTGAAGTATTTATTAAGTCGGCCTTTTAATGGTGAATTTTAATATAAAGTGATTACCGATCTCTTAATATGCAAATATAATATTAAGGTGTCAACACACAAAATTAAGTATTGATAGAAGTTTTTTACAATCCGGGTATAAAGATTATTAAGAGAGAAAAGATAAATCTCTCAAAATAAGCTTAAGAAAGGTCCGTTAAGAAAGTAAGGAAGAGTATATTTTGAGTATTTCAGTCAAAAGGGTTATATTTGCAGTTGCTAAAAAGGCATGCAAAATCGCTTAAGCAAGTCGACCAATAAAAAAATATGAGAATCTGGGTATTCAATGATTTGATAGTATTTTTTGTCTCGCTGATTTTGGCGGGTATAATAATACCACAGATTCTTTTGATAGCTTTCCGCAAGAATCTATTCGACGAGATTGATGAAAGGAAGATACATAAAGGTGTGGTGCCCCGGTTAGGAGGTATAGCCTTTTTCCCGTCTATCCTTTTTTCTTTTGCCCTTGTTGTAGGCTTCACCCTTAAATATTGGGGATGGGAAGTAGGAGGCATATATTTTGAAACGGTAGTACCCTTCTATTTTATGATTTGCGCGGTATTGCTAATGTTTCTTGTAGGAATAGCCGACGATTTGATCGGGGTTAAGTATCTGGCTAAATTTGTGGTGCAGATACTTGCCTCTATCCTTATAGTGTTTTCAGGAGTTTTCATAGATAATTTTTTCGGTTTTCTATGGATCGATCACATTTATGACTGGATTGGCTGGATAGCCACAGCGTTTATGGTTGTTTATGTAGTAAATGCCATCAACCTGATTGACGGTATTGACGGATTGGCATCCGGATTAAGCACGGTAGCTTTTGTGTTTTATACAATCATTTTCGCGTTTGCAGGTCAATATGTTTACTCCATGCTGGCTGCTGCAGGTGCAGGCACTTTATTGCCATTCTTCTATTATAATGTATTTGGTGATGCATCCAAGAAGAAGAAGATATTTATGGGAGACACGGGAGCATTAACCACCGGTATGATTTTGGTTTTTTGTGCCATAGAAATGCTTCATTTAGGTTCTGTGCCGGTAGCGATGGATTATAATCCGGTGATTTTAGGCATTTCTCCTTTAATTATACCCCTATTTGATGTTGTGCGAGTCTACATACATAGGGTGGCTCGCCACAGAAATCCTTTTATGCCAGATAAATCCCATATACATCATAAATTGTTGGCTTTAGGGCTCAATCAGCGTATTGCTCTGATAATAATCATGCTATGGTCGATGTTTTTTATTGTCATCAATATGCTGCTATCCGAATATATCAACCCAACCTTTATTATCATAGCAGACATATTGGTGTGGGTATTGGTTAATGTGGCCCTATCCAAGGCGATAGCCCGCAAAGAAATGGTGACTGGAAAGAGTCTATTTGATTAAATTGTTGTAATGTCACGGAATAATAAACGAGGATATCTCGGATTTACTGTAGTAGCGCTGATTGCGTTGTTTTTCACCACAGGATGCAGCACTCCTAAGGATGTATCCTATTTTCAAGATATTTCAAGCGAAGTAATTGCTTTACCCTCAGTGGGAGAATTAAAAATTAAGCCAAACGATAAATTAAGCATAACTGTAAAAACAATGGATCCCAATCTATCGGCATTGTTTAATCTAATAGTTATGACTGACCGTATCGGAGATAATACTACTTTGAACACAGGTAACGGGAATCTTAGAAGTTCTGCGGTTACAGCTGCCGGTATATCGAAATATACTGTGAGCCCGGAGGGTAATATCGACTTTCCTGTCTTGGGTGAAATACATGTTGCAGGAATGACCAGGAGTGAACTTCAAGGATTTATCAAAGGAGAACTTATGGGCCGCGACCTTGCCAAAGATCCTGTAGTGACGGTGGAATTTGTGAATATGGGGGTTTCCATATTAGGAGAGGTAGCGCGTCCGGGAATGTATGATCTTAATCAGGACAGGATAAATATCATCGAAGCTATTTCAATGGCCGGTGACCTCACCCTTCAAGGCAAGAGGGAAACCATAAAAGTGCTTAGAGAACAAGACGGTGAGATTAAAACATACAACATGGATCTCACAAATCTGAAAGAACTTACTCAATCACCGGTTTATTATCTTGAACAGGGTGACATAGTTTATGTAGAACCAAACGATATGAAGAAGAGACAGACTACCACCAACGGAAACAATGTTTACACCACAGGGTTCTGGATTTCGGTGGCTTCACTATTGACTTCAATCACTACTACAGTAGGCGTTTTCGTTCTCAGATAATCAGGAAAAGAATTTGAAGATGGATCAGAATCCAAAAAATAAACCGACAAATGAAGAAGTCAGCGATTTTAATTTCAAAGATTTCTTCAAACTTTGTCTCACCAAATGGTTTTGGTTTTTAATTTGTGCTGTTTTTGCAGTAGGGATAGCTCTGTTTTATATCTACCGTCAACAACCTAAATTCGAGAGGTTTGAGCAGATTCTTGTAAACGAGCAAGATTCAAACGGAGGAATGGGAGATATCTCCAATTCTTTTTCAACATTAGGCCTCTTTTCCAAGAAGACCAATGTATATAATGAACTCATCACTATGACCTCTCCGGCCATTATGTATGAAGTGGCAGATACATTGCAACTGGATATGAATTACCTGGAGAGAGATGGTTTAAGGTATAAGACGTTATATGGATCAAACCTTCCTTTCCGTGTAGACATGGTGGATATTTCTTCTCAAGGCGACGGTGCTTTCCGGATGAAGGTTTTGCCTGATGGAGAAAAAGAGCTTTTTAGATTCCAAAGAAATGTCGGTGGCAAGAAGGTGAAATATAAGGAGACGGTGACCATGAAACCAGGACAATTGGTGGCTGAAACTCCTTTGGGTAAAATAGTGGTAAAGCCTAATCCCTCTTATATACCTACCGCTGACAGTGAGGAAAAGGAAATTAGGATCTATAAGCTACCTATGCAAAGCACTGTTGAATTGTATGGAAAGATGCTTAAAGGAGATCTTGCTGATCAGGATGCAGATGTAATAGAATTATCTATTGAAGACGTTTCAGTTCAAAGGGCTGTTGATATCCTTAATTATGTACTGATTATTTATAACCAGAACTGGATTCAAGACAAAAACAAAATGGCTGTAGCCACCTCGGCTTTTATAGATGAGCGTCTTAAGGTGATAGAATCAGAACTCGGAGTGGTAGATCGCACTATCGCTGATTATATGAAAAAAACAGGCACCCCTGATGTGGAAACGGCTACCCGGGTGAATTATGAAATGGGAGCCAGAGTTGGTCAGGATCTTATTGAGGCCAGTAATCAGCTAAGTGTAGCAAAATATATGCAAGAATTTCTGGCAAAGAATAATGATATCAACACATTAATACCGGTTAATCTTGGAATTGAGAATCCGGAATTGGGTACCCAGATCTTGTCGTATAATGAAATGCTGTTAAATAGAAACAATGTATTGAACAGCAGCTCCTTGTCTAATCCTTTGGTTCAGAACTACGACAGGCAGTTGGAATACATGAGGACATCTATAGAAAGATCAGTAGACAATCAGGTTAATGCCTTAACAGAAGCTGTGAAAAACACACAGAAAGAAATGGGAAAGATGACTTCCAGTCTTGCCAATTCGGCTGAAGTTAATTTGCCGTTGCTTTCAGAAGAGCGTCAGCAGGAAGTGAAAGAAGCCTTATATCTCTTCTTATTGCAGAAGCGTGAAGAGAACGAGCTTACTCAGAAGTTCTCTGCCGACAATATCAGGGTCATAACTCCGCCCGTGGGTTCCTTGAGTCCCGTGGCACCTCGAAAAGGTCTGATTATTATCGTCTCATTGATCATTGGTTTTGGCGTGCCTCTTATCCTCATCTATTTCCTTGAATCAATCAATACTACAGTAAGGAATAAGGACGATCTCGGTATTCTTCTTATGCCGTTCGCAGGAGAAATACCTCAGGTTGGGAAGAAAGCTAATCTTAAAGAACTTGCTGAAAAGAATCCTCTCAAAAAGAAGAAAGATGAGAAACCGCCATTAGCTGTGGTAGAACCGGGTAAACGTGACGTAGTAAACGAAGCCTTCAGAGTAGTGAGAGGAAATCTCGACTTCATGAGTGGAAAGTCAACGGCTTCACAGTCTATAATGGTAACTTCCTTCAATCCTGGAAGTGGAAAATCCTTTGTAACCTATAACCTTGCTGTAAGTTTCTGTTTGAAAAACAAGAAAGTTTTGATCATTGACTGCGATCTTCGGCATGGTTCCTCTTCTATGTATGTGGGTATGCCAAAGAAAGGACTTGCCGATTATCTCACCGGATCTACAAACGATTGGGAAAGCCTGGTTGTGAAATCTCCGGCAAATGCCAACCTGGATATTCTTCCCATAGGCAAGATACCTCCCAATCCCGCGGAACTCCTTGAAGACGGCCGTCTTGGCACAATTGTGGAAGAAGCCAAGAAAGATTATGATATTGTCTTCCTGGATTGTCCTCCTGTAAATATAGTGGTAGATACCCAGATAGTGGCACAATGGGCAGACAGAACCCTCTTTATAGTAAGAGCCGGTTTATTGGAGCGTTCGGCGCTTAAGGAACTTAACGAATTCTATGAAGAAAAGAAATTCAAGAATATCAGTGTAATCCTTAATGGAACGGAGGCTGTGCACAGTCGTTATTACACCTATGGAAACTATCAGAACCTCAATTAATTATGTGGGGATTTAGTAAAAAGAAGTCGTTGGAAGAATCCGGGGTTTTTAATGGATTTACAGACTGGCATTCACATATACTTCCAGGAGTAGACGACGGAATACAAAGAATAGAGGATTCGCTTGCAGTGTTGAGGGAATATGAAAGAATGGGTTTCAAGAAAGTCTGGCTGACACCTCATGTGATGGAAGATTTCCCTAATGAAACCGCGAAACTGAAGGAAAGATTCGAGGAATTAAAAAAGGCATGGACCGGAAGCACAGAAATAAGACTGGCCTCTGAAAATATGCTTGACACACTGTTTGAAGAAAGGCTCGAAAAAAAAGATTTTCTTCCCATAGGGGATGAAGGACGTCACCTGTTGGTGGAAACTTCTTATTATACCCCTCCCTATGCTATGGATGAGATGCTTGAAAAAGCCAGGAAAATAGGATATTATCTCATTCTGGCTCATCCTGAGAGATACCGGTATATGGATGAAAAGGATTACCGCCGTCTCAAAGAAAATGGAGTGTTGTTTCAAATGAATTTCATGTCAATAGTAGGAGCTTATGGGGAGACAGCGAGGAAAAAGGCTGAGTGGCTCCTTGATGCAGGCATGATAGATATGATGGGAAGCGATGTGCATCGCCTCGACCATGTGCTTAATAATATAAAACAATCGCCAAAAAAGAACAGCCATCTTGAAATGATGAAAAGAGTGGCTGCTCAAGATCCTATGAAATAAGAGGTGTCGGATTCTCTAAAACAAAAGACGTTCAAAGGCACAGTCTGGAGCGTAATAGAGAGATTTTCGGCGCAGGCTGTATCCTTTGTCATAATGATCTTTATGGCAAGGATTCTTACCCCCCGAGACTATGGTCTTGTAGGGATGATAACTATCTTTATTGCAGTATCTCAGTCTTTGATCGACAGCGGGTTTTCTCAGGCTCTTATTCGTAAAAAAGACAGGTCTAACAAAGATAATTCCACAGCATTTTGGTTTAACATCGGGGTAGGAATTATCTTATATTTCATATTATTTTTCTGTGCACCATTAATTGCCAGGTTTTATAATGAACCGTTGCTTGTAAAACTCACGCGATTTATTTCCTTAAGTATCATTATAAATTCTTTTATAATGGTGCAAAGGGCCTTACTGACAGCCAATCTTGATTTTAAGACCCAGGCCAAAGCATCCCTAACAGCTGTAGCAGGAAGCGGTGCGTTAGGATTGGCTTTGGCTTATACAGGACATGGAGTATGGTCGATAGTATGGTATCAATTGGCTAATTTCGGATTGAATGTCTTTCTGATATGGATATTTTCTCATTGGCGTCCTATTCTTACTTTCTCATTAAAGGCTTTCCGGGAAATGTTTGGATTTGGATCTAAATTGGCAATTGCAGGCATTATAGACACTCTATACACCAATATATATCTTATAGTGATCGGAAAGATCTTTAAAGCTTCCGATTTGGGTTACTACACCAGGGCCCAACAATTTGCAGCGTTCCCTTCATCTAATATCACAAGCATTCTTCAAAGGGTAACTTTCCCGGTATTATGCCAGATACAGGATGAAGATGAGCGACTCACTGATGTCTATCGCAGGTTTTTAAGATTGTCAGGATTTATTGTTTTCCCACTGATGGTGGGATTAAGTGTCTTAGCTAAGCCTTTGATTCTTACAATTCTTACACCGGATTGGGAATTTTCCGCCTTGCTACTGTCCATAATTTGTTACGGAATGATGTGGTATCCGATTCATTCCATAAATTTAAATCTCCTACAGGTGAAAGGAAGGAGTGACCTATTCCTTAAGCTTGAATTCTGGAAAAAAGGAGTAGGAATTGGTGTGCTCTGTATAACTATACCCTTAGGTCTTGTGGCTATTTGTATAGGTTCGGTTATAACATCCTTGATAGCACTATCCATAAATACTTACTATACAGGAAAACTTATAGGTTTTGGATTTTGGAAGCAAATGTGGGATCTTTTCCCCACATTGTTATCTTCATTGGGTATGGGACTGATTGTTTATGCTGTGACATTATTTTTTACTCCTTATTGGTTGAAATTAATTATAGGATTTTTAGTTGGGATAGTGATTTATATAGGTTTACACCATTTAACCGGTTCAAAGGATTTGAAATTTCTTATTAGTCTAATAAGAAGGAAGGGTTAACAAAAAAATCATTAATTTTGAAGTTTGTAAGGAAGGTTTACAAATTTATTTAAAGATAAATGATACCCAAGACAATACATTTTATGTGGTTCAGCGGAAGTGAATATCCTCCGTTTATAAAAAAATGCATAGACTCCTGGCATAAAGTGATGCCGGAATATGAGTATCGTCTCTGGGATATGAATGCCATAAAAGATATAGACAGTGCTTTTTTAAAAGAAGCTTTAGAATGTAAAAAATGGGCTTTCGCCTCTGACTTTACCCGATTATATGCTTTGTATAATTACGGAGGTATTTATTTAGATACTGACGTAGAGGTTTATAAGAAATTCAATGCTTTATTGAATCACAAAGCTTTTATAGGCCGGGAAAATTCACATCATGTAGCTCATAAAATAATGATTTCCCATCTCACCTCTCATTGTATGGGTGCAAAAGAGGGACATCCGTTTATAAAGGCTTGTCTTGATTATTATGAAGGGAGACATTTTATTCAATCACAACAAAATTGGCTTCCGGATAATTTGAAATATGATCAGACTACCCTTCCCTTTATCCAGACAGAAATAGCAACGCTTCAGGGATACCGGCCCGCAAGAAAATATCATGGGATTCAAGTTTTCGGTGATGACGTGCATGTATATCCTTATTCATATTTTGATTGTCATCATCGTAAAAAAGAGACCTATTGCAAGCATTTCGCTATGGGAAGCTGGAGAAGCCGGGGCAACAAGATACAAGACTCTAAAATTTATAGTGAGGGCAGACTCCGGGGCGCTGATATGCTGTTTAATTTAAGCAGTCGTCTGGGTTTCATGATAGTGAAGGATGATAAGAGAGACCTCTCCAGGTAGTAATATAGTAATCAGATGGATAAGAAGTGGGATAAATTAACGGTAACCTCTCCTTTACTTCCTGATCTGGAAGAATTCCATTCTCTGTTAAAGGAAATATGGGACAGTAAATGGATTACGAATAACGGAGAATTTCATAGACGTCTCGAAAAAGAATTAGCAGAATATTTGGGAGTGCCTTATCTGAGTCTTTTCACCAATGGCACGCTGCCTTTAATTACGGCCTTACAAGCTTTGAGAATCACAGGAGAGGTAATCACTACTCCCTATAGTTTCGTAGCTACAACGCATTCATTATGGTGGAACGGAATAAAACCGGTCTTTGTTGATGTGGATGAAAAGACATGTAACATAGATCCGGAGAAAGTGGAGGCGGCTATCACCCCCCATACCACAGCCATTCTCGGTGTGCATTGTTATGGTACCCCTTGTGACACCGAATCCATCAAAGAAATAGCTGATAAATATGGCCTTAAAGTGATTTATGATGCCGCTCATGCGTTCGGTGTGAAAGATAATGAAGGTAAATCCATACTTAACAAAGGCGATTTGTCTACCCTCTCTTTCCATGCTACAAAAGTTTATAATACCATTGAAGGTGGAGCAATGGTGATGCATGATGCTGCAACAAAACAAAGAATAGATTATCTTAAAAATTTTGGTTTTGCAGGTGAAACAACAGTAGTAGCTCCGGGCATCAATTCCAAGATGGATGAAATACGGGCCGCTTATGGATTGCTTAATCTTCGTCAGGTGGAAAGAGCCATCAAGAAAAGAAAAGAAGTAGCAGAAAAATATATTGAGGCATTCAAGGATATTCATGGTATTTCATGCTTAAAAATTTCCACAGAATATAGACATAATTATTCCTATTTTCCGATTTTTGTGGATGAGGATAAATATGGACTTTCCAGAGATGCCCTTTATGAGAAATTGAAAGAGAGAAATATTTTTGGAAGAAGATATTTTTATCCTCTTATAAGTGAATTTTCTACCTATTCAGGATTACCTTCTGCAGCTAAAGAAAATCTTCCGGTTGCAAATAAACTGGCAAGAACGGTATTGTGTCTTCCTATGCATCCTAATCTTTCCGAAGAAGATGTTGATAGAATAATAGAGGTAGTGAAAGGAGAGAGGATATAATTATCATAAAGATGAAAAACACCATAAAAGAGAAGTTGTATCATTATTATATCCAACATCGTCATAAAATAAAGTCAAGACGAGGTTCATGGATGCTTTCTCATCTTTATCTTAAGGATTATAGGAATAATCCTGTAAAAAAATATTTTACAATAGCCAAGGTACACGAAAAGGGATGGAGTTATGCTGATTGGGAAATCATGGATATAGCCCATAAAAATAAAATTGATTATCTCAACACGCGGGATTATTGTTTTCTTCATCCTCTCAATGGAGAATACAGTCACTGGATAGATGATAAGCTTACCTTAAAATATCTTTTGGAAGGCACATCCTTTAGGGAGAATATGCCAGAATATTACATGCAGATTCTTCCAAATGGAGAGATAGTTCCATTATCTGATTTTTCTGGAGAAAAGAGGGATATTAAAGTAGACGAGCTCATCGCTTTATTAAAAGAAAAGAGAAGCCTTGCTTTAAAAAAAATGCGTGGAGCTTTAGGAGAAGGATTTGTGAAACTTTCTTTTGAGAAAGAAAAAAACATTATCAGATGGAATGATAAGGAGATTTCAGAAGAAGATCTTAATTCGAGGCTTAAAGGATTAAGAAACTATCTTGTAATGGAGTTTTTAACACCTCATGCGGAGATAGCAAGATTCTGTGATTCATCTTTAGGATCCCTTCGTTTTTTGATAGGAAAGGGAGCCGATGGGATTTGGAGAGAAATAACCTCATTTCTCCGTGTGGGTGTTAAAGAAAGCGGACCAGTAGAAAATTATATGCAGGGAGGAGTCGTCTTATATTTGGAAGATGGAAAATTCCACAGAGGTCATGTAATAGATGATAAGACACATAAAGACAAAATAATCTATAGTCATCCTGATAATAATCTTCCTTTAAAAGGAGAAGTACCCCTGTATGATACTATTAAAAAAATATCATATGGCATTGCCCATAATTTTCCTCAATTGAAATATTTGGGTTTTGATTTTGCTATAACCTCTGACAATAAAGTGAAAATTACAGAGATAAATTCTCTAAACTCTTTAACTTTCCAGATTGACCAACCGGTTTTTAAAACACCCGGAGGTAAATTCTTTCGAGAAGAATTGGCAAAGTATGGGAAAGATTAAAAAGATAATGTTGTTGGGAGGTTCGGCACAGCAGGTTCCGGCTATACTGAAGGCAAAGAATAAAGGATATTATACAGTATTGATAGACTATCTTCCTGATAATCCCGGAAGACTGGTGGCTGATAAATGGTATTCTGAAAGTACAACCGATACGGAGGCTTTGCTAAAAATTGCGAAAGAGGAGAAAATAGATGGAATTTTAGCATATGCTTCAGATCCTGCGGCAATTCCGGCAGCAATTGTGGCAAATAAATTGGGGTTACCGGGTAATCCGTTGGAATCTATAAAAATTTTAGGGCTAAAATATCTGTTTAGAAAATTTTTAAAAGATAATGGATTTGCCTGTCCTGAATTCAGGATTATTGATCTGGGAAAAGATACTTCTCCCCTTGAGAAACTCATGGGAATAAAATATCCATGTGTTGTAAAACCAACGGATTCTTCGGGATCAAAGGGTGTAAGAGTGGTAAATTCTATGACAGAAGTGGAAGATGCTATTAGAAATGCTTCTGCTTATTCAAGGAATAAAATACTTATAGTTGAAGAATTCATTGAAAGAGGCCATAAAGATATTATTGGAGGAGATATAGTTGTAGAGGGTGGTAAGATTGCGATTTTAGGATCTATGACGGCTATTCGAGGTGATGAAGGTAAAAGTGTAATCCCTGTTGGAGAAAAATTCCCGGATAATCTAAATAAAGAAACGAGAGAACGCATTAAAAATGAACTTAACAGGCTCATAGATTTATTAAAGCTTGAAAGTGGCCAGTTTAATATAGAAATAATCATTGGTACACAAGGTGAGATATTTTTTCTTGAAGTGGGACCCCGTGCCGGGGGAAATATGATTCCGATACAATTATCTGATGTGTTTGCTACCGATCTAATCACTTGTAATGTAGACTTTGCAATGGGAGAAAGTTGCGACATAAATACAGATCCTTCCCAGGGAGTCTATGTTACGTATGTCATCCATAGTAAAAAAGAAGGAAAATTCGTAGGAATTAAAATTGATAAGTCACTTCTTCCGTTTATATATAGAAGGGAAATATATAAGGAAAAGGGGGATAGAATAGAATATTTTGACGGTGCCTCAAAAGCAGTGGGAATTCTATTTTTCAAATTTAGAGATGAAAAAGAATATGAACTGATGTTTGAGGGAATAGATGAACATATAGAAGTAGAACTGACCCGGGATCACAAATGAAAAAAGTGATTATAATAGGAGGAAAGGGAACGGCAGTAGTTATTGCCGAACAAATACTCGATGCGTCCGAAAGATATGGTTGCAAGTTGAAAGTGGAAGGTTTTGCCTTTGATGATCCGGCTTTTAGGAATGGAATAAATGGATGGCCGGTTCTTTGTGGCACACGTGAGGCTTATCCAAAATATAAGGATGATCCTGATGTATTCTTTTTATTCTCCATGTTCAGATCTGATAAAATCCGCGAAAGGGGAATGCTTTGTGAAAGTTATGGAGTTCCAATAGAAAGATGGCTCACGTTCATTCATCCTTCATCAATAGTTTGCAAAAGTGCTAAGATTGGTCCCGGCACAGTTATATTGGCTAACAGTGTCATAAATTCCAATGTAGAAATAGGAAGAAACACTATAATCCAGGCATCAGTGGTTGTGGAACACGATACCCGGATAGGTGATTACAATTTTCTGTCCGCTCATTCTTGTTTGGGTTCTGAGATCCGAATCGGGAAATATAATTTCATAGGTTTGAATTCTACAGTTCGCACTTTCGTTGAAATCGGAGAAAACAATATAATAGGGATGGGAAGTGTAGTGTTAAATAACTATGGAAATAATATGGTGATTGTGGGCAATCCGGCCAAGCCACTTCGTAATAATCTTTCATAAAATTTAAAATTGGAAGAGATAGGAGGATATTTTGAGTTGGAATTGCCAAGGATGAAGGAAAAATTTCTTCATCATGAATGTTTGGCTCTTAATTCAGCCCGAAATTCTTTAGCTCTTGTTTTGAGTTCTAATAAAAATAAGATTAAAAAGATTTTAATCCCGGATTACACTTGTCCTGTAGTTATAGAAGAAGTTGTAAAATCCGGGATTCTATATGATTTCTATAAGATAGGGAAAAATCTGGAAATCGATGATTCTTTAAAACTTGAGCAAGGAGAATGGTTAATAGTAAATAACTTTTTCGGAATTAAAGACCATTACATATCAGAAATTACTTCGACTTTTCCTGAGCGCGTAATAGTGGATGATGCCCAGGCATGGTATGCCCCGAATTTTGATTCTGCTATATCCATATATAGCCCAAGAAAATTTTTCGGCGTTCCTGATGGTGGTTTTATCTGTGGAAATATTAATTTTGATGTTCAAAACCTACCGGAAGGCGAGGCTTCTGATTTATCGCGCCATCTTTTAATGAGAATAGATAAATCAGCCTCTGAGGGTTATAGGGTTTTTAGAGAAAGTTCTGAGAAATTGGGAAAAGAGCCGATTCGAAAATTATCAAAACTTTCCCGAAGAATCCTGGAAAGTATTGATATGAAAGAGGTAAAGGATATCAGAAAAGTAAACTACATTCAGTTAGACCAAGAATTGTACCCATATAATCAACTGAAGTTGCCTTCCCGGGAAAGTTTTGAATGTCCGATGGTTTACCCATTATTTATGCCTAAGGGCAAGCAATTAAAAGAGTATCTTATTGCAAATAAGGTATATGTGGCATCTTATTGGCCCGGTATTGAAAAATGGTGTAAAAAAGGTAGTATGGCTTCGGAATTTTCAGATAACCTTGTAGCTCTGCCTATTGATCAGAGGTATGGGAAAGGGGAAATGATGAAGATTATTAATGTAGTGACTGAATTTCTTAATGGGAAATAAAAGAAAATATATATTTCTTATAAATACAGTAGGAGGGTCGGCCGGGGGCCAGTTATATCTTTCCGCCAAGATAGACTGGCTACAAAAAGAAGGATACGATGTTGAAGTCTTATACTTTGATCCTACTCCCATAACAATTGAAAATCTCAAACCTTTTGAAAATGGATATGTGAGGAATCTGGAATTCAGATTTGCCTTGATGTCTCCTAAAGACAGGCGGGAAACCTTTGAGAAAGTAAGCACAGACTGGAATATTTATAATGAGATAATAATCGAATCTTTCTCCATTGAGATGTCTCTTTGGGGAGAATATTTTGCAAGTCAATGCAGGGGCAAACATATCTGTTATTTTCTGTGTGAGACTTATCCCTCAAATATCACTCCGAGTATCCGGGAGTTCCTGGAGTTTAAATTAAACCAGGGATTACTTTACGGTATTACACCAAAAAGCATACCATCAATTTTCCCGGAAGCAGATGGAGATGAAACCACCCTTTTAGCTCATGGTTGTGTGCGCGAGGCTGAAGATCTTCCTTTACCCGGAGGGTTAAAATTAAAAGAAGATGCTTTCACAGTGTTAAGTATAGGGAGACTGGAGAAACCTTATATTCCTGAATTATGGGAGGAGGTAAAACATTTTGCAGAATCGACCGGAATCAATGTGAATTTTATAATAGTAGGATCCACCAAGCAACGACGCATTTATAAAAGATTACATTCTATTACCGAAACCAGTCCCCATCTTAATGCAATGTATTTGGGGGAGGTTTTTCCAATGCCTAAAAAAATATTTGAAATTTCTGATGTATTTGCTGGCTGTGCGGGAAGCGCAAGAATGGCCCAGAAACAAGGTATCCCAGTAATTTCTGTCGATGCCAATGATCATAAAGCAATCGGCATATTGGGAGAAACGACTGATAGTGCCCTTTATAGAAAAGAGCATGAAGCTCCCTTACCTCTTAACCAGTTATTGAAAGTTATTTATAATGAGAGGGACAGGAGAAGGGAAGAGCGTAAAAATTATAAAACGGAAAAAACGAAATTTGATTTTTCCAGACACAAAGAGGTAATAGAGAAGCAATTCAAGAAAGAATATTATCCGGTTGATAAGGTAAGGAATGGTAAATTATTTACCTTTGTATATGGATCAATTAAAAAAATCGGAGGTAACAACCTTCTCTATGCAGTGAAAAAACTTAAACAACATTTAAGCTGAAAAAGAGAGAATAATAGGATGGTTTATTTCATAATACTCTTTTTTCTCTTTTACCTGATATATCATTTTGATTATAAAGGGAATGTCCGAGGTCGCTATATGTGGGCCATAGTTATGCTTTTGGCTTTTATCCTTGTAGTTGGCTTACGTTATAGAATCGGGACTGATACAGTGAGGTATGAGACTTATTTTCGTTCTTATCCCGATATTTTCAGCATGAATGAGAAAGTGTTTCTGAAATCAAGATTTTCTCCTTTATACGTTTTATTTAATGTTGGTATTCGAACTTTTACTGATCAATTCTATATATTTCAGTTAATCCATGCCACGATAGTCAATACTGTAATCTTTTATTTTTTCTATAAAAATGCCCGACATTTTTTTCTTGCAGTAACCTTATACTACCTCTTTCTATATTTGAATATCAATACAGAAGTGCTCCGCGAAGCTTTGGCTGCCTGTGCTTTTCTTCTGGCATGGCCGGCTTTTAAGAAAAATAATTGGCTGGTATGGTATATATGGAGTATCATAGCATTTTTATTCCATGTATCCGCATTGTTTATGTTTATCATACCCGTATTGCAATTACCTGGAGTAAGGGAATTCTTTAAGTTTGGCACACGCACATTTTATATCTGTATAGGTGTATTCATGATAGCCATGGTGATTCAGGTTTTCCTATTCAAATATGTACAGGCTATAGTAGCGGTAGAAAGTGTAGCAGACCGAGCAAGTACTTATTCACAAAACGAATTAGGTGGGGCTAAATTGAATGCAACAGGAATAATAGGGGTAGTGATTATATTCGTTATTTATCCTCTCATTCCGCTATTTTTCCAAAGCATGCAGAGAAGAATGGATGGTTTGGATCCGGTGGTTTATAACAAGCTGGAATTCATGACAATGATTAGTGTATATATAGCTATAATCAGTACCGGTATCTTTATTTTCATGAGGTTTAATAATTATTTCCTCTTCTTCCCATTCGTGATGATTTCCGATTTCGTTTTCACTCGATTACCCTATAAAAGGAAATATCTCAGACTTGGACTTGCTTCATGGATTATATTCCTGATACCTTTGTTCTGTCTGGAATTCTATACCGGATATCTTCCCAAAGTTAATAAATCGGGCACCCTTAAGAAATATATGAATTACTACCCTTATGCATCAATTTTTGATCAGGATAAAGATGAAAAGCGGGAAAAGGTTTTCAAATATAACCATATACATTAATTACCTTAGGAATTAAATATCTTTGAAGGTATCATTCCACTGCGTCATAATTTTCTCCACATTATATTTTTTACTTTCATTCAATGCATTTTCAGACATTGAATTCAAAAGTTCCGGATTTTTTATCAAAAGTTCCATTTTTTTGGCAAATAGGTTGATATTGCCGGGAGGAATTAGAAAACCATTAAAACTATCTTTAATAATGTCCCGCGGACCACATTTGCAGGCAAAAGAAATTAAGGGTAACCCTCTTGACATTCCTTCTATCAAGGTCAGAGGCATACCTTCATAATTAGAGGTCAATGCTAAAAAAGTGCTGTTATCATATTCTTTAGAAATATCTTCAGAAGGCTCTTTAAGGATTATATTTTTAAGATTGTATCGTTCAATCAAGTCCTTTATATATTTCACATAACCTTTGTTATCCTGATTTCCAATAATAGTAAGAGTCCATTCCGGATATTTTGGTTCTATTCGTTTCCAGATTTCTATAAGCTTGTCAAAACCCTTTTGAAAATGAAATCTTCCCACCACCAGAATATTTTTAAAATCAGACACGGGCTCTCTATATTTAATTGTGTCTAAACTTGAGAGAGTGACGGGATTAGGAATTACTTCAATATTGTCTTTATATTTCCAGTCCTCCTTGTCTTCATGAGTTAACGTAATAAATTTATCATATCGTCTGATCAAATAATCATCTTTAAAAGCTTTATAATCATTAAGAATCTTTTTAAGGCCTTTATTGTGAAATTGATGACGATAGTTTTTGGAGAAATGACTTTCAATCAATTTCTTGCTTCCATCCTTAATCTTTGGAAGAAAGCCGGCTTCTTCCTGAAACATGGAAACAGTGACCTCAGGTTTTAAATCAGCTAAAAGTTTCTTTAATTTTCTTTTATGTTTATATTGCAAAATCGGATATGATACGATTTCTTTAAATTTATTTGAGGAGTATTGACGGTAATTAATTGCCAAATCTATAAATTTTACCTTCTTTGAAAAAGGGAAAAAAGAGGGACGCCCATTTTGCTCTGTAGTGACTACGGTAACATCATGGCCTAATTTATCTGCAAGATATGAAGTTTTTAAAGAAAGTATCCTTTCCATTCCCCCGGAATTATAGGTAGAGGGTATACAATAAACGATTTTCATTCACAAGGTTTTTCTTTAGCTCCACAAAATTAACTTATTTGATTTATCTCCCCAAAGAAACTCTAAGACCTAAATTTATAACCAGGTATTTGGCTGTTGAATGGAAATTTTTTAAATTCACATATTCAAATAAGGAATCCGGTTATTTTACCTACCGGAAGCCTTGTAGATACTATGGAAAAACAGCTATTGCTAATTATAAATGAAGACCGCTTTTTCCTTTCTCACAGACGCCGGATTGCTGAAATGGCAAGAGAAAGAGGATGGGATGTCACTTTGGTGACTAAAGACACCGGGAGAAAGAAGGAAATCATAGATTCAGGCTTTAAATATATAGAACTTCCAATCAATCCTACAGGGATGAACCCTAAGGATGAATTAAGGCTTCTTAATTTCCTTATAGGATTATTGCGCCGAAATAATGAAGCATTAGTGCATCTTGTAGGTTTGAAAAATATGCTTTGGGGTGGTGTAGCAGCGCGTTTAGTGAAAACAAAAGGTGTAGTTTTTGCTGTGAGTGGTTTAGGAACGTTATTCGGTGAAGAAAATTCTCCTTTAATTTCCAAGGCTATTCAATCAGTATTGAAGGTTGGGATGCACCTTAAAAACGGAGCAGTAATTTTCCAGAACCATGACGATGAGGAATTATTTGTAAAGAAAAAAATCATCGGTAACTGTGAGAAATATTTTATTAAAGGATCGGGCGTTGAGCTTAATCAATTTTATAAGAACAAGAAAACAGATGAGGAACCTCTGAAAATAATTTTCACAGCCAGAATGCTTCAGGAAAAGGGAGTGGAAGATCTTGTAGCAGCAGCCGAGTTATTAAGAAAAGATTATGAGGGGAAAGTGGAATTCCTTTTATGCGGAGATTTGTCAGCTAATCCTCGTGCCTTGAAGAGATCAGATCTTGAGAGGATAACTGATGGAAGATATATAAAATGGATGGGCCATTGTGAGAATGTACCGGAACTTTTAGCCAATGCTGACATTATGTGTTTTCCAAGTTTCTATCGCGAAGGAGTACCTAAATCTTTGTTGGAAGCTTCTGCCTCTTCTTTACCAATTATCACCACCGATTCAATAGGATGTAGAGATACTGTCGAGCATGGTAAAAATGGTTTTATAGTACCTGCACATTCGCCCGAAAAACTTGCAGAAGCTCTCAGAACATTGATAGAGAATAAAGAATTGCGTGAGGAGATGGGGGCCTACTCACGTAAAAAAGCTGAAAAGGATTACAATGTGGAAGATGTGGCGGAAAAACATATGGAAATATATACCAATCTCAGCCAGAGATAAGTTTTTGGTATAAATCAAGATATTTCCGGGCGGTTTCTTTGATAGAGAAGAGACCGCTCCTTTTTTTGCCTTTTAATTGCATTTCCTTATAAAGATCTGCATCTTCTATTAATTTTTCAATCAAGCCGGCCAATTGTTTTTCATCTCCGGTTTTGAAAACAAGTGCACCGTCTCCTGTCACCTGTTTAAGACCATCTGTATCATTTACAATTACCGGGATACCTCCGGCCATCATTTCGATTGCAGTCAGTCCAAAACCTTCCCAATGTGAAGATTGTACTCCTATGAGGGAAGATTTAATAATTTGAGGTATATCCGCTCTGGCTCCCAAGAAAATCACTCTTTCTTCCAATCCTAAATTCTTAACAAGTTGCTTTTTCTCTTGCAATAGGGATCCGTCACCTGCAAATACAATAAAAACATTATTATCTTTGACATGTCTGAGAGCCCTTATAAGAGTGTCATGATCTTTTGAATGAGTGAAACGTGACACCATCAATACCGGTTTTCCCTTCTTTCCAAAAAAGTCTTCAGATTTAAAGGAAGAGGCTTTCTCAAATTTTTGAAGATCAATCCCATTATGAATTACCAAGGTGTGCTCTCGGTCGGTTTCTGAAATCCACTTCCTTAAATTATTCTCAGTTTCGAGGCTGATACAAGCCACTTTCTTCATGCCTGAATACACAATTTTTTCAGGTAGTTTAAGTATTTTATAATTTCTTCTTTTGTTATGGGTACTATGTTCTGTGAATAAAAGAGGTTTATTAATCCCCAAATTGGCTATCACAGTAAAATAGTTTGCCGGAAACAAATGAATATGTGCTAAATCGAATCTTTTGAGATATTTCCGAATCCCCTTTATGGCTTTTATGGAATGAAGCCCTACTTCTAAAGAATTTATCTTTACCCCGAGCTTTTCTATTTCCTTTTCAATATCTGATCCCGTTTTTTGAAAGACCAGAATTTCCACTTCATTATCTTTGATGAATTCCGGTATTAAATTGCTGAGGAGTCTTTGTGCACCTCCGATTTCTAATGAAGGGATTATCTGCAATAATTTCATATAGAAATTAAGAATTTTATATCTGCTATAAAGGCAAAATTATAAAATAAAAAGAGAAAGCCTATTATTTAGAGAATTATAATTACTTTTGATAATCATCAATCAATGCACAACACATAATTTATAATATATGAAAAAATCAGGATTATTTTTATTGGCTTTATTATCCACTATATCAATTTGTAGTCACAAAGCCTCAGGTGCAGAAAATGTTCCTTTTATAGATCCCACTCCCGGAGAAATTTCCATCGTAGCATCAACACCAATTCCGGCTGACCAGAAGCCAAGCCGGGAAGCTTTTGAAACCTTGATTGACTGTGGTTTTAATATGGGAATGGAAACCAATTCTTTTTTTTATTTTAAAAATATTTTCGAAATACTGGGAGATCTCAAATTCAAATATCTAATAAATAATCCGGACTTATTGAATGATAACAGGGTAAAATTTATTGATCAGTTTTCACGTAACAAACATTTTGCCGGATGGAAAGTATCTGATGAACCCCGGTACGATGGCCTTGATAATCTTGCCAAACAGTTCAAGGCTTTGCATACCGCCGATCCTAAGGCTTTAATTTATATGAACCTTATTGGGTCGAACATAAAGGTGTTTACAGGAAATTCCAAAAACTTTTCAGAATATATACAGCTCATTCAAAAAAAGTTTATGCCCGGAATCTGGTCGTATGATCTATATCCTTTTCTGGAGAAAAACGGAAAGGTGTCAGCCTCTTTACCTACTTTTTATTCTGATCTGGAAATTTTTAAAAATATCTCACAGAAGACCTCCCGTCCTTTCTGGACTTATGTCCAGACTATGGCTTATAAAGCCGGAACTTTAAAGAGGCCTGCCACTACGGAAGCTTATTTAAGGTTTGCGGTTTTCACTTCTTTGGCTTATGGTGCACAAGGCATCGTTTACTGGACTTACGGTCAACGAGCTTCTAATAAAAATGAAACCTATTATTCAGCTTTAGTGAACTTAAAGGGAGAAAAATATCCTGCATGGTCGATAGCAAAAAAGGTGAACGGGGAAATAAAAAAGTTCAATAATGTTTTTTATAACTGTAAGGTTAAACAAGTGAAGCATACCGGTAATGTTATATATGATGGGACAACAAAACTGACAGGTGTTTTTGGTCCTTTTACCAGAATTGGAACCGGTACAGCAGGTGCTACTGTATCAGAAATTATCAACGGAAAAAACACATATATTGTAATAGTTTCACATGATGCTTTCGCTTCCCAGAAACTGACCTTAAATCTTGACAGAGGGAGAAAGGTGACTAATCTCACAGACACCAAGCAAACCCAATACTCTGCACCACGACAGATAGATCTTACTTTGGATAAAGGAGGCTACTTGATATTCAGAGTGGATGAATAAGCTGAAGGATATAAAATACAGAAAAGAGTGCCGAGGCACTCTTTTCTGTATTCGTTAGATCATAAAATATATCAGTCGGCCGCCTTACCGTCAGAACCGAGCACATTGATAATTTTGTGCTTGTAAAGTTTTTCCATTTCATCACGAGCCGGGCCAAGATACTTTCTTGGGTCGAATTCAGCCGGATTATCATTGAAAGCCTTACGAATAGCAGCAGTCATTGCAAGACGGCTATCGGAATCGATATTGATTTTTGAAACATCCATCTTTGCAGCTTTGCGCAGCTCTTCTTCCGGTATACCGATAGCATCGGGTAATTTACCACCGTTTTCAGCTATTATCTTAACATATTCCTGAGGTACTGATGATGATCCATGAAGCACGATGGGGAAGTCGGGTAATTTCTCTTCAACTTTTTCAAGCACATCGAAAGCCAATGGAGGAGGAACTAATAAACCGGTCTTCGGATCGCGTGTGCATTGTTCCGGAGTAAATTTATAAGCTCCATGTGATGTGCCTATAGAAATAGCGAGGCTATCGCATCCCGTACGGGTAACGAAATCAACTACTTCCTCGGGATCAGTATAAGTGTGATGGTCTGAACTAACTTCATCTTCCACGCCGGCGAGCACTCCAAGTTCACCTTCTACAGTTACATCATATTTATGTGCATAGTCCACAACCTTCTTTGTCAAAGCAACATTTTCTTCGTAGGGGAGATGGCTTCCGTCAATCATCACTGAAGAAAATCCGTTGTCGATACAATCTTTGCAAAGTTCGAAAGTGTCACCATGGTCGAGATGAAGCACAATCTGAGGATGTTCCCAACCTAAAGATTTAGCATATTCCACCGCACCCTGAGCCATGTAACGCAACAGGATCGGATTGGCATAATTACGGGCACCCTTAGAAACCTGAAGAATAACAGGAGACTTGGTGTCGGCAGCAGCTTTTATAATAGCCTGGAGCTGCTCCATGTTGTTGAAGTTGAATGCCGGAATTGCATATCCTCCGTGCACTGCCTTGGCAAACATCTCTTTGGTGTTGACAAGACCTAATTTCTTATAATCTACCATCTTGTTTTTTGTTTAAGCGCGTGGCGCGGTTCTTTTTGCAAATATAATTAAAAAAGAAATTTTTTCAAATATCGTGAAAATGGTATTTAGATAAAATAAACATAGATTCAAAGACCATAGTAATCACGAAACCAACTGACTGTCTTATGTATCCCATCCCGAAGGGTTGTGCCGGGAGAGAATCCTGTTGCTTGTGCCAGTGACCCGGAATCGGCATAGGTCTGATAAACATCACCCGGTTGCATTGGTTCCATTTCTTTTTTTGCAGTTAATCCCAATTCATCTTCTATAGCCGATATATAATCAAGAAGGCGTGTGGGTTGCTGGTTACCTACATTATAGATCTTAAAAGGTGCAAAAGAACATGAAGGATCGGGACATTCAGGATCCCAGTCTTTCTCTCCGACCGGAATCACATGTATTATCCGAGAGATGCTCTCAACAATATCATCAATAAAGGTAAAGTCTCTATACATGTCTCCGTTATTGAATACTTTTATGGGACGTCCATGCAAGATACCGTCAATAAACAAGAATGGAGACATATCAGGACGTCCCCACGGACCATAGACAGTGAAAAACCTCAGACCTGTAACCGGTAGACCGTAGATGTGGGAATAAGCATGAGCCATCAGCTCATTGCTCTTTTTAGTGGCGGCGTACAGGCTGACAGGATGTTCTGTGGAATCTTTTTCTGAGAAAGGAATTTTGCCATTCAGACCGTAGACACTTGAAGAGGAGGCAAACACCAGGTGTCTCACTTTTTGTTGTCTACAACCTTCAAGAATATTCAGGAATCCATTGATGTTGTTCTCAATATATGCCTGAGGATGTGTGATTGAATATCTTACACCTGGTTGAGCAGCCAGATGCACGACGATTTCAAATTTATAAGTTTCAAATAATTCCGCGAGTATTTTTTTATCGGTGATGTCAAGCCTTATAAATATGAAATTACCCCAGATTGATGATTCTACCGGTTGATTCCATTGAGAGGCCTCATCATTGATTCCCAAGGTTTTTAGTCTTGCGTATTTTAAAGAGGGATCGTAATAATCGTTGATGTTGTCAATGCCCACCACCTGATGGCCATCCTTTAGAAGCTTTTCAACCACGGCCGATCCAATGAAACCGGCTGCCCCGGTCAATAAAATTCTCATATGTTAAATGTTTCCTATCTCTTCCTATAAAGAAATATTCAACTATGTTATCGGATTTTTAATATAAATAAAAAGAAAACTTCAAACGGGTATTTGAAGTTGCCTCACATTTGCAAAGTTAAAAATTTTATTTTTTTTCTGCAACGGCCTTTCCTCTCTCCGGATTGAAGAGGAAAGTGACAAGACCTCCAACAAGCATTACTACTATAGATACAATGAGAACCAATGAAGAACCACCGGCTTGTAGAAGAACCGGTATAAAAAAAACTCCTAAAACTGCCCCAACTTTACCAAGTGAGGCAGCAATACCGGATCCCAGACCACGATCAGCCACCGGATACACCTTAGGTGGCAATACATATGTCATTAGGTGAGGTCCCATGTTCAAAAAAAGTTCAAAAGCCATGAAGGCGATTATAGAAATCCATTTGGCCCAATGATTATGATAGGCCAACAGAAGAATAAAAAGACTCACGGCACTCAAAAGAAATCCCATCCATTGTATCTTGGCCCCGTCAACATGATTGATAAGGGCCAGACCTAAAATAAAGCCAGGCAATATAATACATGAAATCCAAAGTGTGATTTCCACAGATGAAGCCACATGTTTTATAGGAGTTTCATTGGCAGAAATATGTTCAAGGCCTAAAGCCATCACAAGAATAGGAAGGAACACTCCAATTCCATAAACCCCCAGGCCTTCGCAGGCCCAAGGCACTCCTGTGAAAATAATCTTTTTCCAGTTTCTTTTAAAAAATCCCGGTTTTGCTTTTGGTGCATCCTTCCCGGAATGAATATCCTCCGGATGGATATCTGATGATTCCACATTTACATCCGGACCCAGGAAATGATGGGTATCAACTTCTGCCTGTTGAGTTTTCCCATGTTCCAGAAGCCATTTGGGACTTTCCCAAAACCGTATTCTGAGCAAGATCATCAAACCTGAAATGAAGATCATAAGCCACATAAGCCTTGGCCATAGATGCGGGTTAGTCCAATCCTTTACAATAAGAAAGCAGACTCCGGCCACTCCGATATTTCCTAA
This sequence comes from Muribaculaceae bacterium, assembly GCA_022509185.1. GTDB lineage: Bacteria > Bacteroidota > Bacteroidia > Bacteroidales > Muribaculaceae > Lepagella. The sequence goes on along the minus strand of JAFLTS010000007.1, from coordinate 32,284 downwards.
AGCACTGGCAGCCTTCGCCGCACCTACCATAAGAAAAGTCCATCGGGTTGGCATCAATTCGGATATATAATCTGAATCAAGACTATATTCGCCTCCGATTCCGAAACCCATGAAGAAAAGACAGACAATTAATACAGTTAGTGACGGAAATATTAGGGTTATAACGGCTGATATAAGTACGATGGCAGGACACAATCGAAAGAAAAACAGATAGCCGAATTTATCTGAGAGTTTGCCGAGAATAGTGGAACCCACCATTATCCCGATAAGGTCCATGGCTCCCACCAGGCCTTGCATAAAAGAAGAAAGTTCGGGATGTGAAATAAGTTGATATAGGGGGATTATCACAGATACAAGAGTGGCTAATCCCGTACCGATAAGTTGCCCCAGAGAGGCGACACCGGTAATAAAATAGTGTCGCCAGCTCAGGGGTGCATTATCAATAGTGTATGCCATAAAGGCTCCGTTTTTTATTTTTTAGCTGGAGCCGGAGCAGGCTTTGGTTTGGGAAGGAAGAATTTATAGGCCGGGAACAAGAAGATCCAAGTAGCCACACAGAACGGACCTGTGAGGGTCGGGAATCCCATCGGAGTGAAGAACACGTTCATTGCAGCCTGTACGAATACAGTAGCTATGATACCACAGGCACACCAGATGGCAGCTTTCCATGAGAAATTACAGAAAGTAGCGCCTAGAGCTATACCTGTCAATACGGCAGAGAAACCATAAAGACCGTTGGCAATATCCACGCCGGGTCCCTGCCAGATTATTGCTATGAATAAAGAAAGAGCTGATGAGATGGCTGCCCAAAGACAAGCCCTCCAGCTATTAACAGCCAGAGCCGCAAGGAAAAAGATACCACAAACCCATGATTTGATCAGGAATACTTGAGAAATACCTCTTAACCAATAAATTACAAGATCACCGAATGCTAAAGACACGTTTTCATTGGCAAAGTGTTCCACAACTCCTACATAATCAGATGAACTTGCTACCAAATGAGGAAATTCCGGACTTCCCATGTCGACGGGAGGGAATCCACTGAAAACACGGGCAGACAGAAGGAAAATCCATGTTGTGGCCACAAACGGGAAAGTAAAAGAGGAGATATTCCAGCGGCTTAATATATTATCCATTCCGGATTTGGCTATAGTTGAAAGAGCTGAACAGATGATAAGTCCTATCCACATCCACACAGTTGCTCCCAGGAAAGTTGGGAAAGCACAACCAACTAAGGCACCATTGAACCCCCAAAGTCCTTGTGCACCTCCATAATCGGGAAGACGTAATACATAACCTGTGACCGTAGAAACAAAGACACCGGCTATACATCCCCAGCAAACGAGACCCTGGCCTTCCATATAAGCTCCCCAGATTATTCCACATAGGAAGAGGAGTCCTGTCCACATATTGTCTTGAAACATCACTTGACCCACACCTCTTAACAGAGTACGTGGAAATTCCTTAAGAGAGGGACTTTTCAGATCCGCCTGAATCTCTTGTTTCACTTCTTGTTGAATGTCCATATCAGTTTAGTTTTATGTTTATATTATATCTTTCAATTAGATGTGCCTTGAGTGGAAGGTACAGGTGTGGCAGAATTACTACCTGAGGTTTGTTGTGCATCTTTATCTGAACCCGAACTATCAGGAGTATTGTAGAAGACCGGACCGTCTATGGATTCCCCTTGTTGCTTCGTGCGTGTTAGAAGGTTAGTGACATAGACCGTAAATATCGGAAACATCATCATACCTAAAGCCGCAAGCAATACAGATAATATTCTTCCTACCGGTGTTACAGCCTCAATATTAGAGCCTACAGTGGTAGCGTCCATACAAGCCCACCATAGGGCGTCGTCATAATTCTTAACTAAAGGATTCACATGATGCTCAAACACATAAAAAGCCAAAGAGGCAAAATATATTGTGAAAAGCAATGTTGCCAGATAAGAAATGAAAAGTCCGGTAGCACGGTTATATGTGAACCAACTCACCACAATAGACATTGCATATCCACCCCTTATGAGTGGAATGTAATGCAGACTATATGTCACCTGCGGTGAAAAAGTCCAGCCATAGAATGAAATAATGGAATTATAAGGGATAGAAACTAAAAAAAATATAAAGCGGTTGCGGATATAGCGCCACTTATTTTCAGCCATAAAAAACTCCACAAAGAAGTCGAACAGAAACACTACACATATCCAAAACTGAAAATGTATGAAGCGCGGTTCAAGATAGAATGCTTCATTATGGAATGTATCTAAAGAGATCCGTACAACCAAAAACACGGAAAGCACCAATATAAGAACATGAAGGAAAGCATAGACCCCTTTATCTTTGAGGCTTTCCTTGATCTTGGCTGTTGGCACCTTCTTTATTATATTCATTTTATGTAGGTCTGTAATTTTCAAAATTACTCATCATTTATTAATATTACAATCTTAAATGTAAAAAAATATAATCCTGTAAGTTTCATTAAGGTTATAATGACTTAAATCATTTGGTTTATAGTTATTTGAATTTCATATAATTTTGTAAATTTGCCCTTTAGAAAAGATATACATATCATGAAAATCATAAAGGATCAGGAATTCGGAGGGGAAAGGCCCCTATTTGCATCCAGGGATCTCAAATTGGAAAATGTTGTGATCCATGCAGGTGAAAGCGCATTAAAGGAATGTAGCAATATTGAGGCTATTCATTGCCGGTTTGAAGGTAAATACCCTTTCTGGCATGTCGACCGTTTCTTTATAAAGGATTGTTTATTTACAGAGGGTGCGAGGGCTGCTTTATGGTATTCCAAAAATCTTGTAATGGAAGATACATTAGTGGAAGCCCCCAAGATGTTTCGGGAAATGGAAAACCTTGAAATCACTAATGTCACTATTCCCAACGCACTTGAAACCTTATGGCATTGTAATAATGTGCATTTGAAAAAGGTAGAAGTGGATAAGGCTGATTATCTTTTCATGCATTCTTCTGATATAGACATAGAAAATTATAAACAGAACGGCAATTATTCTTTCCAGTATTGCAAGAATGTTGTGATTAAAAACGCTGTTATCTATAGCAAGGATGCTTTTTGGGGCACAGAAAATGTCACAGTATATGATTCTGTTATAATAGGAGAATATTTAGGATGGCATTCCCACAATCTGAGGCTCATAAATTGTCGGGTAGGAGGCACGCAGTCTCTATGCTATACTCATGGCCTTATAATGGAGAATTGCACCATGGATGAAGATGCAGATTTATGTTTTGAATCTTCGGATAATATTCATGCTGAGATCAAAGGACATATCACGAGCATAAAAAATCCGATTTCAGGAAAGATCGTTTGTGACAGTGTGGGAGAAATAATAATTGATGAAAACATAAAACAACCCGCCAACTGTATTATAGAACAAAGAGATAAATGAATTTCCTTTTCAAAGAAAAGAGAGATTTAGCAACAGTAATACAAGGGAAACAGCCTGTCGGACGCTTGGAGCAGCTCCGGTTGGCTGTTTCTTTGAGCATCCCTGCCATAGTAGCACAGATATCAGCCATTGTGATGCAATATATTGATGCCTCAATGGTAGGTAGTCTAGGAGCTTTACCGGCGGCTTCAATAGGGCTGGTTACCACTTCAACATGGATTTTTTTCGGGTTATGTTCGGCCTGTTCAGTAGGATTTTCCGTACAGGTAGCCCATCTTTTAGGAGGAGGAAATCCTAAAGGAGCGCGTGAAGTGTTACGGCAGGCCTTAATTGCTGCAATTTTTTATAGTCTTCTATTGGCTGGTGTAGGAGTTGCTATAAGTTGGGATTTGCCAAGATGGCTTGGGGGAGAGCCGGCTATTCGCCATAATGCCACTTTATACTTTCTAATTACAGTGGCAGCCATGCCTTTATTCCAATTCAGCTATCTTTCTGCAGGAATGCTTAGGAGCAGTGGTAATCTTTTATTTCCCGGCATTATCGGCACAGTGATGTGTATCCTTGATGTGATATTTAATTTTTTTCTTATTTTTCCTTCACGCGAACTACAGATAGGAGATCATAGTATATGGGTGCCGGGCTTCGGATTTGGTGTATGGGGAGCGGCCTTGGGTACCTCCATAGCTGAAGGTGTTGGAGCCGTAATCATGTTGGTTAAACTTATTTTCTTTTCCAAAGAAATGAAGCTCACATCGGAAAAAGGAAGTTTCCGTCTGAAAAAAAGCTGTATGAAAAGAGCATTTCATATAGGTTTCCCTTTAGGAATAGAAAGATTTCTTACTTCCGGAGCACAAGTAATGATAACAATAATAGTAGCTCCTTTGGGTGCGGCTTCCATCGCTGCGAACGCATTTGCCGTAATAGCTGAAAGTATTTGCTATATGCCGGGTTATGGAATCGGTGATGCCACTACCACTTTGGTGGGACAAAGTATTGGAGCAGGCCGGAAAAAATTGACGCGCCAGTTTGCATGGACTTCCACCTGGCTGGGAATGGGAGTGATGACAGCATTGGGAGGTTTGATGTATGGTATAGCTCCATGGATGATGGAAATAATGACCCCCGACCGTGAAATAATAAATTTAGGAGTGATAGCCCTGCGAACTGAAGCATGGGCAGAACCAATGTATGCTGCTTCTATTGTTGCTTATGGTGCTTTTGTAGGAGCAGGGGATACACTAATACCAAGTTTTATGAATCTTGGAAGTATGTGGGGTATCAGAGTGGTGCTCGCAGCCATTTTTGCTCCTGTATACGGATTGCACGGAGTATGGATCGCAATGGCTATAGAATTGACTTTCAGAGGAGCGTTCTTCCTTCTTCGCTTGAAAAGCGGAAGTTGGATGTTGAGGATCAATAAGTTGCAGACTATGTAGTTTGGAATTTTCCCGGTAATATTATAATTTTATAACATTATAAAATGTTACTTTGCTATGTATGATTTCAATACGCCTATAGACAGGCATAACACCAATTCTTACAAATGGGACACACTTGACATGGAAAATGTTATCCCGTTGTGGGTGGCAGACATGGATTTCAAAACAGCTCCTTGTATTATAGAGGCATTGAAAAAGAGAGTAGAACATGGAATCTTCGGATATACGAGAGTGCCTGATAAATATTATGAAGCTACCATTGACTGGTTTAAACGAAGACATAACTGGGACATAAAACCTACAGACATTATTTACACAAGCGGTGTAGTGCCAGCCATTTCAGCTATTATTAAAGCTTTGACACAACCGGGTGATAAAGTGATAATTCAAACTCCGGTATATAATTGTTTTTTCTCTTCCATAAAGAATAATGATTGCATTCCTTTGGAAAATGAATTGAAATACTGGGATAATACCTATGTAATAGATTATGAAGATTTGGAGGAGAAGGCTTCCGATCCAAGGGCAAAAGTAATGCTTTTATGCAATCCTCATAATCCTTCGGGCAGAGTTTGGACTTACAATGAATTGAGTCAGATCTATGATATATGTTCAAGACACGATGTTGTGGTAGTGAGTGATGAAATTCATTGTGAACTTGTTTATCCTCCCTTTGTGTATATTCCTTTCTGCAGCCTTTCTGAAGAGGTGGCTTCACATTCAGTGGCGTGTGTATCTCCCAGTAAATCATTTAATATAGCCGGTCTCCAGATTGCCAATATAGTGTGTCGTGATGAGGAGATGCGAAAAAAGATAGACAAGGCCATCAATATAAATGAAGTTTGCGATGTAAATCCATTTGGGGTTCTCGCTACAATATCCGCTTATACCCAAGGTGAACCCTGGCTTACAGAACTGATTGATTATCTTCAGGAAAATTATGAGTTTCTTGTTACATTCTTTAATAAAGAGATGCCTAAACTCCCTGTTGTAAAACTTGAAGGGACTTACCTTGTATGGGTAGATTGCAGAAGTATAGGACTTTCATCTGAAGAACTTGAGGAAAAACTAATCCGGGAAGGAGGCGTATGGCTCAATCCCGGATCAATGTATGGAGTTGCAGGGGAAGGATTTATGCGAATTAATATCGCTTGTCCTCGAGAAAGGCTAGCAGAAGGTTTGAAACGCATGAAGAAAGTGCTCTTTCCTCATAGCGAGCCCACAATTGAATTTTAACGATCTGAATACATCCTGTCGTAATATTTCTCATAATCCCCACTGGTGACATTATCTACCCAGTCTTTATTCTCGAGATACCATTTTACGGTTTTCTCTATTCCCTCTTCAAATTGCAGGCTCGGTTCCCAACCGAGCTCTTTTTGCAATTTACGGCTGTCGATGGCATATCTCATGTCGTGCCCCAGTCTGTCTGTTACATAAGTTATCAAATGTTCGGACGTTCCTTCAGGTTTTCCAGTGAGTTTATCCACAGTTCGTATCAACACCTTGATAAGATCTATGTTTTTCCATTCATTAAATCCACCGATATTGTAGGTATCACCGGGTTTCCCTTTGTGGAAGATAAGATCTATAGCCCTTGCATGATCTTCAACAAAAAGCCAGTCTCTAACATTTTCCCCTTTTCCATAAACCGGGAGATTACGGCCTTGAAGGATATTGTTTATGAACAATGGAATCAACTTCTCAGGGAATTGAAAAGGACCGTAATTATTGGAACAATTAGTGACAATTGTAGGCAATCCATAAGTATCATGAAAAGCTCTTACAAAATGATCGCTCGATGCCTTTGATGCCGAATAAGGGGAGTGAGGATCATATTTTGTTGTTTCTGTAAAAAAATTAACTCCGAAGGCCATATGATCATCGGCTGAAGCCTTAGTGGAAAATGGAGCTTTAATTCCCTCCGGATTTGTGATTTCCAAAGCACCATACACCTCATCTGTGGAGATATGATAGAAGAGTTTCCCCTGATATCTATCTTCAAAAGTATCCCAATATTCTTTAGCAGCCTGAAGAAGCGACAAAGTTCCCATCACATTTGTTCGTGCAAAAGTGAAAGGATCAGTGATACTCCTGTCTACATGGCTTTCTGCTGCAAGATGAATTATACCAGTGATTTCATTATCTTTAATCACTTGTCTCATCTTATCCAAGTCGGCGATGTCAGCTTTAATAAATTTATAATTGGGCTTATTTTCAATATCTTTGAGATTGTTCAGATTGCCGGCATATGTGAGTTTATCTACATTTACAATCAGGCTATCCGGATATTTGTTTACGAAAAGTCTCACTACATGAGAGCCTATGAATCCGGCACCTCCGGTTATCATTATATTTCTTGGCGACTGAGACATTTATAATAAGTTTTAAGATTATTTTTTAGCTTAGTATTTAAAATCCGGTTTTGAAAGGGCTTCTTTCAAGGAATTATGCCAATGAGGCACTTCTCTATGAAATGTTTCCTTGTATTTTGTTTTATCCAATACGGAATAAGAAGGCCTAATCACCTTTGAGGGAAATTCATCAGAATGGCAAGGTAATACTTTCTTACCTTCAATACCTGCAAGTTGCGAAGCTGCCAAAGCAAAGTCATACCAGGAGCAGACACCTTCGTTTGAGAAATGGTAAATTCCCTCATTACCTTTGATTTTTCTTTCTGAAATAATATCCACTATAGCTTTTGCGAGATCTGTTGCATAGGTGGGAGTGCCGCATTGATCGAACACAACCTTTATAGAATCTCTGTCTTTGAGTAGAGAAAGTATTTTAGCAACGAAATTATTACCATAATCGGAATAAAGCCAAGCTGTGCGCAGTATTATATATGAAGCACCTGATTTTTCAAGTTCTTCTTCACCATAAAGTTTGGTTCTTCCATACGCACCTGTTGGATTCACCCTTTGATTTTCTTTTGCAGGAGTATTCATTTGAGAGCCTCCGAAAACGTAATCAGTAGAAATATGGATAATTGAACCCTTATTATCTTTAATGGCACGGGCCAATATTCCGGGGGCCTCTCCATTTATTTTCAAAGCAACGGATTCATGATCTTCGGCTGCATCTACATTGGTGTAAGCAGCACAGTTTACAATCACGTCAATTTGATTATCTTTGATAAAATCCTCAACTGCTTTAGGATCTGTGATATCTAACTCTTCCACATCAGTGAAGATATAGTTGTCAGAACTACCCCCGGCTTCTTTTCTAATGCTTTTACCAAGTTGACCGTTAGCTCCTGTGACTAGAATATTCAAAGTCTTATCCATATTAAAAAGGTGAATCGAATTCTGAAAGTCGGGGATGTTTTTTATCCTTATCGGAAATTACCGCTTCATTATGAGATGTAAACCATTCAATATTCAATTGGGGATCGAAAGCTAAGATACCCCCATCGGATTCCGGATGGTAATATTCGTCGCATTTATATTGGAATACGGCCACATCACTTAGCACTTCAAATCCGTGAGCGAATCCTTTAGGAATGAAAAACTGCAAATGATTTTCTTCTGAAAGTTCTACGGCCACATATTGCCCGAAAGTGGGAGAGTCTTTTCTCAGATCCACAGCTACATCCCTCACTTTGCCAACTACACATCTGACAAGTTTAGCCTGAGAATAAGGAGGACGCTGGAAATGAAGCCCTCTTATTACCCCTTTTGTGCTACATGATTCATTGTCTTGCACGAAATTCACCTTTCCGATATGTTCCTCAAAAACTCTCTTAGAAAAAGATTCAAAGAAATAACCTCTTTCATCGAGGAAAACACGTGGCTCTATAATGAAAACTCCTTCGATCTTGGTTGGTGTGACTTTCATATTTCAGAAAAATTAATCAAGGTTGGGTGAGGAGGTACGATCCATTTCCTCTATTACTTTTAAAAGATACTTTCCGTACTGATTGTTTTTCATCGGCATTGCTATTTCAAGCATTTTTTCTTTGTTGATCCATCCTTGACGGTATGCAATTCCCTCGAGACAAGCAATTTTCAAGCCCTGTCTTTTTTCGAGCACTTCCACATAAATTGAAGCTTCGGCGAGGGAATCATGTGTACCTGTGTCAAGCCATGCAAAGCCTCGAGGTAAGGTTTTCACCATCAAGTCTCCTTGATCGAGATATTCTTGATTTACAGTAGTTATTTCATACTCTCCTCTGTCAGAAGGTTTAATAGACGCTGCTATATCTACTACATTGTTAGGATAAAAATATAATCCTACAACAGCGTAATTACTTTTTGGATGTTTAGGTTTCTCCTCAATTGATATGCAGTGACCCTCCTTGTCAAATTCCGCAACTCCATAACGTTCAGGATCATCCACCCAATATCCGAAAACTGTTGCTTTCTTTTTATCCTCTACATTATGAACAGCTTCTTTCAATATTGAAGCGAAGGAGGCTCCATGAAAGATGTTATCACCAAGTACAAGACAAACGGAATCTTTTCCTATAAAATCTTTCCCAATCACAAATGCCTGGGCCAATCCATCAGGAGAAGGTTGTTCAGCATATGACAGGTTAACGCCGAAGTCACTTCCATCGCCAAGTAGTCTTTTAAAAGCCGGGAGGTCCTGGGGGGTAGAAATGATGAGAATATCCCTTATTCCTGCCATCATCAGAGTGGAAATGGGATAATACACCATAGGTTTATCATAAATTGGAAGCAACTGTTTGCTCACTCCTTTGGTCACCGGGTATAACCTGGTGCCTGAACCTCCTGCCAATACAATTCCTTTCATGGGCTAGATCTATTAATTTGGATGATCTACAATGTTTTTATTAAAACAAAAAAGAGCATGTGCAATCAATTTTCACACATCCTCCCTATTATCCTTTTCTTTGTGTCCAAGATGAGACTCGAACTCACACAGCCTACCGGCCACTACCCCCTCAAAGTAGCGCGTCTACCAATTCCGCCACCTGGACTTCCGGGGAGCTATAACCCCTTCTTTTTGCAAAGTTAATCCAACAAGGGCAGATTTCCAATTTCTTCATGTAAAAATATTTTCATTTTCTATCCTTCATTTACTTTCTTTAGGTTAACTTTGCTATCAGATTATGAAACATAAATCAATTTTTTTGAGTCTGTTAGGAACTCTGGTATTTTTGGGGGCTTGTGAAAAGAAACTTCAACCTGTGGAGGTGGAGATTAAAGACCCTCAAAGGCATTATTATCCGGTGATTCAAGGAGAGCTTCTTGGTATCACATATGACATAGAAAATACTTCTGACCATCCCCTTTTTATTCAAGAAATACAAACCACTTGTGGTTGCATGTTTTCTGAAGACAAATTACCTATTGTAATTTTACCAAAACAGAAAGGGAAAGTACATTTTTCTTATAACTCCACTAAAAATACAGGTTATGTGGAGCATTTTGCATGGTTATATGGAAATTTTGCCGATTCTCTATATAGGGAACTTAAATTCGATACCAATGTAGTTCCTCCAAGCGATTATACCAGAGATTATGAAGAGCTTTATCATCAGGTGCTGACAAGATCAAGCGATCTTAAAGACCTGGTTGATGGAAAATCAACTGAAAAAGGTTATTACACAGATGAAGGACAGGATCCTCGGGAGCTTAACCGTGTAGAGATGCAAAAAACAATAGATGACCTCGTTTCTTTTTGATTATCAAGATAATATCTTAATAATCTCATGAGTCGGTACTCTGTTTAAAAATTGAATAATTTAATAAAACTATAATAATTAAAACTAAAATAATATGGCATCAAAATCAATTAAGGGAACTCGCACAGAACATAACCTGCTTGCTTCCTTTGCCGGTGAAAGCCAGGCTCGTTCACGTTATACTCTTTTCGCCCAGAAAGCAATTGAAGAAGGCTATGAACAGATAGCATCAATCTTCCTCACCACTGCTTCTCAAGAATTAAGCCATGCTACTCAGTTCTTCAATCTTCTTGAAGGGGGTATGGTAGAAATAAAGGCAGCTTATCCTGCGGGGAAAGTAGGAACCACAAAAGAAAATCTTGCAGCAGCTGCTGCCGGGGAACGAGAAGAATGGGGAGACCTCTATGCTAACTTTGCTGAAGTGGCTCAAGAAGAGGGATTTCCAGAAATAGCTCTCCTTTACAAAAATATTGCAAAAGTTGAAAAAATGCATGAAGCCCGCTATATCAAGCTTCTGGAGAGAATGGAAAACGAAGAGGTGTTCAAAAGTGAAGAACCCGTAATATGGTATTGCCGTAAATGTGGATATATTGTTGAAACAAAACAAGCCCCCAAGAAATGCCCGGTTTGTGGCATGCCTCAAGGATGGTTTGAAAGATTTCCTGACAATTATTAATTCTTCAGGAAAAAATTTCCCTCAAAATTTCAGGCGACTTCAAAGAGCCTAACCCGGGGAAATGATAACTGTAATAGTTCAATAAACCATAAAGGATGAGTCTTCGGTTTGCTCCGGTGAGCCGAAGATTTTTCATATTGGCAAAATTCAGGCGCATAAGCCAAGGTAAATATTTACTTTCTTGGGCACTCAAGGAAACACCTTTTGATTCAAATTCAGGCATAAAGCTTCCTGAACTAAAATCAAATACATATCCTTCCCGATATGCTGAAATATCAGGCTGAATGCCGCTATAAGAAAGCATAGAAATCAGGAAGAGTAGGTGAAAATCATTCACGCCTTTCTCCATTGCGTCTAAAAGACGAAAAGATTTAATTAAAAAATCAAACAGAGAGGGGTCAGGCATTGCAGCGTTCAATAATCTGTTAAGGAATTCTGAAATAAAGAGTGAGATAGCTCTCTTTTCAGGATTGAAATATATATCTTGCCATAATTCCGGAGTTGAAATGCTTCCAAGTCTCTGCAAATCAGAACCAGCTTTATAATTTAATTCAGTGGATATAACCGATAAGGGCTGAAGTCTCGCTCTTCTCATAACGGAAGCCTTACCCGAACCTTCAGGAGAAATAAATGAGAGGCAGCCACGTTCCCGAGTATAAAGTGTCACAATACAATTCCGATCATTGTATTTTCTGACACTGAGTACGATACCTAAAATTTTTTCTGTCATGGCTTCTTGTTCTTTTGTAAAAATAGAAAAAATTGAATTCTTCCTGTAAAACCATTTTCACCTTATCATTGTTTAACTATTACTAAAGGCAATTGCCTCTGGAATTATAAACTAAACTAAAACTAAATAAAAATGTCAGATTCAACTTCAACTGAAAAAAGCCTTAAAGGCACACGTACCGAGAAATGCCTGGCTAATGCTTATGTAGCTGAGTCAACAGCTTACACTCGTTATATTTTCTTCGCAAAGAGTGCAAAGAAAGAAATGTATTATGACTTTTCCAATATTTTCCTGGAAACAGCAGACAATGAATTGCATCATGCTAAGATTTTCTTGAAATATCTTACTGAAGGTGCGGTTATGACAGATCCCATCAGCATCGATCCGGGTATTTTAAAACCTACTTTGGAATGTTGTAAGATTGCTGCCCAGGAAGAAGAAAATGAGGGTGTGAAAGAATACACAAATGCAGCTGAAGTGGCTGAAGAAGAAGGTTTTTCTGAAATAGCAGACCATTTCCGGGCAATTGCCACAATTGAGAACCATCATAAAGAGAGATTCGATCTGATGGCTAAACAAATAGAAGATGGCACTGTTTGGAAGAGTGATAAACCCATAAAATGGCAGTGTCTGGTTTGCGGATATATTTTCGAAGGAGTTGAACCACCGGAGAAATGTCCCGCTTGCAATCACCCCTATCAACACTTCAAACGTGCTGAAGCTTTCGATAAATATTAATCAGACTATTAGGAAAAAGAAGTATATTTGTGTCGGTGAAGTTAAATTCACCGACTTTTTTTGTCTTTTCTGAAGTATTTCAAATTTTTCATTTAAAATCTAAAGAATTCCATGGCAACATCATTGAAAGGAACGCGCACTGAAAAGAATCTTGCAAAATCATATGCTATAGAATCTACAGCATACACTAGATATATCTTTTTTGCCAAAGCTGCCCATAAAGAAAAATTCTTCTTTTTTGAGAAAATTTTCAAAGATACAGCAGAAAATGAAAAAAGACATGCCAAGACATTTCTAAAATATCTTCAGGAAGGAGCTGTGGTAAGTGATCCGATTGAAATAGATCCGGGAATTTTAAAGCCAACTGTAGATAATCTTTTAGTGGCAGAACACGAAGAAGATATTGAGGGGGTGCAAACTTATACTGAGGCAGCAAAGATAGCTCAGGAGGAAGGTTTCGCAGAAATAGCTGTACGCTTCCGAATTATTGCCGGTATTGAAAGCCATCATAAAGAACGTTTCGCACTGATGAGACAACAGATTATAGATGGAACAGTTTGGAAAAGAGAAGAACCCATAAAATGGTTATGTATGGAATGTGGATTTATATTCGAGGGAAAAGAACCACCCCGTATGTGTCCGGGATGTGGAAAAACCTTCGAACACTTCATGCCTTTAGGAGAGCTGCTTTAAAATCGACTGTTATTAAAACTGCAAAAAGGGTTATAATGATTATCAGTAAAAATACCCAAAATATTGAATGTAAGGGCACCCGGTTCATATGTCCGAAAATAATGAATAAAATACTATTCATATAAGTAGACACATAAGACCTGGATCTCTACATGAGAAAGGGATAATCATAATAATAAACATATTGGGGAATAATTGCGGATAATCAAAAAGGTTAATTATTAGGAATAAAGATTGATGGAGGAACTATATCATTACCTTTGGAAAACAGGTATCCACGGATCTGACTTTAAGGATGTAGATGGATCTGAAATCGAGGTGATCGATCCCGGAATCCATAATCTTGATTCCGGGCCTGACTTTTTTAATTCCAAACTTAAAATAAACGGGGTTGAATGGATCGGCAATGTAGAAATACATATAAAAGCATCAGATTGGTATAAACATGGCCATGATAAGGATCCGGCCTATGATAATGTGATTCTCCATGTAGTAGCTGTATCTGATAGAAGAGTGGCACGGTGTGACGGAACCAATATACCGCAGTTGATATTTACGATGCCCGATAAATTTTACCGTACCTTGTCAACACTATCGGAAGATATTGAGAATGTGAAATGTGCCTCAATGCTTTCCACTGTGCCTGAACTGAATAAGACCGACTGGCTGGAATCTTTATCTATCGAAAGAATGCAGCAGAAGGCTCTTAGAGTGAAAAATAATTTAGAGGCCGGAAACGGAGACTGGGAACAAACCTGTTTCATAACTTTGGCCCGAGGATTCGGTTTCGGGTTGAATGGAGACCCTTTTGAACTGTTGGCTAAATCAATACCATTACGAATCCTTCATCATCACAGTGACAATCCTTTTCAACTGGAAGCAATATTGTTTGGGAATAGTGGCATGTTGGATGCAACTTCACATTTATTTGATGATTATTTTCAAGGTCTTTGTAGAGAATATTATTTTCTGGCACGCAAATATAATTTAAAACCTTTGCGACAAGGTCTTTGGAAATATTCAAGAACCCGTCCTCAGAATTTTCCTCATAGAAGGATAGCTTTTTTGGCCAATTCCGCCTTGGGAGGATTTTCTTTGTTTTCCAAAATGTTGGAATCTGCCAAAGATGCTGAAACAATGATCAATTTATTTGATTTTAAAGCGGAAGGATATTGGGAAAATCACTATTCCTTTGGTTCGGATCCGGTTAATGTAGCATTTGAATTATCAAGAGCAAGTAAAATTCTCCTTTGTATTAATGTAGGAGTTCCATTACTTTATTCTTATGCGTCTACAATAGGAAATCTGGAACTTGCTGAGAGAGCTTTATCTATAATGGAGGAACTTCCAGCTGAAAAAAATTCTATAATTTCTCAATGGAATGTATTGGGTTTGGAAGCTAAAAATGCATCCGGAAGCCAGGCTCTGATTCATCTCCGTAAGGAGTTTTGCGAAAAGAATAAATGCATGTTTTGTCGTTTTGGTCATCATTACCTCAGAAAATCAGTCAATTAGAAGAATAGAACAGTATTTCGTATGGTTAGTTATCTTCAGATAGAAAGTCTTTCAAAATCATTTGGCGACAGGATGCTTTTTTCTGATATAACCTTTGGAGTATATCAAGGGGATAAAATCGGAATTATAGCGGCAAACGGCAGTGGAAAGACCACTTTTCTGAATATAATATCCGGAAAGGAAGACTACGACTCCGGAAAGATTATCTTCCGGAATGATTTAAAAATAGGTTATTTGCCTCAGATTCCTGAGAACAAGCCTGAACTTTCTGCAATTGATTATATAACTGACGGGTATCAAAATTTAGGTCATGATACTTCTGTTTACGACAATGGGGTAAAATTTCTTACGCAATTTGGAATAGAAAATCCGGGAAAGAAGACCGGAGAGATGTCGGGAGGTCAGCTGAAAAGGGTGGCTCTTGCAAAAGTGCTTGCACAGAATCCCGATTTACTTATTCTTGATGAACCCACCAATCATTTGGATATAGAAATGGTGGAATGGCTAGAAAATTATCTTTCTAAACAAAAGATAAC
The DNA here is from genome assembly GCA_022509185.1 of Muribaculaceae bacterium. Taxonomy (GTDB): domain Bacteria; phylum Bacteroidota; class Bacteroidia; order Bacteroidales; family Muribaculaceae; genus Lepagella. Next base: position 16,886 of record JAFLTS010000007.1, on the reverse strand, counting down.
CCTCCTGATGGTGACTCATGACAGATATTTCCTTGATAATACAGTAAATAAAATTCTGGAAATAGACAGACATAACTTCTATTTTTATGAAGGTAATTATAATTATTACCTTGAAAAGAGAGAGCAAAGATATGAGGCATTGAATGCTGAACTGCTGAAAGTTAAAAATTTACTTGGAAAGGAACTTGAATGGATGCGCAGACAGCCGCAGGCAAGAGGTTCTAAGGCAAAATACAGAATAGATAATTTTTATAAACTTGAAGAAAAAAGTAGAATAAATCTTAGCCAAAAGAAAGTAGATTTAGGTAAGGGAGGAGGATACATAGGTTCCAAAATTTTTGAGGCTAAAAATGTATCAAAATCCTTTGCCGGTATGAAGATTCTCGAAGATTTCAATTATGTTTTTTCTCGAAAAGAGAAGTTGGGTATAATCGGGAAAAACGGAGTAGGGAAAACTACCTTTATAAAACTTTTGCTGGGGGAATTATCACCTGATTCAGGTTTTTTTGATATCGGACAGACTGTAAAATGGGGTTATTACAGTCAAGACGGAATGATCAATTTTGATGAAAACTCCAAAGTGATAGATGCTGTGAGAGAAATAGCTGAAGAAATACGTATAGATGAAAATACACGTGTTTCAGCTTCTCAATTTCTTTCTCGATTTCTTTTCACTCCGGAAACTCAACAGAAATATATATCAAAACTTAGTGGAGGGGAAAGAAGGAGATTGTATCTGGCCACTGTATTATTGAGGAATCCTAACTTTCTTATTTTAGACGAACCTACTAATGATTTAGATATCACTACTTTATCAATTCTTGAAGATTACCTGATGAATTTTAAGGGTTGCTTGATTATAGTGAGTCATGACCGGTTTTTTCTTGACAGAATAGTGGATCATATATTTGTTTTTGAGGGAGATGCATCAGTAAAGGATTTTCCGGGTAATTATTCCCAATATAGAGAATATGTGAAAGCTATTGAGGCGGAAACACCCAAAGAAATAAAATCAAAAGGTGTTTTATCTGATAACGAAAGAAGATCGGGGAAGGTAAAAACACCTAAACTTTCATTCAAAGAGAAGAAAGAACTGGAGGAATTAGAAAAGAAATTACCTCTTTTAGAAAAAGAGAAAGAAAAAATAGAGCATGAAATGTCTTCTGGATTGTTGGATCATGAGAATTTAACATCAGCTGCCAACCGAATTAAAGAGATTATTGAGGATATCGATGTGACTGAATTTCGAATACTTGAACTCCTGGAAAAAAGTTAACTATATATAGTCTGTCTTTTATATCTCTTTGTAAAAAAAGATATTAGAATAAAAGATTATCCGTAAAATATCCAAAAAGTCATAGGGACAGGGCATACCATGTCTTCTATTAAAAAAAAATTTGACTTTTGTAGACATCACACTCGATGTCACTACATTTATACGATATAATTTTAGTGAAATTATTTTTGGGTATTATAGGGGATAATCATTAAAATACGTTAGATTCATAGTTTTCCCTGAAAGATTTGAAAACATAGAGTCGAGAATAAATGGCTTTTTAAAGAAAAAATTGTATTTTTGTAAAAATTATGATATTAAATTTATGAAATTAAAGTTCCATTTACTATTAATCAGCCTAATCCTTTTGGCTATAATTCCGTCCTGTAAGGAAGACAATTTAGGAAAATATGATCCCGAAATTGAAGAAGAAACCGGAGAACCAAGCTTCCAAACTGTAGAAGTGGTATATCCTTATGAAACCTACGTAGGTTCTGTTTCTTCAGAAATGAGAGAGACTTTGAATGTTGCTCTTTCTAATATATCAGGATCCATAAACGACAATACTCGTCTGATAATTTTAGGATCTTTGACAGAGGTAGACCAAGACATTTTGGAAACCGCTTACAATAATGGAGTTACTATCGCAATAGAAAATCCTAAAGATGAAGAATTTGAATCATTTTTTATTAATCATCCTCATTGGGTGGGTTATATATCTCAAACTCCTATAGCACATGCCTTGCTTTATTCTTTTGATAAAGATGATTGTGTTTCAATGGTGAATCGTCCCTTCGATATAGATTTCTCAGAGATAGATTACGACGATGGAATAGAGGAAGAGGAACTTGATCCGGAACTTTTGAAAGGTGAGATAATCATGCCTGAATTTGAAGATCCTGCGCCTAAGTATTATTACTATATGCGCCCATGGCTTAAACATCTGGCAGAAGATGAAAAGATGGAGCTGGATGGTGCCGGTAACACAGAGTTTGATTCCTTCTCATCTGCCCAACATTTGAATGCATCAATGGATTTCTACTTAGACCCTGTGGTAAGGAAAATAGCCGCTTCCAAGCCTGATAAAATAGAAAATGCTCAAGTGAAAGTAGATGTTAATCTTTCAGTTCACCAAATACACGTATATGAAGGAGCGGCCGGAGAAGGAAATTATTATATAGTATATAATGATACAGAATTCAACAGTGATAAGGCCTACAAGGGATTATTCTGCCATAGACACGGAGGCGTTTATGTGAGGGGAGTAGGTTTCTATGCAAAAGAATTACGAGTGAATTTCACATTGCTTGATAACAATAATAATAAGCTGGATGTGATATTCCCGGGAGTATGTCCCCCGGAGCCAGATAATGTAAATAATGTCACATCTTATTCAAAAACATCAGAATTCAATATTGGCGGGAGTTTAAGCATAAGCGCTGGTTATAATAAAGATGGTCCCTATGGAGAATTGAAAGGGGAAGTAAGTGCAGGATGGTCTTGGAGCCGTCAGGTTTCGGCCAATATATCAGATGTGGCAGTTTTAAAGAACGTTTCAGGGAAAAGTGCAGGATGGAAACTTGAGTTTAATAATACACCCTATTTTGAAACCGGGCATAAATATTGGATTAATTTAGGCACTAATAATAATTCCCGTTCAAGTCAGACACTAAGATCAGCTTGGGTATGGTATGAACCCGATGGTAAAGATGACAATAATCGCGAGCCTGCAAAAATTAAAATAGAGGTTTCTGGAGAATATGAGGCAGCAAGCTTTATAAGTACAAAAGCTGACTGGAAAACAGTTAGAAAGCCTATTCTGAGTTATGTCAAAAGGAATGATAAATGGAAATTTGAAGAAGGGTATGATACCATAATTTCGTTGAAGAAAGGTTTGGAAACAAGGCCTGTGGCTCAAATTGTATTAAAAAATAATTTCCAAAACTCTTATATCAACAGAATAATCGTATATGCATTTGAATCTGAAAAACCCGAAAAGGAAGAGGAGGTTTATAATAAAGTGTCGAGCCATGCGCCTAAATCTGAAATTGAGGTAGGATATTTCTTTTCTCCCGATTTAGAATATAGGTTAGTGTTCTATGCAAAAGAGGAAGGAAAAGACACTGAAGAAATTTATGAATATTATCTTTCAGGAGAAAGATCGTTTAAGCTTCAAAAAGGAAATATTAAATTACTGAATGCTCCAAATGATTTCAAGCTCAAATAAATTGACCATTTTCTTCTAATGTAGATAGGAAAGAAATTAAAAAATTAAATCCCCGGTCTCCTTTCTTGGAATCTGGGGATTTAATATTTATTTTTAGTGATTATCCGCAAAAATATTCAAATATGTTGTTTAATTATGATTATCCCATTCAAATGATGAGACACACGAACCGTTATTCCTATTTTCAATACTTGAGTAATTTTACGGATAGTCAATTTTTTGAAGATACGAGTAATACCTATCTTTTTATTTGGAGATTCAGGAAAAATATGATTGTTTGATATACTAATAATCTCTATTTAATCATATAATGAATGCGCACCTTTACAAAACGATTCAACTTAGCATTTAACCCTCTGGTGCTGGAATCATTAATGGTTATTATCGGGCTTGAGAAATTTTCGTTAAGCAGATAGATTTGAGAAGCGGCATCATTTAATTTCTGATTACCGTTTTTAAGCCATTCCACAACCGTAGAAGCTCGATATTGTGATAAAGCCATATTGCGTTCCACAGCAATTTCAGCACCGTTTGAGTTATCCTGACTTGTTGCGAAGCCTTCAACCTGAATCATAGTGATCACACCATTATTCAGGACATTCTTTATATAATCAACCGATTTAGCATCAGTATAATCGGATATATACCCTGTATTTTCATTTATAGCTGCATATACATCAGCAAATGTAACGAGCCTGTCATCAGGAGAAATCTGCATATTCTCCTTAATAATATTATAACCTTTACGTGAATTCAAACCGAAGGACTGTGTTTCGTTATAATTCGCTGCATCAGCCAACTGCTGTCCTAAAGTGGCGTTGTCAACCCTGTACATCCATACGTGTTTTCCATCGAATATCGGAGCGTAATAATAACCGGCTCTTTCCCTGAATTTCATCATATCTTCAGGAAGGAGACTTAACGACATAGGAGCATCGGCTTGAATTTCGTAACCTCTTGGAATAAAATTAATCAGGAAATTATTATCAGCTTTTTCTGTGGGTATGTCAACTATAGGCTGTCCGTTAAGGGATGCACCTGTAAGAAGCTTGGAAGTTATGACGTTAGTATTGACATACTGATTTTGAGTGAAAATACCCCCTGCAAGATAATCAAGAGCGTTTACCGGAGAATCCGGTACATTAGGAGCATCATTGCGACCCGAATAGTTGTTGGGATAAAAAACAAAGAAAGTTAGAGTACCGACCTCAATTTTAGCATCAGTAGACGCTTTTTCTTCCACTATGTATATCTTATCCTCACGAAAGTCTCTTTGATAAAGCTGAGTTGTGCTTTTACTCCACCCATTATTAGCTCGTTTATCCAGATAGAATGTAAAACCAATGTTTAAGCCGGCTGAATAATCCACTTTCTGAGCTGCATAGTCTCCTTGACCATATTCTCCATCATGATTTGAGTGATAGAAAAGACCCCGAAGTTTAAGGTCGAGCGAAAACATTTTGCTTTTTGTGAAAAAGCGGCTGTATTGGAGTTCAAGATGGGCGCTCAGTTCATTATCCGACCCATAAGAATGTCTGTATCCAGTGTGATGGACAACACCTAACCCGGCTGAAACAAGGAATTGGTTCATTAATCGATTACTTCCGAAACCTTCATATCCATAAATAAGTCGTGTAATATTTAAGATTGCGCCGGCGCTGAAATCCCACCATCCTGTCTTCATTTTATAGTATCCCCTGCCATCCTTGGAATGCATTAGGTCGCCATAAGCATAATGTGGATGTTCCTCAGACGAATAACCTCTGGTTTCAGATTTCATCACTTCCAGTTTGAGTGCTACCCCGGGAGTGAACCATTTGCCCACGCCAAGACTAAATTCAGGAGAGAGGGTTCCGGAGAATGATCCGAGATTAGAGAAATCGCCACGGAAAGTATGAACTCCGGCTGTAGCAAATGCAAACCAGTTCTTACCGAATTTATTGGTAACTACTCTCAGAGGATCATAAATAGAGTCTCGCTTAATTATAATCTCTGTTGGAGCCGATGTTGAAACAGTGTCTATAGAGACTACCTTATAATCCGGTTTTACATAGACTATTCCTGTTTCTTCTGAGGATTGAGCAAAAACTGATGGAATAATAAAAGAAAAGACAAAAATAAATATTAAGGCTATATATTTATTTATCTTCATGGATTCAGCTGAAATAAAATGTAAAGTTAATAAAAAAATCACAAGGGATTCTTCAAAATGGTCCTGAAAGGTAGATTATAAAGGCATTTCAGAAATCTTTAGGTGAATTTAGGATATGAAAAGTCTGCAATATTATCTTAAGGTCACCTATAAAAGAATGATTGTCTGCATAGATTTTATTAATCCTGATTTTATCGGGCCATATCACATTGTCATTGTATTCAAGGGGGTCAGCCTGTAAGGCAAGTAGTTCCATTTCATTTCTATATTTCAGTGTAGCAGGTCCTGTAATTCCGGGCTTTAATTCCAGTATCTTTCTGTCATTTCCTTCAAGGAGATCGGCATATCCGGGAACATCGGGCCGCGGCCCCACAAAGCTCATTTCTCCTTTTGCCACATTCCAAAGTTGCGGAAGCTCGTCAAGTTTGTATTTTTTCAGAAACTTCCCAATGCGGGTGAGGCGTTGATCTCCTGCCAGTGTAATATAACTTCCTCCGGAATCTTTTTTCATGCTTCGAAATTTAAGGATAAAAAAAGGCCTTGCATTCTGTCCGATTCTCAATTGCCTGAAAAAAGCAGACTGTGAGGGATCAGCCCCCTTTATAGCCAAGAAGATGGTCAGCAAGACCGGAGATAATGCCAAAAGCCCAAAAATGGACACAGAACGGTCGAAAGTCCATTTAATCAGTTCTGAAGTTTTTGACATTCTATTAATATGAAATTATTTTCAAGATGATCGACAATATTAACATCCGTGCCGTTTCTTGCAGATTTATAGGAAGCTTTATTATCCCTTGACATTGTGGCAAACATTCGCAGGCCAACACTATGACAGATTTCCATCGATATTTTCCACATTGCAGAACCGATACCTCTGTTAGCGAATTTCTCGGCAGTTATCAATCCATGGAAAGCTTTTCCTACAAAGAAACTTCTAATAAAGAAATATCCGGCCAGCTCACCTGATGCCTCCTCAGTTACTTTCATAAGGCTGTAGGCATTATTCCCAGACATTTCCTTCAAAGTCTTACTGTTAAAAGGATGAGGATTAAAATTCTTTATATACTCGGGATTTTGACCGGTATACATTTCAATAATTGCCGGAATATCCTGAGGTTGTACCACTGAAAAAGAGAAACCTTCAAGAAATTTATTTTGAAGTACCTCAGCAGACTTTCCCTTCAGTTGCTTATATCTCACTCCACCAAGAAAGCTGTTAACTTTTTCGGCTAAGTGCCATATGGCCGGCATCTGATGTTTTATTTTAATTAGTAGGGAAATCAATTGAGAATCTCTTTATAATATTCCTTTAGTTTACCCAAGACATAAGACTGCTCATAACGATCGGATATAAGCCTTCGGGCATCTTTAGACATGAATGAGACTAACTGTAGATTTTGGGAGAGATTCTTCATTTCCTTAGTTAGGGTCTCAAGATCATCCCTGGGGATTATCCTTCCGTTGACACTGTCAGAGATAATCTCATTGCTTCCATTTATATCCGTTACAATAGAAGCGAGGCCCATTGCACCGGCTTCGATCACCACATTTGGGAAACCTTCACGTCGGCTTGGAAAAACAAGAATATCTGAGGCTGCATAATATGGTCGTGTATCTTCCACCCATCCGGTTTTAGTAATCAGGGGTGATGATTCGATATATTCAAGAGTTTCGGGTTGAATAGGATCAGTTTCTTCGTATTCTCCCACAAGAAGGAGACGTAAGTCAGGATTTTCGGCTGTCAGGTTATGGAAAGCTTTTACGAGATTGTCAATACCTTTGTCAGCCACGATTCTTCCTACATAAAGGAAAACAAAATTATTCCGGCTTTCTCCCATTTCTTTTCTTATCTCAGATGCATTCTCCATTACCTGAGGAGAAGGCTTATAGTAATCCAGATTAATACCCCTTATATTTCCGTATCCTAAAACACGAATTTCCTTGTCAGTGATCTTATTTCGGATAAGGTCGTTTTTTACACCCTGACCTTCAGCTACAATATTTGTGGCACATCGGCATATCAGTTTGTCGCAAGTTGCAAAGAGTTGTTTCTTCATACCCTGTGCAGTCGGGAAAAGGAGTCCCGTAAAAGAATGAAGCCTGACAGGCACTCCGGTTATTTTAGCAGCGATCATAGAGAGAATACCGGCTTTCGGTGTCATCGAATGAACCATCCTTGGTTTCTCCTTCCAAAATACTTTTATAAGCTTGATCAGAGAGAGAAGATCGGTAAAAGGAGAAATGATCCTGCTCATAAAAATCCCGATTGTTCTGACTTCCTCATTTCGGTTAATTTTTTCAAGTTCATCACCTGGAGAGGAAAGAGCAACTATTTCATAATCTTGCGCAAGAGAAGCTAACTGTCCCTTACAAAAGATTCCTAAAGAAATAGGCACTGTGGATGTCCTGATGATTTTATGCATTTCAGAAAGTTAAAGCCAGAGAAGCACCGAAGTGCCATGGTGAAGCATGAGGAGCAATCACCAGATCTGCGGGATATTGATTTTTACGAGAAATTTTAACATGAGGAGCCCCTTTTGCAAAAGCAGCGTCAAAGATATTATAAAGGTAGGTTGCTGAAGCGAAAACAATACCGATATTACGTACCGTTCGGAAAGTATCGGCCTTTCTTTTCCAGCTGCCATAAAATTCCTGATTCTCTCTCGCCTTTTTCATATAATAATCCCGGTTAATTTCTCCATAGGCAATCGCTGCACAAAAAAATACTTCTGTGCCCAGGATAGAATAACCCTTTGCTGACTGCCCTTTATAAATCTGACCGAGACCCGGAATTAGAGACATTGCAACCGGAAGGCCGTTGTATTTTCGTGTTACTTCAAAATTATCGAAAGAGGGAGTCTTGTCCTTTTCAGAAATTGCATATAACTGGTCAAGTATGTAATCAAACGAGCCATCTACGTTATTGTCATACCGATTATAAGAATCAACTTGTTGTACATAAAACCTGGTAATTTCATCATCATTGGCCGGAAAAGAAACCGAGTAAGTGGCTCTGTTAAGCTCAGGATCAGGAATACTATCGATTGAAATAAGATCAGGATTTATATTGAAATGGCTTGCCATATTGAGTCTTAAAAGAGCCAAATTATCATCAGGTATAATACTTTTATCTGTCAGTTCATGATGAAAAGCTACAAATTCATAGTCTTTAGAGATTCGGTGTTTATTGAGATCCTTCACTCCCTTCATAACCCAAAGAGGCTTTGGAGGTATCTTTGCTGATGTTATTATAGGGAAATTAAAGACAATCAGGCTAATAATTGAATATATGAATACGGATAGGATTTTTTTCATTGATAACACATGGATCTTATGCAAATATATTAAAAAAACGGTTAACGGCAAAGGCGGGAATATAGTGATAGATGCTTGTTCACGGTGTTTTTAATATCGTATTGAGAAGCTCTTTGTTTGCATTTGTCTGATATTTTTGAAGATAAGGTTGGATTTTCAATACATTGTTTTATTATTTCTGCTAAACTCTTTTCATCTCCTTGAGGAAATAGTAAACCAGCTCCCCTAACAATATCCCTTAACCCGGCTACATCACTGGCTATACAAGGTTTTCCCATAGCCATTCCCTCTATGATTGATAATCCAAAACCTTCATAAAAAGATGAAAGGACTACAATGTCAGATAACCCTATAATAAAAGGCATGTCATTTCTTTCACCTAAAAAATCAATTCGATTATTTAATCCTAATAAATTAACTAACTTTTCACATTTCTTCTTTCCCGTCCATCCACCTGCTAACCATAATCTGTAATTGGAGGGCAAATACTTTAATGCTCTAATCAAAGTGGCCTGATCTTTTTGTTTGCGGAAGGAAGCAGCCATCAGAATTATTTTATCATCAGGTTTAATTTGAGGCACAGGTTTTGACAACTTGGGAACTGCATCAGGTGAAAACTTTGAAATGTCTATGCCATTTGTAATTACAGATACTTTATGGGGATTTATATGAACATCATTAATAAGATTTTCACGGGTCTGTTTGCTTACACATACAATATGATCATAGGATTTATAAATAAAAGGGTCTATCCATTTGAGAAAAAAATATTTCCTCCGCTTATTGGTAGTATTATGTTCGGTTGTGATTAAAAAAGGAGAATGAGACTTGCTTGCCAGGGCAGTTAAAATCTGAGACGGAGAATTATGTGTATGGATAATGTCATAATTCCCTTTTTTGATTAAATTCCTTAATCGGAAGATATGAAGAGGGTTCCACATTTGAAAAACACCTTTTGGGGCATCTAAAATGCTGACACCGGTTGTTTCAAGAGAATCGAGTAGAGGAGTGAATGTCCTGTCAAACAAGAAAATATCTACTTGATGGCCTGCCTTAATGATTAACGGAGACATTTCGGCTATCATGCGTTCGGCTCCTCCGAGACGAAGGGATGTAATTACGAATAAAATCCTCATTTAGTATTTAGCTTTTATCTTTATTATTAAAGAGAGAATCCATCCTGCAGGGGCCATCATCAAGGCAAGAAATGGTTTTGGGGTATTTAATAGCCAACTCTTTTCCTTAGAAAGGAAACAGACTGCGTCATAGTGAACCGAGAGGCGCAGGTTGTTAAGGAAATTGGAGCGTTTGAGGCCCATCTCCAAAGCACGTAGTTTGGCAAAACTTTTTGGGCTATTGAAATATTGCCTCCATATAGATCTCGACATACTGTCGTAAGGCTGATATTCTACATAACAAAGATTGTGGTTGATTAAGATCACCGGGAGATTGTCGCATGCCTGGAGGATCAGATAAATGGGATTAAAATTCTTTTCTTCAGAATATCCTATCATAGGAGGTAGGTCTTTCATGATATCTGTTCTCATCACTTGTTTGCTGTCACCCCGATGAATACCCTTGATATATAAGTCTAGAAGATAAGCTTCCTTTAAATTTTCAGGAAAAAAACCGCCTATGGGTTTGTTAGAATCGGTATAATAGTCCAAACCTGTTATTCCTGCATAGTTATCAGAAGAGCGTTTTGACCAGGTATTTCTGATGATTTCCACGGCATCCTCCGGCATGAAGTCATCACTGTCGATACATACGTTAAGTTCGGTGGAAATATTTGCATAAGCTGTATTATAGCCGGTATGAAGTCCACCGTTTTCCTTTTTGATATATCTTACGGGGATTTTATTTTCAGAAATAAAAGATGCAATTAGTTCAGTCGTAGAATCGGTGGATCCGTCATCGATTACAAGCCACTCAAAATCTTTGCACGACTGACGACAAAGACTATTGTAAAGTCTTGTCAAAGTGTGAGCTCTGTTGTAAGTAGGAGTGAATACGGTGAGGAGTTTATTTGACGACATAAGGAGGGAGCGAGCGGAATGACTTGGAATGTACGAATTTCCAACCATCGGATAGGCCTTTCAAGAAATTGGAACAATAGGAAAAATCAAGCTTGACAATAGAATATGAGAGAAGGACAAAAAATAGCCATGTCATCTTAAAGGAGAAGGCGGAGGCAGCAAACAAACGAGAAAGGAAACCGGAATTACCCGGATTGTAACATGTTCTCCACCATATTGCTAATTGAGCGATGGTGCGGTTTTTAATATAATCCGTACTTTTTTTGAAACTTTCACTTGCCGATTTACTGTCAAGATGTTGGATGCCGGAATTGAAAACCACACCTAATTTCAATCCATTTTTATAAACCTTATAACTTTCGAGCATATCATCTTGGAATGCAAAGGGTAAAAAATCCAGCCATAATTCATCCTGCATATTAAGTTTTCTGTAGGAATCTGTTTTCCAAAGCATGGCATTTCCTGCACAACTTTGTGATGGATAGTAATTTTCTGAGGGCTTATTAATATAAGAAAAAGAACCGTTCTTATGAATTTTGAAAGCCCACTTTTTGGAAAAATGGGGGAAAACGAGATTGGTAATTACTGCTTTGATTTTTGAGGCAAAGGTTAAATTATGGTTTTGGAAAGTGTCGGCTGCTACAAGGTCGGCATTATTATCTTCCATAGCTTTCAAAAGCTTCTCCACACTATCAGACTGAAGATCTACATCATCGTCGAGCATTAAAATACAATCAGATGAAATATCGGAATAGGGTAGTAGCCTTTGATGCATCATACCTTTTTTGACATGAATGTATTGCTCGTCGGCTATTTTGAAATCAGGAGATAAAGTATCTTCCGGTAAATAAACGATTATTTTTTGAGGAGAAATATATTGATTACATAGAGCCTCCAATTCTTCTTTAAGGTAAGAAGAAGTAGCTAATGTTCGTATCGCAACGGAATATGAAAGCAATTAGATTTTAATTGATGGAAAAGTCAAATTTGTGTTTTAAGTTTAAGAAATAATCAAGTGTTAAGAATTTTGAAAGCCACATTCTTTAAAAATCTTATTGGAGCCTTCCTAATGACTTCTTTATTACATATTTCAAGCAATTGCTTAGCATCTTTATTTTTGAATGCTATAACAAAAGGATTGATCCAAAAATTTTCTGATGAATTAATTTCATATAAATGTTTGTAAATGGGATCTTCAATTTCATTGGATATCATACGAATAATGTCCTTTTTTGATCCTTTTTTATAAATTATTTTTTGACAAATCTCAGATTTCAAAACATTTTTTAATTCATAACGGGTAAAAGGGATGGCCTTCTTGTAATCATATTTTTTAATCATTTCTTCCTTGAAATAAAACAATCTTTTCATATCCTTTAGGAAATGTGGATTATATCTAGAAGTTAAACCCCCTATTCTATAATTATAACCTGGTTGATTAAAAAGCAGGATATTATTCAAATGGGGAAATAACTGAAGATTAAAACCAAGATCCTCTCCCATTGCAATCCCTAAAGGTTGGATATTAGCCTTTTCAATGGAAGATTTTCTATATAGTTTGCCACAAACACTAACAGATAATTTATTAAAACCAAAAAATGAAATAAAATAGTCTTCAAATAACTGAGGATTGGAAATTACCACGGGAGAAGTTGATAAAAATTTGTTCTTTATTATTTTATGACTATCTAATACTCGTTGCATTCCAATTTCTACATAATCCGTATTTAATTCTTCTGCTGCTAGATATAGTTTTTCTAATATGTAAAGATTATCAAGCCAATCATCTCCGTCAATAAAAAATATGTAATTTCCTTTTGCTATTTTTAATCCTGAAAATCTTGCAGTTTCTGATCCCTCATTGATTATTTTATTTGTAATTTTAATACGGCAATCTTGATTTGCAAACTTTTCACAAATCAGTTGACTATTGTCTGTTGATCCATCATTGATTAATAATATCTCTATATTTTTAAAGGATTGGTTGATAATTGATGTTATACATTGATTTAAATATCTGGAGGCATTATAAAAAGGGATAATGATAGAAATTTCAATTTTATTTTGATTCATTTTTCTTTAAAATCCTTTGAAAGTGAATAATTAGATAGTATTCACTCATTAAGTAAAAGCATATGGATAATTAAAATATCAGGTCATTTTAAATCCATTAAAAATTTTCCTAAAAATACTTTGAAGAATTTCCTCTCTTCATATAAAATCTACAAAATATTTTAATTAATAATAATTAAGTCTAAAAAATGATTTTTAATCTTACATGAGAGTTAATATTAATGTTTGAAAACATTTTAGATGTTATTAATATTCCAGTATTAAATAATTTACGGGAAAACTTGAAGAAAGAGTTTGAACTTTTAATTCAATAAAGATTCAAAGAGTTGAACCCATTGAGACATTACGTTCGGAAAACTATACCTTTCCGAAAGCTTTAATGATTCAGATCCCATTTTATTTCTTAACTCCTGGTTTTCAATTAATAAACATATTTTTTGTGCTAATTGGTTTTCATCATTTAAAGGAACTAAATAACCATTTTCATCATTTTTTATTAAATCTTTGGGCCCACAAGGACAGTCATAGGAAATGACGGGTAATCCACAGGCCATAGCTTCAAGAATAACCAAAGGCATACCTTCATATTTTGAACTCAAAACCAATAAAGATGAATCCAGCATTTCCTCGCTTATATTTATAGAATTTCCTTTTAAAAAAACATTCTTTGTTAAGTCTAAGTCAATGATTTGCTTTTGAAGAATACTTTTTAAATAACCATCACCGTAAATATTTAAAGACCAATCAGGAAATTTTTTTTTTACTATAGCAAAAGAATTAATAAGAGAAGAAAAGTTCTTTTGTTCAACAAGTCGTCCAACAGCAATAATTTTTTTATTAATTAGTGGTGCTTGCTTTTCTTGAAGTTTTCTGATTGGGTTATTTATGACCTGAACGTTTGAAAAACCTTTCCAATTAGTGTCTTTATCTTCTAGAGTTAAGGTTACAATTCTATCATATTTTTTTATAAAGATATTATTATCTAAAGACTCTGCTAAAAAAACTATTAATTTATAAAAAAAATTTCTTTCCCCATAAGCTAATTTACGATAATTCTTACTAAAATGATATTCTCTAATAAGTTTGTGGTTCCCTTTTATAAAAGGTAGAAGAAATTTTTCACTTAAACCAGTAGAAATTATAATATCAGGATTAATTCTTTTACATAATTTACTTAATCTAAAAAAGTGTTTAATTCTTTTTATGGTTAAACTATATAAAAAATGTAAAAGTGATTTCCAATCAGAGTGAGAATAATTTATGTCAAGAGAGAAAAATTTTACTTTTTTATCTAAATCAATCTGATGAATAAGATTATAATCTGTTACTATTATATATATATCCATCTCTTTTAGATTAGACAAGTAGTTAGCCTTTTCTCTTATAACATTTTCGATTCCACCTATTTGATGAATATTATCAAGGCAATAAACGATCTTCATTCTTAACTAATTCTTGATAAAATTGAAATGGAGGATTTTACTAGAGTTAAATCGCTTTTAAATTACGATATATTTTATATATAATGGGAATCTTATACATGAGTAAAATTCCCCATTTAATTTTACTTGGTATGAATTGGTTATTAATCCATTCTTTTAAATACTGTTTATAAATCATGTTAAATTTAGAAACCCTGACAGATTGACTTCCTGAAAAATCAAATTTAGAAGATAAAATGGCTTTAAATAACCCTATTAATGCATATGCACGATATTTAATTAAATATTTTGGTATGTTTTCAAGGCTTAAATAAAAGGTGTCAGTCCAGAAACTATAATCGTAATAAACTGAGCTTTTTGGATTATTTGAAAGACTACCTTTTCTTGGGACACTAAAATATAATTTTTCATTAACTAAAATAACCCTTTTAATATTTATTAATATTCTGCTATTAAATTCTATATCTTCAGATAAAATTGATTTAAATAAATTGCTTGTTACAATATCTTTACGATAAAGTCTTCCCCATACCACAGAGTCTGGAAGACCTTCAATAAATTGATCCTTTTTTAATTTAGTAAAAATTCCTGAAAATAAATAATCTCTAGAAATTTCTACTGTTTTATAAAAAATTGGAGAAAAAGTGGAATCTGCATCATTTAAAATCCTACGCTCAAACAAACATAAGGCTAATTCATAGTTATCTTCTTTGATTGCTTTGTAAAGATATTCAAGATAATAAGGATGTATATAATCGTCACCATCTATAAATGTAACATATTTACTTGAAAGGCTTATATTTTTAATTCCAGTATTTCTGGCTTCAGAAACTCCCAAGTTAGGTTGATGTATAACTTTAAATCTAAAATCATAATTTTTATATTCTTCACAAATAATATCCGAACCATCCGTACTACCATCATTAACAAGAATTACTTCAAAATTGGTAATAGTCTGATTACGAATACTATTTAAACATTTTTTAAGATAAGCTGCAATATTATATACAGGTATAATGATACTTATCATTTTTTTAAGTAATCAAATAATTTATATTTTAATTTTTTTGTAAATCTATAAGCTTTTCCAGGTAAACTTGTATGTATAATATGGTAAATTTTTATCTCTTCAAAATTTCTATTACACCGGGGATCAAAAAATTTTTGTTTATTTTCAATAGCGTTAACAAGAAAATTTAAAATTTTATCATTCCATTGTTCATAAGATAATGGTAAAGAAGCTCTTTTTGTTAAGGTTTGTAAATATAAGGAATTATCTAAATCTAATTTAATTACAAAGTTAACAGCGTCGTCCAATGATTTAAAATCTGAAACATTAATATAAGAACCTTCTCCAAATTCATTTTTTACAGAGTTACTTCCCCAATAAATAGGTATAGTTTGAGCTACAAGAGGTTCTATGATTTTTTCTGTCACATAACCATCAACTTTTGTATTTTCAAAGGCTATATTAAATTTATAATTTTTTATGAAATCTAGTTTATCAGAAATTGCTCCTCCTACATTATTATTCCATTTTCCACCACAATCTATAGTTTTGTATTCGTTTAATTTATGGAAGAATTCAAAAAAGATGGGATTTCTATAAGAATCAGTAATTACTGCACTACAAAAACTTCTATTAAGTAATTTATTAGGATCTGTTATTAGTTCTAATTGTTCATACTTACTCATTAAATTATTATAAAAAACATAAAAGGGGAAATGTAAAAATCTTTCAGATTCTCCAATGTTTACTAAGCCAATTGCATAATCACATATATTAAAATTAGGAATATCTCTTTCGGCAGTAAAATATATTCTCAAGCAATTAGTCCATTTTACATTATTCTTGCTCCCCCAACAAGAAAAAAATAGAACATCTGGTTGAGAAATATTATCTTTTAATACTATAACATTATATTTTTGTTTCAAAATATTTATAAAATATTCAGGTTGTTTTTTCAAAAATGGATTTTTATTATCTATATCTTCAAATCTTATTTTTAAAGTTTTCATTAAATTATTTCAAAAAAGATTAATTTAAATTTATTAATAAAATATTATAGTTGAAAGATGAAAGATTATAATTATTTAATTTAATTAAATCTTAAATTATACTGCTTTTACTGAATCATGATAAATTTTTTTGTTTTAAACAACATAATGTAGAATAATAATTAATTATCAAACAGTTAAATAATATGTATGCATAAATTACATAATATAATTTATTATCTTCTAATGTAAAGTTAAATTAATTTTAATATATATGAGTAAGTAATTGTAAAAAGGTGTTATAGTTAAAATAAAATAATTATTATAAAAATTCAAATTGTAAACTTTTGAAATAGATATTATTTTA
>JAFLTS010000006.1 GCA_022509185.1 Muribaculaceae bacterium | reverse complement strand
TAAAAACGCCAAAGACGCGAGGCTTTTCTTGCTTCACGTCTTTGTTATCGGGTATCGCCAAACACCTTCCGGGAAAGACTTGAAGAAAAAGCCACCCCACGTCGGTGTGATATGAAGAGATTTCTAATTCTTGAAACCTTATTCATAACATCCGAAAGTGCTTTTCTTCGCAGCTGGTTCTCCCGTTATATTTAAATTGGCGATTTAGATAAACTGAACTAACTGGCAAGATGCCTTTGGCGAAACAAGGGCTGTCTCTCCTGACCTCTGTCAAAAGCGAGCCATAAAGGCTCTCGCTCCCTCATTCATTTGCAAATATAATAATTTTGCCTGAATTCGCCACTGTGAGGTAACTTTTCGCTAAATTAGAATCCACTTGTGCCAAAATCAGGCACAAGTTTATTTATATTTGTAGAAATTTTAATTAGAATTGAAATGGGGAATTTATCAATATTGACTCGTAGATATATTTGGCTGATTGAAACAATCCAAAGAGCAGGTAAAATATCCTTAAAAGATATTAATTTAAAATGGAATAAAGATGCCTATCTTTTTGATGAACCCGCATCAGATATTCCTAAGAGAACTTTTCATCGACACAAAATGGATATCTTCAATCTATTTGGAATAGAAATAAAATGCGACCGTTGTGATAACACCTATTTCATTGATTATGAAAATTCTGACGTAAAAACAACTTTTACAAAAAAAATACTTTACAGCCTGAATTTGGATCTTTCCCTTCGAAATAATATTGAAAAACTGGCTCATATCATCTTTGAAAATACTCCCGGAGGAATGGAATTTCTTTCCTCTTTTATCCATGCTTTAATCTACCAAAATATTTTAGATATCCAATATTGTGATTATAACTCCACTGATATTAAAAATTATAAGTTTCATACTTATGGACTCAAACAATCCACGCAAAGATGGTATGCAATAGGATTTACTGAAGGAAAATCTGAAACCATTATTCTTGCATTAGATAGAATCCTTGATATTCAAAAAAACAATGATTGTTTTAAGAGGAATAAAAAAGTTAATATAAGGAAACTTTTTGATGAGATAGTGGGTATTAATCTTGATGATGAGTTTGACTGCGAAGAGGTGATCATAAGGATTTATGGTCGTCAAAGAGCCTATTTGGAATCTTTACCTCTTCATAAAAGTCAAAAAATTATTTTTTGTGGCAAAGATTATTCCGATTATTCATTAAAGCTAAGACCGGAATATGAATTTCATAGAGCTATTTTAGGAATGGGGGAAGATGCCGAAGTTATTTCTCCTGTGTGGGTTAGAAACAACATGAAACGTATTACAACGGAGATGTTAGCCCGCTATTCATAGAAAATTCTTATTTATAGAGATCTTCACTCCAGCCGTGGCCGAGTTGCCAGTGCTCTCCTTTTAGAAAAATAGTTTTATCAGCAGGAAGCTGGAATTCTATTATTATCTCTTCTTTTAAATTAGGGTAATTGTCAAACCAATCACCCGTCATTACTTCGAACTTTCCCGTATTTTGGTTGAAATTAACTCTACCGCGTGGTATCCATGCATAATCTTGTTCATAATAGGCGAGTTTCTCTCTATCTCCTTTGTCTCTTGCTTTATTATAATTCTTTTCCCAAACTTTCTGATGGATTTTTGTAGAAATACGCTTTCCATTTGAATGAAGGTCAACTGAATCAAAATCCTGAAGATATACATCAACTAGTTCTTCCTTTTCCGGAGAATACCAAAAAATCCCAATCTGTGGTTTATCCTCGGCATCTTTGTATTGCCGCATGATATCTATTATCGACTTATATTCTTCCTCACTCATTTCAAATTGAAGTTTGTTTAATTTTTTCAGAAGGTATTGCCGTAGTCGGATCGGTCAAGATTACGATAGTTTATCGCCTCGGCTATATGATGACTCAAAACAGGAGAATAAACCGCTTTTATGACAGCTTCAGAATATTCCGGAGAATCTATGGAAGGCAAAGTAGCGGTATTTTCCAGATCTGCTATAGTGCGGGCCACACGAAGTATCCGGTCGAATGCACGTGCACTCATGTTTAATTTCTCCATCCTTTCCTTCAGTTTTACCAAACCGGCTGCATCAGGCCACGCATATTTTCTGAGCAATCGCGTATTCATCTGCGCGTTATTATAGATTCCTTTTTCCCCTTTGAATCTTTCCTGCTGTATAGATCTCGCCTTCATTACCCTGTCCCTTATTGAATCGCTGCTTTCTGCCGGAACAGTATTCGCGATCGCATCGAATTCCACAGGCTGTATCTCTATCTGCAAATCAATCCGGTCTAATAAAGGTCCTGATATCTTATTCATATATTTGTTTACCTGACCGGGAAGGCAGGTACATTTCTTCTTAGGATGACCATAATATCCGCAAGGACACGGATTCATGGATGCTACCAACATAAAGGAGGCCGGATAATTTACTGTATATTTGGCTCTTGCCACAGTTATGGTTCGGTCTTCAATCGGTTGTCGCAGAACTTCCAAAACCTGTCGTGGAAATTCAGGAAATTCATCAAGAAAAAGCACGCCGTTATGAGCTAAAGAAATTTCTCCCGGCATAGGATTAGAGCCCCCTCCTACCATCGCCACCGGAGATACAGTATGGTGAGGTGTTCGGAAAGGACGTTTTGTCATCAACATTGCTCCCCTATTGAGTTTTCCGGCTACCGAATGAATTTTTGTTGTTTCCAGGGCCTCTCCCAGACTCAAAGGAGGCAGGATAGTGGGCAGCCTCTTGGCCATCATAGACTTCCCGGCCCCGGGAGGCCCGATCATAAGAATGTTATGTCCTCCTGCACAGGCCACTTCAAACGCTCTTTTAACACTTTCCTGACCTTTAACTTCTGAAAAATCCATATCAAACACCGAAGCCTGCGAGGCAAATATGCCACGGGTATCTATTTCGGTAGGTTTCAAATCAGATTTATCTGACAATAAATCTATGGCTTCACGAAGATTTTTCACTCCAAACACCTCTACCTTATTTACCACTGCAGCTTCAGTGACATTTTCTTCCGGCACTATCAGGCGTTTAAAACCCAACTCCCTTGCTTTTATAGCCATGGGTAACACTCCCCTCACCGGTAATACAGAACCATCCAATGATAATTCCCCCATTATCATATAATCACCCAATTTGTCGGCGGGAAAATATTCATGCGCACTCAGCACTCCAAGTGCCATTGGTAGGTCGAACGATGCTCCCTCTTTCTTCACATCTGCCGGAGCAAGATTTATTATGGTTCTCCTGTGTGGAAAATTAATGCCGCTTTGTGTTATTGCAGAAACCATTCTTTGCTGACTTTCTTTCACTGCAGTGTCAGGCATACCGACTATTGAAAAGAGAGCCCCACGATCGCCGAAAGTCTCTATGGTCACCGGAAAGGCATCAATTCCTTGAATAGATGCTGAATATATTTTAGTTAGCATTATTTCTTATTTTTTTCGGAGAGACTATCTTTTTCATTCATCAGCATCCTGTATTTTTCCAATGCTTCAGAAAGTTCATCACCACGGTATTCCTGTTGCCCCTCTTTTCCAAAAACTATAACATAAGGGATTCTTTTTACCCGGAATTTTCTCACTGTGGGATCATTCAATCCTGATGGAGCCCAAAATCTTTTAATGTTTTCCAAGGAATCTTTTTTCATGGCATTTCTCCAACCTACAGAATCAATATCAAGACAAATGTCTGCTATGTGGGTTATGCTATCAGGAAATTCTTTAGATATTGCCTTTATCGAATCAATCATATTGTTTCTTTGAGCATAACCTGTCTGCCAGAAAAAAACAATACCCGGATTATTATTCAAAGAAAAAGTATCCACACCTCGGTTTATGGATCTCATTATCACACTTTCAAGTCTGGCAGGTAAATAATTATCTTGTTCAAACAGATCTGAGCGGCCAAGCAATTCTTTCCAATAACTACTACGCGCCTCCCCTTTCAATTCATATCTCAATTTCAAATATTCATTTTCATAATCTGTTCTATCAAAATATACTCCAAGAAGAATAGCGGCTACAGGATTTTCCGGATTCTGCCTCACATACTCCTCTACCCTGTTATTGATACTGTCTGTCTGGTTGTTAAGAAGAAAATCAAGATTTTTCTCTCTCCAATTTGAAATTTCTTCATTTATCTTATTTCCCTTAACCTGCCATTCCAAGGGATAGTTTCCTGTTCCTGAAATTTCAATTCTACTTCCCTTTTCCGCATAAATTACTAAAGGGTAAGTTTTTTTACGGGGAGTAATATAAACCAAAGTTGGCAACTTGGTGACTCCGTCAAGCATACACACACCTTCTCTTACCGAAGCTACGGCCTGCACCGTCACCCCTCCCCTGTCTTTATCTGTGTCATAAAAAGTTACATTGTAATTTTCTGTTATATCAGACTCCAGTTTAAATTCCAAAGTAAACTGATTTTTACCACATGCAGCCAATAAGCACAGGCAGCATAAAAAAATAAAACGCATGAAAGACACCATACGCAAAAATAATAATTTTTTTACTAAATTTGAACGACATTCCTATGGTAGAAAACATAGGGTTAAAACTTTACAATACCATAAAAACATATTAAATGAAATACAATAGAATCCTTTTGAAGCTATCCGGAGAATCCCTTATGGGAAACCAGGGTTACGGAATTGATCCCGTGCGTCTTAATTCTTATGCCGCCCAGATAAGGAATGTGGTGGAAAAAGGTATTCAGGTAGGTATAGTGGTCGGTGGCGGAAATATTTTCAGAGGCCTTTCGGGAGCAGCAAAAGGATTCGACCGCGTTAAAGGCGACCAGATGGGAATGATGGCTACTGTGATAAATTCCCTTGCCTTGAATTCAGCTTTTGAAGCTATAGGCCTTCCATCTAAAGTATTTACAGCTATCCCGATGTTTCCGGTAGGCTATCCTTATTCAAAATGGGAAGCAATTAAGGCTTTGAAAGATGGTACGGTAGCTATCATGAGTTGCGGCACCGGAAGCCCCTATTTCACCACTGATACAGGTTCGGCCCTTAGAGCCATAGAGATTGAAGCAGATGTGATGCTAAAGGGAACCAGGGTAGACGGAGTATATACTGCCGATCCCGAAAAAGACCCGGAGGCTAAGAAATATGATAAGATCACCTATGATGAAATGATTGCTAAAAATCTGAAAGTGATGGATATAACAGCCACAGCCCTTTGTAAAGAAAACAATATGCCCATTTATGTTTTCAATATGGATAAGGAAGGAAACCTGGAAAAAATGCTGAACGGCGAAAATATCGGAACATTGGTATATTAACTAAAATCTATACATATGGAAGTAAAAGATTATCTTGACAATGCCCAAGAGAGTATGGAAATGGCAGTGGAATACTTAGATGATTCCTTGGCTCATATCCGTGCCGGAAAAGCATCCCCTCGTTTGCTCGACAATATCCGTGTGGATTATTACGGATCAATGTCTCCCATATCTAATGTTGCAAATATCTCCGTGCCCGATGCACGCACCATTGCAATTACACCATGGGAAAAAAGTATGTTTAAGGAAATTGAAAAGGCTATAATCAATTCAGATCTCGGCATCACTCCTGAAAACAATGGCGAGGTGATACGCCTTTCCATTCCACCACTCACTGAAGAAAGACGTAAAAATCTTGTAAAACAAAGTAAAGCTGAAGCAGAAAACGCAAAAGTTTCTATCCGTAATGCTCGCCGGGAAGCTATTGAAGGCCTTAAGAAGGAAGTGAAAAAAGGAATGAGCGAGGATGTTGAAAAAGACGGTGAGAATGAAGTGCAGAAACTTCACGACAAATACATGAAAAAAATCGATGAAGTGTTTGCTGCTAAAGAAAAAGAGATTCTTACAGTCTGAAGGATAATAGTTGCCAAAGAGCGATACCTACACTTACAGAAACATTCAGAGAATGTTTCACACCATGTTGAGGTATTTCTAAAATAACATCGGCCATATCTACAATTTTCTGGTCGACACCCTCCACTTCATTGCCGGCTATTAAAAGATAAGGCTTATCTGACGAGGGTATAAATTTTTGAAGAGGGATGCTGCCATGTGCTTGTTCGAGCACACAAATCAGCCATCCTTCTTCTTTCATTTTCATCACTTGCGAGTAAGCATCGGAGCAATAATCCCATTTAACGCTCTCCTCAGCTCCTAAAGCAGTCTTGCTTATTTCTGCATGAGGAGGAGTACCGGTAATGCCACAAAGAATTAACCTTTCCAAAAGAAAGGCGTCGCATGTACGGAACACAGAGCCTACATTATACATGGAACGTACATTATCCAGCAATACTGCAACTGGAAATTTTTCTTTTTCCCTATATCCTTTAACCGAACAATTGGTAAGTTCCAGTATATTTTTCTTGTTCCTGTCCATTAAAACCTCTTTTTATTCGCTCATTTGCAACATCCTTACTATTGGCTTAAGAGCTCTTGCTACTATATCCGGTTCTACTGATATTTCAGGAGATTCATTTTTCAAACACTCATACACTTTTTCCAAAGTATTGAGTTTCATGTAATCACATTCATTACACTGACATTCCGAATCTTCAGCCGGAGCAGCATGGAAGATTTTATGAGGACATTTTTTTCTCATTTCAAAAAGAATACCGCTCTCGGTTACTACTATATACTCTTTCGCCTCATCAGTTTCAGCATAATCCAATAAAGCCCCCGTAGACCCCACTTTATCCGCTATCAATTGAAGAGGACGTCTACATTCGGGATGAACCAAGACCTTTGCTCCGGGATGGGCCTTTTTCATTTCTATAATCTTTTCAATGGAGAAACGGTCGTGTACATGGCATGCCCCCTTCCAGAGAACCATATTACGACCCGTAACGCTATTGATATATTCCCCCAGATTTCTGTCAGGGCCAAAGATAATCTTTTCATCCTCCGGCAGCTTTTCAACGATTTTACGGGCGTTTCCTGAAGTGACAACTATATCTGTCAGGGCTTTCACAGCCGCTGAAGTATTTACATAACTTACAACAGTGTGATCCGGGCGCTCCTCTACAAACTTTTTAAATTCTTCCGGGTCACAGCTTTCCGCCAATGAGCAACCGGCGAGCGGATCCGGTATCAATACTTTTTTATCGGGACAAAGTATCTTGGCCGTCTCACCCATGAAATGCACTCCGCACATCACTATTATATCTGCATCTGTTTTTGCAGCCTGACGTGCCAGTGCTAAAGAATCTCCTATGAAATCTGCTATCTCCTGAATCTCGTCTCTCTGATAATAATGAGCCATAATGAGAGCATTTTTCTCCTTTTTCATACGGTTGATCTCTTGCCGTAGAAATTCCTGACTCTTCTCGCCGGTTTGGGATTTCATTTCTTTTATTAAAAAATTATAAATAAGAATTTATATGAATCTTTAATAAACAACAAAATAAAATGATGTAGAAAACTTCAATAAGTTTTTTGATAAAAATTTTGAAATATCACTTATTGCATTTCAATTAAAGGTTATATTCAATAATTGAACAATATTTATTGTTGATTTTCAATAATATACAAACTTTATACACACCTTGTAGATAAATGCAAATTTAATAAATTATTAAGAAAGAAATGATGTAGACGGTAGAAAATTATCTGATGAGAAGTAGAAAACTTTAAGAATTTGATGTGAAAAATAAAAAGGAAAAAAGTTGGAATAAAGAAAAAAATAGATGGATAGAGAATAATCTGACAAGACAAAATTTATCTTATAAAAAGAATAGATAATATTTAATGTTATTTTTTAAAGAAATAAACAAGTTATCTACAGGTTACTGAATAAAGAAACGGGAGCTACGGGATCACTCCTGCCGCCCCCGCAACATCAAGGTTACGAAAAGGTTATATCTTTATTTTACCTTTTAGAGGATTACGCACTTAATTTTAAAAATTTACCCGGTCGGCTATCTGCTACAACTACGCTTGAGCCGACCGGGGAACTATTTTCTCTTTTCATAACTCAGACAATTACTCTCCACATCCTCCTTCTTGGCATCCGTCTTACTGAGGGACCGTGCACTTAGGCATCCGGCAAACTCGACGCGCTCTCGATGAAACTCTGCGAAAATCCTTTCATCTCCGTGCTTGGCATCCACTCTGTAAGGTCCGTGCTCTGAGGCATCCGGATGATCTTGCTGTGTGCTCTCGCTGGGCGGTTCTGAACATCCTTGTCACGTAATTATAACCCGTCAACCCATCAGATGGTTCACGCAAAAAGAAAAAAATTTTAATAAAAATTTATTTTTTATTATAATAGACTAAAAATCAGATATTTGTATTGCTCTCGGGATTAAGCGTGGAAGCAGGAATATTGTGAAGTTCTTCTCTTTTATGAATTTTTTTACCCGTAATGAAATCTACAAATCTGATTGCGTATTTGTCAAATTTTTTATTCTGATATACAAAGTTTTTTTGCAAAACAAAATTCCACCCTAAAGATACTATACCGGAAACTGTAAGACGCGCTGCCGCAAAATATCCGTCAGGTTTAAATCCTATATTTTCAAGCCATGGCCAGTGTAAGAGTCCGTAATATAGGAATTCTGTTCCTAAGGAATTCAGAAGCAGACTCCCTATCCAGACGATGGCATATTTAACCAATACCGCCTTCCAGGGACAGTTATTTGCATGAAAGGTGAACCTGTAATTAAGAACACAATTGATAATTCCACCCACAAATGCACCTATGGCCGTGGAGATCCAAGGGGCAAAATGAGCGAATGCAAACAATACGAAACCTGTGCCTAAGTCTATCCAGGAAGCGGCCTGAGCCACTCCGGCCGACCTTATAAATGTGAAAACAAGCTGGTCGCTATTGAGGATATTGGATCCTATTTTCTTTACTTTTTCATTCATGGAAAAGATGGCAGGCCGGTGCAAAAATACTATGAAAATCGCAATCTTACAAACCGTTAAAATTATGCTTATCTGCCAAATATTTATACTTTTTTATTTATTATAATTGTAGGGTTGTGTAGGATAATGTATTTTTGCATAACAAACGGAAAGGATATCCAATGGACCCGCTAAAACATGAATGCGGAATCGCGATGATCAGGCTTTTAAAGCCGATCGAATATTACAATGAAAAATATGGGAGCTATGCCTGGGCTCTCAAAAAGCTTTACCTCCTTATGGAAAAGCAACATAACCGGGGGCAGGAAGGTGCAGGCATCGGAGTTGTGAAACTACATGCTAAACCCGGTAATGAATATGTGTTTCGTGAAAGAGCTTTAGGCACTCAGGCTATAAGGGAAATATTTGATAAAATAAGTCCCGATATTGAGAAAATCAGCAAAGAACATCTTTCAGCTGAAGAGGTGGAACAAAAAGCTCCTTTCATCGGTGAAATTTATTTAGGCCATCTAAGATATAGCACCACCGGAAAATCAGGAATGAGCTATGTACATCCTTTCCTGAGAAGAAACAACTGGCCCTCCCGTAATCTTTTGTTATGTGGAAACTTCAACATGACAAATGTAGAGGAAATATACAACAAGGTGGTGGAAAAAGGGCAGCATCCGCGTATATATAGCGATACGGTGATGCTCCTCGAGCAATTGGGTTATGCGCTCGACAGAGAAAATCACAGGGTATATAGACTTTACAGAGATAATGTGAAGGAACCTGAACTCTCTGAAAAAATTGAAAAAGAAATAGATATTAAGACAGTTTTAAAAGCGGCCGCTCCGATTTGGGACGGAGGCTTTGTAATCTGTGGAGCAACCGGCTCGGGTGATATGTTTGCGCTACGGGATGCCAACGGTATTCGTCCTGCATTTTATTATCAGGATGATGAAGTGGTGGTTGTGGCTTCCGAAAGGCCTGTGCTTCAGACCGTGTTCAATATCGCCAGGAAAGATGTGAAAGAACTCGAACCGGGATGTGCTATTATCGTAAATTCAGAAGGTAAGACAGAAGTAAGCGATGTGCTTGCTAATAAAGGGAATAAAAAGTGCTCTTTTGAGAGAATTTATTTTTCCCGGGGAAGCGATGCCGAAATTTATCAGGAGAGAAAGATGCTCGGAAAATTGTTAGTGCCCGAGATTCTTGAAAAAATCGGTAATGATCTCGACCACACTGTTTTTTCCTTTATACCCAACACGGCGGAAGTGGCATTTATCGGAATGGTGGAAGGTCTGGAGAATCATCTTAATGTTTTGAAGACTGAGAAAATACTTAAGGCTCGCGATAGGGGTGCACTGACCGATGAAAGAGTAAGAGAAATTATAAATCAGAAACTCAGAATAGAAAAAATTGCCATCAAGGATATAAAATTGCGCACATTCATCACAGAAGGGGAGAGCCGTGATGAACTGGCTGCCCATGTCTATGATGTCACCTATGGATGTGTGCAGAATCACCAGGATAATCTTGTGGTGATTGACGACAGTATTGTAAGGGGTACCACTCTTACCCAAAGTATCCTCCGAATACTCGACCGCCTTCATCCCAAGAAGATAATTGTGGTTAGTTCCTCTCCTCAGGTTAGATATCCTGACTGCTACGGCATTGATATGTCGAGTCTGAGCGAATTTGCAGCTTTCAGAGCTGCAATAGCCCTATTGAAAGAAAGAGGAATGGATTCTCTTATTAAAGAAGTGTATGAAAGATGCAAGGTCATGAGCACTCTTCCTGATTCTGAACAGGAAAACTGTGTTAAGGCAATATATGAACCATTCTCTCAGCAGGAAATAGCTGCTCAGATGGCACGGATGCTAACTCCGCCGAATACCCATGCCGAAGTGAGACTTATTTTCCAGACTTTGAAAGGACTTCATGAGGCAATTCCAAATCATCCCGGCGACTGGTATTTCTCAGGCGACTATCCCACTCCGGGAGGAGTAAGACTTGTAAACAGGGCGTTCATGGCTTTCTATGAGAATCGTAAAGCCAGATAAAGATCAATATTGATAAAAAGAAGGAATAAATACTGATGAAAGATACAAAATACATATTCGTAACCGGGGGAGTGGTTTCTTCTCTTGGAAAGGGCATCATATCTTCTTCGCTGGCTCGTCTGCTTCTTTCAAGAGGCTATTCGGTGACCGTACAGAAGTTCGATCCTTATATCAATATAGATCCCGGCACTCTTAATCCTTATGAACACGGAGAATGTTATGTGACCAGTGATGGCCACGAAGCTGACCTTGATTTGGGACACTATGAGCGTTTCACTAATATCAAGACAAGCCGTGCAAATAATGTCACCACCGGAAGAATCTATCGCGATGTTATAGAAAAAGAACGCCGCGGAGATTATTTAGGTAAAACTGTACAAATTGTACCCCATATCACTGATGAGATTAAGAGAAGTGTGAAGCGTCTGGGTGAGGAGGGAAATTACGATTTCGTGATAACTGAGATCGGTGGAACCGTGGGAGATATAGAATCGACTCCTTATCTGGAAGCTGTAAGGCAATTGAAATGGGAGCTTGGAAAGAACGCGCTGTTTATCCATCTGACTTATGTGCCCTATATAAGGGCGGCAAAAGAGTTGAAAACGAAACCTACTCAACATTCCGTTAAAATGCTTCAGCAGACGGGTATTCAGCCCGATGTTTTAGTTCTGAGAACGGAAAAAGAGCTTCCTCCGCAAATGTGTAGGAAAGTAGCTCTATTCTGTAATGTATCTCCGGAAGCTGTGATACAAAGTCTCGATGCAAAGAGCATTTATGAAGTGCCTTTAATGATGCACGATCAGGGTCTCGACAATATTGTTCTTGAAAAAACCGAAACCGTATCTGAGAATGAACCCGATCTGAAAGACTGGAACCTTTTCTTAGATAAATTGCATAATGCCGAGAAAGAGGTTAACATAGCCCTGGTGGGTAAATATGTTGAGCTTCAGGATGCTTATAAATCTATTTCTGAATCTCTAAGCCATGCCGCTGCTTGGAGCGACAGAAAACTCAACCTTGTATATGTTCATTCAGAAAAACTCACTGAATCTGATGTGGCATCGAAACTGGGAAACATGGACGGTGTGATCATAGCACCCGGATTCGGTAAAAGGGGAGTGGAAGGAAAACTGGTGGCATTGAAATGGTGTAGAGAACATGACGTGCCAACTTTCGGTATTTGTCTGGGCATGCAGTGTATGGTGATTGAATACGCAAGAAACGTATTAGGTTTCAAAGGCGCTAATTCAGTGGAAATGGATCCGACCACACCCTATCCTGTAATCGACCTTATGGAAGAACAAAAGAATATCTCTCAAAAGGGTGGTACGATGAGATTAGGAGCCTACGACTGTGAATTGGTGGAGGATTCAATACCCGCAAAGGCCTATGGAAAAAAGAAGGTGAGTGAACGTCATCGTCACCGTTATGAATTCAATGAAAAATATCGTAAGGATTTTGAAGAAAATGGTTTGAAGTGTGTGGGAATCAATCCCGGCACCAAACTGGTGGAAGTGGTGGAAGGAGAGGGCAAACGTTGGTTTGTTGGCACTCAATATCATCCCGAATATCAAAGTACCGTTTTAGAGCCTAATCCTTTGTTCGTCTCCTTTATAAAAGCAGCCATCGATTATTCTGAAACAAAACACTAAACAGTTCAATACCCTTGATATAATTTGCCTCTTGGAGGTGATAATAATAAACTCCAGGTATGAATTCCCGAATGATTCATAACCTGGAGTTAGTATTTTAATGATCTTTGTCAAACTGATTATTCGAAAATACTAACCATTTTTTATTATGATTATCCTGTTCAAATGTACGGACACACGGCTCGTGTATCCAAAAAATAATGAGTAAAATACTCTGCATTCAATAAGACGCACGAGTCGTACATCCCTACTTTCAATACTTTACGTATTTTTACTGATAATCATTATTTATTATTTGGGTTTGGTTTTAAGTTAAACGGAAAGAAATAAGGGGATAATAGTTAATTTTGTATATTGGAATATTATTCTCTTTAATCAAGCATAAATGGGAACAGAAGAACTTTCAAAAAGAACCACTGTAAACATTCAAGAGAAGGCAAATCTTATCTGGGCTATAGCGGACAAACTTGTAGGCACATACAAGCCACATGAGTATGGGAATGTAATCCTTCCTATGTGCGTTATAAAGCGTTTTAGCGATACTTTAGCACCAACTAAGCAAAAGGTTATGGATACCAATGAAATGCTTGAAAAACGAGGATTAGCGGTGAAAGACGGATTCTTGCGTAGTGCTTCCGGTTATGATTTCTATAACACCTCACCTTTCACTTTTGAAGGTCTTCTTTCAGACCCTGAAAATATAGCTGTCAATTTCCGCAGTTATCTCAATCATTTCTCAAATAATGTGATTGATGTAATAGAAAAATTCGATTTCGATAAGGAGATAACCAAACTTGATAATAACGGAATCCTATACAACGTAATAGCTGAGTTCAATACAAAGAAGGCTTACATGGGTGCTGATGAGATTTCAGCGGTAGATATGGGCTATATATTCGAGGAACTGGTGAGGAAATTCTCTGAAAGTTATGATGAACAAGCGGGGGCACATTTCACTGCAAGGGATATTATCTATCTGATGGCTGAATTGCTTGTTGCTCCAAAACGTAAGGAACTTCAAGAGGAAGGCATAACAGCGAGTGTCTATGACATGGCTATGGGAACTTCACAGATGTTGGATTGTCTGAGCGAAAAGCTTCATGAGATTGATGAGGATGCACAGTTGACGGAGTTCGGTCAGGAACTT
This sequence comes from Muribaculaceae bacterium, assembly GCA_022509185.1. GTDB lineage: Bacteria > Bacteroidota > Bacteroidia > Bacteroidales > Muribaculaceae > Lepagella. The sequence goes on along the minus strand of JAFLTS010000006.1, from coordinate 93,584 downwards.
AACGAGCAGACCTTCGCCATTGCCAAAGCAAATATGCTTATCAAGGGAGGAAACGCCGAGAATATGAAACATGGCAATACTCTTTCCGATGATAAATTTTCTGGTTATAAATTCGATTATATTATCTCAAATCCCCCATTTGGGATTGAATGGAAAAACAAGAAATCAGCAGTAGAAGCCGAGCATAAGTTAGGTGAAGCAGGTCGTTTTGCCCCTGGGCTTCCTGCGATCGGAGACAGTCAGCAGTTGTTTGTTCTGAATGGTGTTGCCAAATTGAAAGATAACGGAAGAATGGCTATAATTCAGAACGGTTCACCATTATTCAAGGGAGACGCTGGAAGTGGAGAAAGCAATATCAGAGGTTACTTGCTCGAAAATGATTGGCTTGAAGCCATTGTTCAGATTCCGAATGATATGTTCTACAATACTGGCATTGCAACCTATATTTGGGTAATCACAAAGGAAAAATCAGCAGAAAGAGTCGGCAAGGTTCAATTGATAGATGCGTCAAAATGTGGAGTCAAGAGAAGAAAATCTATCGGAAGCAAAAGAAATGAGTTCACAGATGAATGTATATCACTTATCTCAAAAGCCTACGATGAGTTCAAGGATGGTGTTTATTATTATGAAAACGGTGAGATTCGTAGGGACATGGCGCCCCATGTCAATCCCGATAGCATAATTGCGGAATCTAAGATAAAGGATGTTGAGGATTTCAAATTTAGCAAAGTCACTGTGGAAAGACCTATTACAGATGAAAACGGAAATCCTATTTTGAAGAAAGGAAAACCGCAAGCCGACAGTGGGAAGAGAGATACTGAAACAATTCCATGGAAAGAAGATATAGAAACCTACATGGTAAAGAATGTCTATCCCTACGCTTCTGACGCATGGATAGATGAAAAGAAAACTAAGGTAGGTTATGAGATACCCTTCACAAGAGAGTTCTACAAATATGTTGCTCCGAGAAAGAGCGAAGAGATATTTGCATCCCTTCAGTCGCTTGATGAGAAAGAACAAGAATTGATGGCTAAAATAATCGGGCGATGAATGGTAGGGACATGGCGTGCCATGTCAGCAAAAAGAGAAGAATTATGGAAAGGGAAATGAAGGACAGCGGTATTCCGTGGATTGGTGAGATTCCGAAAGATTGGGAAAAACGAAAGATGCGTACTTTAGGTGATTTTACTGCAAGTGGTATTGATAAAAAAATAATTGAAAATGAGCATTTACTGAAAATTATTAATTATGTAGATGTTTATAATAATACTTCCCATGAATTGAGGAATGACAAAGAATACATGGTAGTTTCTGCGTCTTTAGATAAGATTAATGAACACAAAATTAAAATAGGTGATTTGATTTTTACACCAAGTTCTGAAACTAAAGAAGATATAGGAATGTCTGCTGTTGTAATGGAAGATATACCCAATACAGCATATAGTTACCATGTGATACGCTTTAGACAGAATAATTCTAATTTGATTGATTTAAAATATAGTAAATATCTATGTAACAACGCATTAATATGGCAATATTTTTCATCTAATAGTAATGGAACTATTCGTCAAACTTTATCAAGAGAAGTTTTTAAGGAATGTGAGGTATTATTACCCCCTTTACAAGAGCAAAAAGCAATTGCTGAATTTTTGGATAAGAAATGTGGAGAGATAGATGAATTGGTGACTCTTCAAAACAAAATGATTGAGGAATTGAAGGCTTATAAGCAGTCAATAATCTCGGAAACAGTCACTGGGAAAAATCATATCGGACGTACGAGCCGTACGTCCCTACAACCGATTCCAATGAAAGACAGCGGTATCGAATGGATAGGCGAAATCCCACAGCATTGGAAAGTTTCTAAATTAAAATACTACATAGAGATTGGTTCGGGCGATGGAATATCTAAAGAAAATATTTTAGAAGAAGGTCTATATCCCGTTTTTGGAGGTGGGGAAATGATAGGTTATTTAAATAACTCCAATGTAAAGGCACTGAATATTATTATAGGTAGAGTTGGAGCAAGATGCGGATGTATAACACTTTTAAAAGAAGATGCGTGGGCAACTGATAATTCATTAATTTGTAAAACTAATCAAAATCCTTATTTTTTATCGTATCTTCTTGTCGGTTATAATCTAAATAGATTAAATGAATCTGTAGCACAACCCCTAATTACATCCACAAAAATAAAAAATATCAGTATTGGATTACCTACACTTTCCGAGCAACAAGAAATAGCGGATTTTCTTGACAAGAAATGTTCTGAAATTGACAGCCTTATTGAATTGAAACAACAAAAGATTGAGGAATTGAAGGATTATAAGAAATCCATAATCTATGAATATGTAACAGGCAAAAAATCCGTAGGGACATGGCGTGCCATGTCAGCAAAATAAAATTGTCAAATATAATCATGAGGAACAATTAGATATGTGTAATCCCCGAATAACTCCTCGTGCCGGTTGGATTGATTATGACCAAGGGATATTCTTTGTTACAATTTGCACAAAGGATAAAATTCATTATTTTGGGGAAATATTTAATGAAAAGATGCATTTATCCAGGGAGGGTGAAATATTAAGAAATGAATTGGATAATTGTAACACACATCATAAAAATATAGAAATCCCTTTATTTGTGGTAATGCCAAATCATTTACATGCAATCGTTATATGTAGGAATATCACGTGCGATGTCTTCCCTAATGAACAAAGGAATCCAAACCCATCATTACGTTCAAATCCTGACATGGCACGCCATGTCCCTACTTTAAGCCGATATATTGCTTCATTAAAATCGGCGGTGTCTAAACAAATTCATTTTTTTAATAAGGAATTTGCATGGCAATCTCGTTATCACGACCATTTGATAAGAGGAAATAAAGATGGTAATAAAATTGCAGAATATATCGAAAATAATGTAACGAAATGGGACTCTGATTGTTTCAACAAATAATTCATACATGGAAACGAAGGAAAAGAACTTTGAAGCCGACATTGAATCTTATCTTCTAAATCATGGAGGTTATATAAAGGGTAATCAAGCCACTTATGATAAGGCAAAGGCTATTGATATGCCTGTGTTAATATCCTTTATAGAGAAGACACAACCAAAAGTTTGGGAACGGTATAAGAATGTCTATGGCGATAAGGCAGAGAAGCAATTATACAATATATTCCAACAGAATGTAGATGCCAATGGACTTATATATGTATTGAGGAACGGTATCAAAGACCGAGGAATTCCTATCAAATTCGCTTATTTCGCACCCGCTTCAAATCTCAATTCCGAATTGGTAGAGAAATATAACAGCAACATTCTTACTGTAACAAGACAATTCTCCTATTCCGAACAAAATCACAATACTATTGACATGGTAATCTCCTTAAATGGGATTCCCTTTGTAGCTATTGAGTTGAAGAACCAACTTACGAATCAATCGGTAGCCAATGCCAAAAGGCAGTTCATGGAAGATAGGGACGAAAAAGAGTTCTGTTTCCGTTTCAATAATCGTTTCCTTGTATATTTTGCAGCTGATCTATACGAAGTGGTTATGACCACTCATTTGCAAGGCAGGAAGACCTATTTTCTTCCCTTCAATCAAGGTTCTAATGGGGCCGGTAATGTCGGTGACGAAGGAAATCCACCTAATCCCAATGGCTATGTGACTTCTTATTTTTGGGAGAAAGTATTGTCAAAAGACACCTTACTCTCCATCCTTCAAAGATATATCAGCAAAGAGGTTAAAGAAAAAGTCTCACTTCAAAACGGAAAACAAGTCAAGAAAAAGACAACAAGGCTGATATTCCCAAGATACCACCAACTTGATGTGGTAGAAAAACTGGTTAACGACACAAAAAACAGTAAGGAAGGTAAGAATTACCTAATCCAACATTCAGCTGGTAGCGGAAAGTCAAATTCAATCGCCTGGCTGGCTTATAGATTGGCTTCATTGCATCATTCTGTAGGGACATCGCGTGCGATGTCAGCAAACGAGTTAACCGTTCAGACATGCCACGGCATGTCACTATCAATTGAACAACCTTTATTCCAAACAGTTTTCGTTATCACCGACCGAAGGGTGCTTAACCGCCAATTGCAAGAGACCATATTGGGATTCGACCATTACGAAGGACAGATAGCCATAATAACCGATTCCGACAATTCTTCCGCATTGAGGGATGCTATAAACGATAAGAAAAGAATCATCATCACCACCCTTCACAGATTCCCTCTCATATATAAGGAACTAGACAACCATAAGGGGAAGAAATTCGCAATAATTGTGGATGAAGCCCATTCAAGCCAAAGCGGAAAATCAGCGGAGAAATTAAAAGCGGCTCTTGCTGATACCGAAAGTGCGGTTGCTGAAATGGCAGAAGTCTATGGAACAACAGAGGAAGAGATTCTTGATGAAATGGATGTGATGGTGGAGACACTTCTAACTCAAGGACAGCACAAGAACCAATATTTCTATGCTTTCACAGCCACTCCCAAACCCAAGACCATACAAACATTCGGAACTTACAAGGGTACGGATGAAGAAGGAAACCCACAGTATGATGCCTTCCATCACTACAGCATGAGACAAGCCATAGATGAAGGTTTCATACTTGATGTGTTAGAGTTCTTTACGCCGGTAGAAACTTCCTATAAGATAGTTAAGGCCATAAAAGATAATCCGGAGTATGAAGAACCGCCAGCCACAAGAGCGATAAAGGCTTACCATGATAGCCATGAGTATGTGATTGAGCATACAGTGGAACTTATAGTAGAAAAGTTTAGGGAAATAACCTTAAACAAGATGGATGGTAAAGCTAAAGCGATGGTTGTATCACCTTCAAGACTTCAGGCAGTGAGATATTATCTTGCCATGAAAGAATATTGCAAGAAGAAGGGATATAGGGATGTAAAACCTTTAGTGGCATTTTCCGGTACTGTAAATCTTGACGGAAAAGAATATACTGAGGTACAACTCAATTCCACCGATACTTATAAGATTTCAGAATCGGCTCTTCCGATGTATTTCGAGAGCGATTTGTATAACATTCTTATTGTAGCGGAGAAATATCAGACTGGTTTCGATGAACCTCTATTGCATACAATGTTCGTTCTAAAAGGCTTGAGAGGGGTAAAAGCAGTTCAGACTTTATCACGTCTAAATAGAAGCGCCAAAGGAAAAACCGACACTTTTGTATTGGATTTCGTAAACACCGCAGAAGAGATCCAGGCATCCTTCAAACCATTCTACGAAGATACTTTATTGGCGGAACCGGTGGATGTAAACATAGTATATAGATATCTAAACAACTTGAAGGCTTATCATCTATGGGGAACAGAGACCGAAGAAAAGGTCTATGACGTATTTAAGTCTGAGCAAGATGATAAGGCTATTGGTAAACTTACAAGTCTTTTAAAGCCTGTGTTGGATGATTTCCACGCTCTTGATGAAGAAGACCGATTCAAGGTAAGATACTATGTAAGAGCTTTCATTCGTTTTTATGCATTTATGGCACAGATTGAAAGAACTTTTGATAAGGAACTTTTCAAGACTTATATTTTCTGTGAATATCTATTCAAGGTGATTCCGAAGAATCCCCATGAGAAAGTTGATTTGGAAAATAAATTAAGATTGGAACACCATGTTTTCAAAGTGAAAGATACACAAAAGATAAACCTTTCACCTACGAAGAAAGAGAAGACAGTGAAAGGAGAAAACGGAGGTGACGGAAACATGGTTGAAGAAAAGAGGGATTTACTTGACAACATCATTGACAAAATCAATCTGATGTATCAAGGGCAATTCACTGAAGCAGACCGAGTGATTGTTGAGACCATATTCGATAAAGCCAGACAAGAGGAAAAGAAACTCAAGAAGCAAGCAAAAAATTCCGATGTCAATATGTTCACTAACAACATATTCCCCAAGATATTTGAGCAAATAGCCCAAAAATGCTACATAGAACAAATGGATGCCTTCTCAAAACTCTTTGAAGACCAATCATTCTACGAAAAAGTTGCTCATGAAATGGGGAAGGCAATGTATTATGGCTTAAAAAACGAATAAGCGTTCCGGTACTTTTGAGAATAGTAAAAATAATAAAGCGGACGATTCACATCGGCCGCTTCCTTTTCCATAATACTTTCAAACTAACCTAACATCATGAAACGATTTTCTGATATTATAACATTGTATCAGTTTGAATGGTTCACAAAAAAATTATTAAAATAATTTTTTTCATTTTTTATTTATCAAATCATGAAATCAATTTACCAGGGATTTTAACTTCACATCACAGATTTAGGTAATCAAGCCTTTGAAATACATGAATAGTAGATCATACAAAATTAAATATTGGCTTCTCATAGCGCTTAAATAAGGATATTGGCATAATAACTAGCTTATAATCAGGGTTTTATATCCTTAAATAAAATATCATAGAGAGCGACTCAATAAATACGAAAGAGAGGAAAACAGCCAGATTAATAAATTTATGTTTTTTATGTATATTTGCATAAGCTCATTTTCCCCGTATGATTTCTTTTGAGATAAAAAATGTTTCCATGCCAACTCTTGACTTCGCTAAGGTGGAAGATTGGCTTGGACAGGTAGCCGCTTTACATAACAAAAAGATAGGAAATCTGAATTATTTATTTTGTGATGATGAAGAGATATTGAGAGTGAACAAAGAATTTCTTAATCATGATTATTTCACAGATATCATAACTTTCGACTATAGCCGTAGGGATAGGGTAGGAGGTGATATATTCATCTCGCTTGACACCGTGAAAAGCAACTCAGAACTTCTTAAGGAAAATTATGACACGGAACTGTTAAGAGTAATAGTGCATGGCTTGTTACATTTATGCGGAATTGACGACAAGGGCGAGGGACAGAGAGCCATTATGGAACATCACGAAAACGAAGCCTTACTGTTGTGGAATAAACTAACCTTTACAACTGAATTATGAAATTTGACTATGATGTTATAGTAGTGGGTGGTGGCCATGCAGGTTGTGAGGCAGCCGTTGCAGCCGCAAAGATGGGTGTCTCTACATTATTGATCACCACTGATTTAAACCGTATTGCCCAAATGTCTTGTAATCCGGCAGTCGGTGGAATAGCAAAAGGACAGATTGTAAGGGAAATAGATGCCTTGGGAGGGCAAATGGGAAAAATTTCTGATCTAACCGCTATTCAGTTCCGAATGCTCAATAGATCAAAAGGACCCGCCGTTTGGTCACCAAGATGCCAAAGTGACAGAGAAAAATTTTCAAATCTTTGGAGAAGCGTACTAGAAAAAACAGATGGTCTGGATTTATTTCAAGATACAGTAGCAGAATTTATTTTTTCTGGTAAAGGAAAATTAAAAATTGAAGGAGTAAAAACATCATTAGGTTTTGTTTTTAAATCGAAGAAAGTAATTCTTACAGCAGGAACTTTCCTTAATGGATTGATGCATTTTGGAGAAGTCCGGGTAGAAGGTGGAAGAATCTCTGAATCAAGCTCCAAAGGTTTGTCCGACCAATTGGCACATATCGGATTTGAGGTTTTAAGACTAAAAACGGGTACTCCGGCACGTATCGATGGCAGATCCATAGATTTTAACAAAACACAACGGCAAGATGGAGATGATAGTGTTGTTGAGAATGGAGAAAATATAAATGGAGTAGCGGGCCCTCATATGACATTATTATATCGGGATTTCCATAAATTCTCCTTTTTACCGGAAATACAAAGAATATTACAACCGAGAAGTTGTTTTATTGTGCATACTACACCGGAAGGTCATGAAATATTAAGAAAAAACCTTGACCGATCACCATTATACAACGGACAGATAAACAGTACCGGACCCCGATATTGTCCCAGTATTGAAACTAAAATTGTTACTTTTCCCGATAAGGAAAGTCATCAATTGTTTCTCGAGCCGGAAGGTGAAGACTCGAATGAATTTTATGTAAATGGTTTCTCCAGTTCTTTCCCCTGGGAGATACAACTGGAGTCTCTTCAACAGACTCCTGCATTAAGAAATGTACAGATGTATCGTCCGGGTTATGCTATCGAGTATGATTATTTCGATCCCACGCAGCTTACCCATGATTTACAGACTAAGTTAGTCGAGGGATTATATTTTGCAGGCCAGGTAAATGGAACCACCGGTTATGAGGAGGCTGCAGCTCAAGGATTATTGGCCGGTATCAATGCAGCATTATCAATTCAGAACCGGGTACCCTTAATTCTGCAAAGAGATCAGGCATATATCGGTGTGTTGATAGATGATCTGGTAATGAAGGGTGTTGATGAGCCTTACCGAATGTTCACATCCAGGGCCGAATACCGTATACTATTACGGCAAGATGATGCAGATATGCGTCTTACGCCGATAGGTCATGAGATTGGATTGGCTGATGAAAGCAGATACCAAGCCATGCTAAGTAAGAAGGAACAACGGGACTCTCTGATAAAATGGAGCGAGGAAACCTTAATAAAGGCAACGGATGAAGTGAACGCCCTTCTTGTGAGCAATGGTACCACTCCGATTGAGTCATCGGTTAAATTATCAGACCTCATCAAGCGTCCTCAACTGGACTATGAAAAACTAAGTATGCTTCCACAAATTGGAAAACGTCTGGAAGAGGTGGAGGAAGGACGTCGCTATGAAATCATAGAGAGTGCCGAAATTCTAATAAAATATGGTGGTTACATTTTGAGGGAACGAGAGTTGGCAGAAAAAGCATTAAGACTTGAATATGTGAAATTGCCTGAGAATATAGACTATATGAAATTGACATCTCTTTCAACAGAATCCCGACAAAAATTGCAGAAAATTAGGCCGGCTACAATAGGGCAAGCTTCCCGTATCCCCGGAGTTTCTCCTTCTGATATAAATTTACTTTTAATTTTGCTTCACAGATAAAAAAGCGAAAGTATGAAAAGTGTTCCACGTGGAACAATTAATTTGGAATCAATTAAAACAGACAGAAATATGAAGCTTGAAGAATTAAAATCATTGATCAGGGATGTGCCTGATTTTCCTACTAAGGGAATTATTTTCCGCGATCTTACAACCATGATTAAAAATCCTGAAGCGCTCCATTTAATGGGAGAAGAATTGAAGGCTTTATATGAAAATAAGGGGGTGACAAAAATTGTGGGAATAGAATCCAGGGGTTTTATAGGAGGAAGTATTATGGCTTTTGAGTTGGGTGCAGGTTTTGTGCCGGCAAGAAAACCGGGAAAGTTGCCTTCGGTTACTATTAAGAAAGCCTTTGCTAAAGAATATGGGGTAGATACGATTGAACTTCATCGGGATGCTATTGGCCCGGAAGATGTGGTGGTGCTTCATGATGACCTATTGGCAACCGGAGGTACGATGGCTGCTTGTTATGATCTTGTAAAAAGTATGAATCCCAAGAAAATCTATATTAATTTTATAGTAGAACTAACAGCGCTTGATGGAAGAAAGAATCTTCCGAAAGATTGTGAAATCACTTCACTTTTGAAATATTAGAAAAATTTTTCTCGGTTTCATCGGCTTAGTTTATTTGAAATCGATTATGGAGGTTTCTGAAAAAGATTATTTGAAGACTCCTGTTGATAAGGCTACTGAACTTGATAATATTCTTTCGGATGGAGAGAGTAATGTGTCACTTGTGGCTAATCCTGAGGAAGTGGACAGATCTGTGAAGGAAATATTGGCAGGAGTGGGAAGAAATATCGATGAATCCGGAAAATTTGGAATAGAAATTCAGCCAGACAGAACACGGGAGGATTTGTTGAATAATCATCCCGGCAACCATCTCCGGGAAAAAATACTCAATCTGCCTGAAGCTCCAGGAGTATATATCTATCTCGATAAAAACGGGAAGGTTATCTATGTAGGTAAGGCTAAAAGGCTTAAAAGAAGGGTCTCTTCTTATTTCAACCGCAGGCATGATTCCGTAAGAACCAACCTTTTGGTTAGGAGTATTGTAGATTTGAGGTTTATTGTAGTCACTTCTGAAGAGGATGCTCTTCATCTGGAGAACGCAATGATCAAGGCTTATAAGCCTCATTTCAATGTATTGCTCAAGGATGATAAATCATATCCCTGGATTGTGGTCACCAAGGAATTATATCCGAGGGTATTCATGACCAGAGAGAAAGGGTTGAATGCTAAATATTTTGGTCCGTATAGCAGCGTACATAACGCCCGTATGATGCTTCAGTTGATCCGTGACGTTTTCCCTTTGAGAAGCTGTATTCATAATCTGGAAGAAAAAAAGATAGCTCAAGGAAAATATCGTCTTTGTCTAGATTATCATATTAAGAAATGCACCGGTCCTTGCCGGGGTTTCGTAAGTCCTGAAGAATATGGGCAATATATCTCCAAAATAAAGCAGATTCTTAACGGAGAAACTGTTTTGCTTGAAAACCATTTGAAAGAGGAGATGAACCGACTGAGCGAAGAGTGGAAGTTCGAAGATGCTCAGGTGGTGAAAGAACAATATGAAAGTGTAAAAAAATATAATTCCAAGACTGTAATAGCTTCACCGGAAGAAGATGCTGATATGTTTGCTTATGAAGAATCGGGAGATTCAGCTTTCGTGAATTTCATGCATCTTCATCACGGAGCTGTGGTGCAAAGCCTCAATATGGAATTCCGCCGTAAATTGGCCGAAACAAAGGAAGAGATTCTTTCTTTAGCCGTTGCTGAAATATCGAGAAGATTTGATAGGAAGTTTTCTGAGGTGATTGTGCCATTCCTGCCGGATGTGGAATTCGAAGGAGTTAGTTTCGTAGTGCCTAAAAGAGGGGATAAAAAGAAGATTCTGGAGGTTGGCATGAGAAATGTCAAACAATATATGACTGATAAGGAAAAAATGGCCGAGAAGCTGGATCCCGAGAGAGGTGTTGAAAAACTTATGGAGCAGATGAAAAAAGATTTTCGTCTGGAAGTTCAGCCTCGCCATATAGAGTGTTTCGATAATTCCAATATTCAAGGCACAAATCCGGTGGCCAGTTGTGTAGTGTTCAGAAACGGTAAGCCATCTAAAAAAGATTACCGTCATTTCATAATTAAAACCGTGGAAGGGCCTGACGACTTTGCTTCAATGAAAGAGGTGCTTCATCGAAGGTATTCCCGAATGATTACAGAAGGTGAGGATTTGCCTCAGTTGGTTGTTGTGGATGGTGGTAAAGGACAGTTGAGTGCAGCAGTCGAGGCTTTCGATGAAATGGGTATCCGGGGAAAAGTAGCTTTAGTGGGTATTGCCAAACGATTGGAAGAAATATATTATCCCGGCGACCAGTATCCTTTATATATCGATAAGAAAAGCCGGAGTCTGCAGGTGGTGCAAGCCTTGCGTGATGAAGCCCACAGATTCGGAATCACACATCATAGGCTGCGGCGTTCAAAGGGGCAGATAAGTTCCGAATTATTTAATATTAAGGGAATAGGTGAGGCCACGGCTAAGACTCTTATGTTGAAATTCAAAAGCCTAAAGAAGATAAAAGAGGCTTCAATCGAAGATCTTTCCAATGTGGTGGGCAACGCGAAGGCAAAGCTTATAAAAGAATATTTCACGGGTAAGAGCGAAGAAAAGAAGTCCGATTAAATCTTTTACTCTAATTATTTTTTAAAACTGAAACCTTTATCTTTATATCATTTGTTATATTTTTAACAGAATATTAAAACCGTCTAAGTAAAAGATATCACCGTATATGGGAATAAAATCAAAAAAAGAGAGCTCGCCGAAAATAAAGAAAAGCGATTTGGAGCGGCTTATATTGAATTTTCTTGAGAAAGAAAATAAGCAATCATTTAATTACAAACAGATTGCCTTTGCTATAAATGCCACACATCCCTCCAACAGAATGGATGTGATAAATATTCTTGACGCCCTTGCTGCTGCAGAAATGATTCAGGAAGTGGGTCTGGGTAAATATAAGGCAAACAGCAACCGTGGTACGGAAAATATCGGAGAATTCGTTAGAAGAAGCAACGGCCGCAATGGTGTAATGATAGATGATGAGCTTATATTCGTGGCTGAACGAAATTCACGTCATGCACTAAACGGTGACAAAGTAAGAGTTGAAATCTCGGCTCATAAAAAGGGTCAGGAACCTGAAGCCAAGGTAATAGAAATAGTGGAACCCAAAGAACAAGTTTTCATCGGTACCCTCAATGTGGAAAAAAATTATGCCTCATTGGTTACGGATTCCAAATTTCTGGCTGCAGATATCATTATACCACGTTCCAAACTTAAAGGAGGAAAGACAGGTGACAAGGCTATTGTCAGGATTACACAATGGCGTGATGAGGAGATGAATCCCAAAGGAGAGGTGGTGGATATACTGGGTCAGAAAGGCGAGAATAATGCAGAGATGCATGCCATCCTCGCTGAGTTTGGTCTTCCTTATTCTTATCCAGCCAATGTAGAAAAAGCAGCTAATGAAATAGGAGCAGGCATCACTCCCGCTGAGATAGCAAAAAGAGAAGATTTTAGAAATGTCACTACCTTCACAATAGACCCACGTGACGCTAAAGATTTTGATGATGCATTGTCTATCAGAAAGTTAAAGAATGGAAACTGGGAGGTGGGAGTTCACATTGCTGATGTCACTCATTATGTAACTCCAACTTCTATAATAGAAAAAGAGGCCAGGCAAAGAGCTACGAGCGTTTATTTGGTAGACCGGACCATACCAATGCTTCCTGAACATCTTTCAAACGGAATATGTTCTTTACGTCCTAATGAAGAGAAACTCACTTACTCCACGATCTTCGAGATGGACGACAAAGCAAATGTTATCAACAGTCGCATAGTCAGAACAGTGATAAGATCCGACCGGAGATTCACATACGAAGAGGCCCAAAATATTATTGAAACCGGTAACGGAGAATTTAAAGACGAGATACTTACTCTTGACAAACTTGCCAAAGAACTAAGGCACCGACGCTATGAAAACGGTGCTTTGGAATTCGACCGTGCTGAGGTGAGGTTTGAGATAGATAAAAATGGTAAGCCTGTAAGTGTTTTCTTCAAGGAATCCAAGGATGCCAACAAACTTATAGAGGAATTCATGCTTCTGGCTAATATAACAGTGGCGGAACACATCGGGAAAGTGCCTAAGGGGAAGAAAGCAAAGACATTCGTATACCGTGTGCACGACAATCCTGATCCTGAAAAGATTTCTAATTTCTCTCAGATAGCAGCACGGTTCGGTTTTAAAGTAAAAACGGAGGGTTCTCCTAAAGATGTGAACAAAGGAATCAACCGGCTTCTCCGTGACGTAAAAGGAAGAGGTGAAGAAAATATGCTGTCGATCCTGGCAATTAGAAGTATGGCTAAAGCCATGTATACCACCGAAAACGTTGGCCACTATGGACTGGCAGTTCCTTATTATACCCATTTCACCTCTCCCATAAGGCGTTATCCGGATATGATGGTTCACCGTCTGCTGGCTAAATATGCAGAAGGAGGAAGAAGCGCCGATAAAATCAAGGTGGAGGATCAATGTAAACATTCCTCCGAAATGGAACAACTTGCTGCCAATGCTGAAAGAGCTTCCATACGTTACAAACAGGTGGAGTTTATGCAAGATAAACTGGGAGAAGTGTATGAAGGCGTGATCTCGGCTGTGACAGAATGGGGATTTTATGTGGAACTCGATGAAAACAAATGTGAAGGTCTTGTGCCCGTAAGAGACCTGGCAGACGACTACTATGATTTTGATGAAAAGAATTTCTGCCTTATCGGAAGAAAATATCATAATAAATACACTCTCGGAGATATAGTAAGAGTGCAAGTGGCCAGGGCAGATCTTGATAAGAAACAACTTGATTTTGCTTTAGTGGTTGACGAGGGTAATCCTAATAAACCCTTACCTCAAAAAGAAGCCAAGGCTTCGGGAAGGAATGAGAAAAAAAGTAGAAAGAGGAAGAAATAACTGAATGGTCACAGTTTTTTTCAAGGAAGATAACCGGATAGAGAAAGGTTTGACTCGACAGACACTTGCAGATTTAAAAATGCAGGATGTTTTGTGGATTGACCTTTCCGGACCTCTTCCTGAAGAAAGGAAAAAATTAGAGGGTCTGTTGTCAGTGAAATTCCTAACTCGTCAACAGGCTGAAGAAATTGAAACCACTTCTAAATATTCCGAAACGGTAAATGATATATTAATAAATATCAATTATTATATTGACAAAGGGAAAACTTATGAAACGGAACCTTTGTCTTTCATCCTCACCAAAGAGGGCACTTTGATCACCTATCATCAGATAGAACTGACTGCATTAGACGATGTGGAAAGGAGGATTAAACTCCGTCCGCAAGAAAATGAGACAGCTTATGGTGTTTTCATGACGATTCTGGAAGCTATTATCGACTATGATGCCGATATGGAAGAGCTTCTTACACGTGAAATCACCCGATTGTCTAAAGTTATTACTTCAAGCAGTAATATTGACAAAGCTATATTGCATCGTATAAATGAGTTACAGGAAAAATCCACAGCACTTCGAGAAGATGTCTATGATGTGGAAAGAGTGTTGAACAGTGTGGTAAGATCTAAAAGATTTCCTGAAAATTCAAATGAAAGACTCACTTTGATGATTAAGGATGCCGAATCCCTAATCAATCATGGTGATATAAGTTTCTCACGATTGGATTATCTTCAGGATACTACTATGGGTCTTATCAATATCGAACAAAATGAGATTGTCAAGATCCTTTCGGTGGCCGCTGTGATTTTCATGCCCCCCACTCTTATAGCATCTATTTATGGTATGAACTTCAAACTCATGCCTGAGCTTGATTGGGTATGGCCTCTGCATAACGGATGGGTGCTCCCGGCAGGATATATTTTTGCTATTTTCCTGATGGTTTTGGTCACAATGCTCACTTATTGGTTTTTCCGTTATAAGAAATGGTTGTAACTGTTCTTGGTAACCCCTTGTTCTTTGAAGCTTAATATAGGAAAAAGGTGGTTTCTTGTAATCATTTAGAGGGTTTTGCCCTTAATTAATTTCTTTTTAATTTTGCTCAAAAATAAATACAGATGAATACTGAGGAATTTAGGAGGAAGCTTCGTGCATTAGTTGAAGAATATATTGAAGATGAAGAAAACTACAGTGACGATGTGCAATTGGAAATAAATACAACAGACTGGAGTATGGATATTGCAGATCCTGAAAACGATCTTCCGAACTGTGACTATTATCCTGTTATGGATCTTGTGAAAATGAGCATAGAAAATCCGGGCCGATGGGAACCTGATGAGGCTGCCATTGAAAGTCTGGCCGCAGAATATGTTTTCACAAACGATTGATATAGGATTCCATCTGATAATCGAATTAATAATTTTACCATATTACTTTCATGCCAACTACATTAACAAAAACAGATTTCCACTTTCCGGGTCAGACCGCCGTATATCATGGCAAAGTGCGTGATGTTTACACCATAAATGATGATTTAATGGTGATGGTTGCAACCGACAGGATTTCAGCATTTGATGTGATCCTCCCTAAAGGAATTCCTTACAAAGGTCAGGTGTTGAATCAGATTGCAGCTTATTTTCTTGATGCTTCAGCTGATATAGTGCCGAATTGGAAGATGGCAGTTCCTGATCCTATGGCTACAGTAGGACTTAAAGCTGAAGGGGTACCCGTGGAAATGATTATCAGGGGTTATCTGACAGGCAGCGCCTGGCGTGAATATAAAGCCGGGGCGAGAGAGATTTGCGGTGTTAAACTTCCCGATGGTATGCGTGAAAATGAAAAATTTCCCGAACCTATAATAACACCGACAACCAAGGCTGAAGAGGGCCATGATGAAAATATTTCAAGAGAAGAGATAATCCGGCAAGGACTTGTGAGTGAAGAGCATTATAAAAAAATGGAGGAATACACCCGCAAGCTTTTCCAATTGGGTTCAAAAATGGCAGAAGAAAAGGGCTTGCTCCTTGTCGACACTAAATATGAGTTTGGAATAAGAGACGGTAAGGTGATTCTTATAGATGAAATACATACTCCTGACTCTTCACGATATTTTTATTCCGAGGGATATAAGGAAAGGTTTGAAAAAGGGGAACCACAAAGGCAGTTAAGCAAAGAATTTGTGAGACAATGGCTGATTGAAAACGGATTTATGGGACGTGAAGGCCAGAAAGTGCCTGAGATGACGCCTGAATTCATTGAAAGCGTTTCGGAAAGATACATAGAATTATATGAGCATATCACAGGAAAAAAATTCCATAAAGCTGATGGAACGGATCTTTCCGATAGAATTAAGACAAATGTAGAGGCTTGTCTTATTTCGCTAAGGAAAGACTTTTAAATCCGGGATAAGGTATTTAAAAATATTTTTTAAATCTACCGAAAATAAAGGATAAAGCTTCGGAGTATTCCGGAGCTTTTCTTATTTTCATACAACACAGAAAAATAATTGCCCCACCACAAACTTGAACCAAAAGAGAAACTACCGGAGTGAGCCACAATTTCGATAGAAGCCAACAAGCCACACACATTAGAATGGTGATTCCGGCAAAAAGAAGAAAATCGTTTATAAACTCACTGACAGAATAACCTGTAGCCCTGGAAGTCATTAAAATAACAATAATAAAGGTGGCTATGGAGGCCCAAAGCTGCCCCCATACCAATAGTTCAACAGAGTTAAACCAGACAGTGGAGAGAATCGCCACTACTATAGCAACATCCTTTATAAGCTCTATGCTGAAAAGACGTTTGCCATATCCTAAGGCAAGCATATAATTCCCGAATAAAGATATAAGCACCACTAAAATTCCTCTTACACACAAGATTTGAAAAAGTGGTATGGCTGAATCCCATTTATTCCCAAAAAAGGTATGAAATAAAGCTTCTCCGGTCACAGCCAGACCTGCCAGAATGGGAAATGTAAGGAAGGCTGTGAAACGGTTAATTCGTTGCATATATCTTTTGAAATCTTCATGATTGTCTTGCACTTTAGCCAACAAAGGAATGAAACTGGCTGTGAATATTTGGGACAGGGACGCACTACCCATTTTGCTCCATTTATCCGCCTGCGTATACACACCAAGAGAACGTAAAGAATAAAATGCTCCGATTACAAAGGAATAGACAGTTAAGAAAAGGGTATTGAGCATCGAGGAAGAAAATACACTCAGACCGATTCTCCAGATATTTCTGAAAGATTCTTTAGATATCCAATGCTTGGGTATCCATTTACCGGTAGCCCAAAGAATACCTGTTTTCACGGCTGCCAGACATACGGATTGCCACACCAAAGCCCATGCTCCCCAGCCGTATAAAGCCAGTCCAATACCCAATCCTCCCCCCACAATCTGTGCTATAATATTGGAGACTGCTATCATCTTCACGTCCATCATCTTCATCAAACGATTTGTTTGAACTATAGCCAGAGCATTCAAAACAAAAGTGATGAACATTATCTTAGACAGAGGAATAAGCCGACTGTCTTTTTGAAAAATATCAGCAATCAGAGGAGCGCAAAACCAAAGGATAAAATAGATGGCTACACTCACAATGAGATTGAACCAAAAAACAGTGGAATAATCTTTTTCGGTAGTGTGTTTTTGGCGCAATAATGCGGCTCCGAAACCACTGTCGGCAAATATAATGGCAAAAGCTTGAAAAACGAGAAGGGCACCGACAAGACCAAAATCTTCCTGACTGATCACATTGGCCAGAACAATCCCTACAACCCCGTATAACACCTGTGAGGCTATACGGTCCACTGTATTCCATTTCAGGGTGCCGGCAGTCTTACGTTTTAGTTCAGAAGAAGAGCTTGGCTGTGACTCAATCATCTGCTGTCACGATTGTCTGATAGTCGTCGTCTTCGTCGTCGGAATCGTATTCTTCTTCGTCGTCATTACTTGAATTATCTGACGGTGTGAAGGTTTCTATCGGTGTGCCTAACTTGGAATAGCTTGTTTCATCAAGTTCTTCAGGCAAATCAAACAGTTTTCCACCTCCTGTTTTCTTTACCGTAGGATCTCCTTTGTAGTAAATTTTTGTAGTGCCTAATCCGGTTACCTTCAAATCATCTACAGCCCAGCATCCGATACTACCGGTGCCGAGTATACGGCATTTCACATTTTCAGCTTTTAGTCTGTCTGCAGAAATAAGCCCGGCGCCTACCATTCTGAACTTAGCATTCACACACGTGCCCGAAACGAAAATAGAGCCATTTCCGGTAGTGATGGATGCAGAAACATTGTTGCTCTTCACGTTGTCTACCGATATTGTGCCGTTGCCTACCTGATTGATATTGAAAGATGCACAAGGCACAAGATTGAGCACTTCCACATTTTGGTCAGAATAGCTTTCTATAGAAGAAAGGAAATCCGAATAAACATACACAATGGGTAGGTCAAGATTTCCCCATTTATCATCAGAAGGCTCAACTTTTAGAGAGCCGTCGCCCTTGCTTGTAAATAAGTAAAGGCCCTCATTTCCTTCAGGGGCTATATATCTTGCCATGCCTGTGGAGTCAGGAAGATTTTTATAGACAAGTTTGAAGTTACCATTTACTTTTAACTTTTCAAACTGACCCACTTCCACTGTATAAGTCTCAGCATAGCCTGCCATATATCCAATAAAGACTAAACAGGCCAGTATATATATCTTAAAATTTTTCATAGACAATATTTTTTGTAAATATAATTATTCCTCAGGAAAATATATAGTCTGGATCTCTTCAAAAATATCTGCAAGCTGCTCCAGTGTATCGGCACGCAACATTTTAATTCTCAGGGGGCGGAAATCCGGAAGGCCCTTAAGAAGGGGAGTGGCGGCCAGATGACGTCGGATATGAAGAATACCTCTTCGTTCATCTTTGCTTTTTATACTTTCCCGGATCTGGCGCATAAGCATTCCGAACTTTTCAGTCACCGGCACTTCCTTTTTTTCTCCTGTTTCAAAGAAATGTTTTATCTCATGGAAAATCCATGGCGCCCCAATTGCTCCACGACCCACCATTATTCCGTCTACCTTGTAGGTTTCAAATGCATCCAAAGCTTTCTCCGGGGTGGTGATATCACCGTTTCCAATTATTGGTATCTCTATGCGGGAGTCGGCCTTTAAAGCCCCGATGGGGTTCCAGTCAGCTTCTCCGGTATACATCTGCGAACGGGTTCTTCCATGAACTGTGAGTGCTGCTATTCCACAATCCTGGAGCCTGGGAGCCAGATCTCCGATTATTTTGTTTTCACAATCCCATCCTAAACGAGTCTTAACCGTAACAGGAGTGCTTACAGCCTTTACTACTTTTTCAGTTATTGAAAGAAGCTTGGGAATATCTCTCAACATACCGGCTCCGGCTCCCTTCCCGGCCACTTTCTTCACCGGGCAACCAAAGTTAATGTCTATAAGATCAGGATTAGCTCTCTCCACAATTCTTGCAGCTTCTACCATGGCTTCCGGATCTCGCCCGTATATTTGAATCACCACCGGACGTTCCTCATCGTTAATCTGAAGTTTTCTGACAGTTGAAGGAATATCTCTCACCAATGCCTCTGAGGAGACAAATTCAGTATAAACCATTGCGGCTCCCTGTTCCTTGCAGATCAATCGGAAGGAAGGATCCGTGACATCTTCCATAGGTGCCAGTACTACAGGTCGTGAGCCGAGATCAATAGTGCCAATCTTCATGGCTTCATGTCAGAGAAAGACCACAGAGGCCCGGTGAGAAAATAAGTTGAGCCACATCTCTCATTTCAGATGCTCTGACATCCATGATATGTCCGATGGTAGTGGAAATGTCGTGTACTTTATTAAAATAAAGAAGACTTTTCCCCAAAGACATGGCTCGATTTTCTATATTATCGCTGGAAGCGATCAGTTGGCCGCAATATTGTTTTTTCACTTTTTCAAATCGTTGTTCGTTCATTGTGTCTGAACAAAGTGAATCGACTTCTTGCTGGATTATTTTCCTACATTTTTTTATATTTACAGGATCACAAGCAAAATATATTACCAAAAGTCCGGTGTCGCTTAAAAGGCTCACATTACTGTCTACAGTATATACATATCCTCGTTTCTCCCTTAACTCGCGATTGAGAACGGAATTCAGACACGGGCCCCCTAAGTAGTTGTTTAGAAGAAACAGTGCAAATCTGCGATGATCTGTTCGCCCGAAAGCCCTCACTCCCAGGATAGTATTAGCCTGATGGGTGCCATTGTTACGGATTTCATCAAAAAAATCCATGGGTAAAGGTGATTTTCTTTGATGGACCGGTAGACTTGACGGCAGATTCCGGAAATATTTTTCCACTTTTTTCTCCATCACATTCTCAGCCAGAGGTGTGACACAATATACCACCATATTGGCTGCAACATAATTTTTTTCGAGAAACTCCCTGCAATCTTTGCTACTGATGGATCTCACACTTTCGGGAGTGCCTAAAATATTGTGAGCCAGGTCGCTACCACGGTAAGCCAATTCCTCAAATTCATCGTAAACTCTTTCGGATGGATTGTCAAGGTAACTGTAAATTTCTTCCACAATCACCTCTCTTTCCTTGTCTATCTCATTTTCGGGAAAACGGCTTGAGGTTACAAGATCGGAAAGAAGTTCCAAAGCTCTGTCTTCATTACCGGTAGGAGCATTGGTATAAA
Organism: Muribaculaceae bacterium; assembly: GCA_022509185.1. GTDB lineage: Bacteria > Bacteroidota > Bacteroidia > Bacteroidales > Muribaculaceae > Lepagella. The sequence continues at coordinate 72,951 of JAFLTS010000006.1, read as the reverse complement.
CCATGGTTTCCTCTTTTGAGGTATAAGCATTTAGTTCACCACCTACGGTTTCCATTCTTGAAGAAATCTGCCAGGCACGGCGTCGGTCAGTGCCTTTGAATATAGTGTGTTCCACAAAATGCGCAAGACCTTCATGAGCCGGGTTTTCATCACGACTTCCGGCGTTCACCACCACACCGATATAACTAACGAGTCCTTCCCGGCGGCAGATAACCATCCGGAGTCCGTTATCTAAAGTTTTTAATATATAAGAAGGGCTTTTAATTTCTTTATGCTGCATTTTATTGGTTTTTTTGGAGCCAAGGACTCCCTTTTACCCTTAAATGGCAAATTTAATAAAATTTCTGCCTAAATTTGCGTAGAAAGTTCGCTCTTTATAGTAACGGTAGTAATTTCGATGCATGGATTCTGTAAAAGACAGTCAGGATAAAATCTCACCTCCTTCCCCTGATCCTAAGGATAAGGATAAATCCGTGGAACTTGAACAGAAGATTAGCAATATAATAGCTACCGGGGTTTCTGATCAGGATAAACGCACGGCATCTCTTTTGAAGGGTGAGATTGATGCAGAAGATGCCGATTCTCTTACCTCAGGGCAAAATTATATGTCTGCCCAGGAAAAGGATATGCCGGAATGGTTGCAGAAATTCAACCGTTGGCATCGACGAAACATGTCAGATTTTGTTTTTCTTTTATGGCTTGCCGTGGTGGTGGGGGTATTTGCCGGATTTGGCGCCCATATATTCAATAGGCTTATATCCATAACATCCGAAATATTTTTATCTCATATAAAGTCCGATAGAATAAATTGGTGGTTGTTGCTTACCCCCATAGCGGGTATTCTATTGGCCGGCATTTACACACGTTATGTAATTCATACTGACCTTACCCATGGAGTGACACGGCTGATGCATTCGATTTATAAGGGTAAATTTCTATTAAAGGGAAACTTGATATATTCTCCGATTTTAGGAGGTACAATAACCCTCGGATTGGGCGGCTCAGCAGGTTCGGAAGGTCCGATAGCCATCTCCGGGGCTGCTATCGGTAGCAACCTTGGTAAGTGGCTTAACCTGAAGATGCCACTTGTGAAAGTCCTGGTGGGTTGTGGAGCAGCAGCAGGTATTTCCGGTATTTTTCAATCTCCGGTGGGAGGATTGCTTTTCACACTCGAGTTTCTAAAGATGGAGATCGGCACACTCTCTATTCTTGGTGTAATGCTGGCTTCTCTGGTGTCTTATGGAATGGTGTTTCTATGCAACGGATGCAAAGTGCCCACGGAGTTTTTCCCGGCTGATTCTATAAATCCTGACCAATATGGGGCTGTATTGGCACTTGGAGTGTGTTGCGGTTTTTATTCCATATATTATTCTGCAGTGATAAACCGTACGGATATCTTGTTTATAAAGATCTCCAATCCATGGATTCGTAATCTTATCGGGGGGGCATCCATCGGTGTATGTCTCCTCTTGTTCCCCGCTCTTTATGGGGTAGGTTATCCTGTGATGTCTGATGTGATCCATACCCAGTTTGAGGCTCTCTCTAACGGGGATGTTCTCAACGGTATGCACCTTGGCAACTGGGGGTTAATAATTGTGGCCGCCATTATATTGATTTTAAAATGCTGGGCCTGCGGTGCCTGCAATGCAAGTGGCGGAGTATCGAGTGATTTTGCCCCTACTCTATATGCCGGTGCTGTCGCCGGGTTTCTTTTCTCGATGTTTTGTAATACAGCCTTTGGTACTCATCTTCCCATTCCTGTGTTTGTTTTATTAGGGATGGCTGCTGTGATGGCAGGATGTATTGAGGCGCCGATGATGACTATTTTCATCGTTATGAATATGGGAACGAACCTGGCTTTCCTGCTGGCGATAATACTATCCGTTTATTCTTCTTACATTGTGATGAGAGTTTTCTCCCATATCAGAGGTGAAGACTATAAACTCGTGCGTCACCTGGCTTGGTTTCGTGCACATGAAGCAATGGAGCTGCAGAACCCTGCAACTCCATCGACCACTTCTAAATAAATCCTTTTTTCTTATAAGATCTCCTTTATATGGAGGTATACTTGTTGAGGTGTGAATCCTAATTTCTCTTCAAGCACTTTGAATGGAGCCGAGAAACCAAAGGAATCCAATCCCCAAATCTTCCCATTTTCTCCCACAAGTCCCAGGAGATTTACCGGAAGACCGGCTGTTAGTCCGAATCTCTTTATCTCTTTAGGTAGCACCTTTTCCTGATAAGCTATAGGCTGTAAACGGAATAAAGATTCTGATGGAACAGATACCACCTGGACTTTAACACCCTCTTTCCTTAATAAGTCTGCAGCCTGTGATAGAGTGGAAACTTCAGAACCCGTTCCAATCACAACAACGTCAGGATCTGCATCAGAGCCGGCCACAATATAACCGCCTTTTGCCACTCCCGAATAATCGTTGCCATGAGGGAGGCTTTCCACATTCTGGCGAGACAGGATTATGGCTGTAGGTGTATTGATATTTTCCATTGCCAGTTTCCAGGCCTCTATAGTTTCATCTACATCAGCCGGGCGAAGCACCAGCACGGAGGGTCGTCCGCTATGGTTTTTCATCTTTTCCAATAGACGTATCTGTGCTTCATGCTCTACGGGTTCATGGGTTGGACCGTCTTCTCCCACTCTGAAGGAGTCGTGGCTCCAAACGAATTTAACAGGCAGTTGCATCAAGGCAGCCATACGGATGGCAGGTTTCATATAGTCCGAAAATACGAAGAAGGTGGCACAAGCGGTAATAAGCCCTCCGTGAAGTGTCATCCCTATGCAGAGACAAGCCATTGTGAGCTCAGATACTCCGGCATGAAGGAATCCTCCCTGGAAATTATCTTTACGTATTGGGGTACTGTTCTTAAGGAATGCTCCCGATTTATCGGAATCAGCCAGGTCAGCGGAACTCACGATCATGTTGGGCACCTGCAAGGCCAATTCTGCCAAAACTGCTCCCGAAGCATTTCGGGTAGGTTCATCGCGTTTAACAGTAATTTTATTCCAGTTTATTTCAGGTGCTTTCTTTTCAAACCAAACTTTAAGTTTATCAGCCTTTTCCTTATTTTTGGATGCCCATTCTTCTTCTTCCTTTCTCCGTGTTTCCACGATACTTTTCAAAGCCTCACCACGTGCTTTATAAAGTTCTTTAACTTCATCGAAAATTTCAAATGGAGCATCGGGGTCTCCTCCAAGGTTGATTACAGTGTTTCTATAAGCTTCTCCACCCAAAGGAGCTCCATGGGTCTTTGTGGATCGTTCGTAGGAAGTGTTGTCAGCTTTACGGGCCCCCTTACCCATAATTGTATGACCGATTATTAGAGTAGGACGTTCTTTCTCAGCTATTGCCTCGTTAAGAGCCAGGCGTATCTGGTCTACATCGTTGCCGTCGATTTCTGCCACATTCCAGCCCCAGGCACGGTATTTCATGGCTGTGTCTTCCGAAGAAACTTCTTTAGTTTCTGTAGAAAGCTGAATCTCGTTGGCATCATAAAACATAATTAGATTGTCCAGGCCAAGATGACCTGCCATTTGTCCGGCTCCTTGTGAAATTTCTTCCTGGATACCTCCATCTGAGATATAAGCATAGATTTTTTCCTTAAGGAAGCCGGGGTTGCCGGTGCGCGCATAAAGGCATTTGGCCGCTATCGCAGCTCCTACGGCATAGGCATGTCCTTGTCCCAAAGGACCAGAAGTGTTTTCTATTCCTCTTGCCACATCTAATTCAGGATGTCCCGGAGTGTTACTTCCCCATTGACGGAAATTTTGCAGGTCGTCCATAGTGTATTTACCGGTAAGTGCAAGCTGAGAATACAGCATCGGTGACATATGACCCGGGTCAAGGAAAAATCTGTCGCGACACATCCAAAATGGATCGGTAGGATCGTAGATCAGATATTCGCTGAAAAGCACATTGATAAAGTCAGCGCCTCCCATGGCTCCCCCCGGATGGCCTGATTTTGCTTTTTCTACCATTGCCGCGGTGAGTATCCTTATATTATCGGCGGCTTTAACCATTGTGTCTTTTTTCATTTTTTTCCTTTGTTTGATGTGATCATGGTATAGATGAAATTATATGCAAATTTACGCAAAAAATCAGTCATTAGGGTGTAAATAAATGAATTTATGTCCTCTTGTGGAGGTGCCGGAATCAGGTTTTTCTGAAAGAATGGGATGGGAGGATCTTTTTATCCAAGACATCAATGAGTCGCTCCATTGGTCAGCTCCGTGGCGCGTGGGGTGTACATGGTCTCCTCCTCTCTCAATTTCCATGTTACGGGTTTTAAACAATACTTCCTTTGGCAATGCCTTTTCGAGCATGGCATACACTCCCTTGTCTTCTTTCCATAAAGGTGGCCCGACCCATACATATGGCAATTCTCCAAGTTGTTTAACAATATTCAGGATATCCGGTATTCTTCGTTCAAAATTTTTTAATTCCATCTCATTGGAGCCTAAGGAGATGATCACAAAGTCCGGTTGGCTCATTTCTATGTATTCCGGGATTTTGCCTGAATTATTCCATCCAGGAATTGATGAGGATTCCCAGGTGACACCGGTGACTTTATAATGGTTTTTTGTGCCGTACCGGGCTATGCTCATTGCCAGGTTGTGAGTCATGGAATCTCCAAATACCAAAACACTATGCACTGTAGTGTCGGGCTCTTGTATTATTTCTTTTGGTATGAATATGGTATCCTGAGCTACTGTATCGTTCACAATGATTTCGGGAATTTTTTCTTCTTTAGCCATTAGAGTCTCGGGGAAACGTGCTTTGGAAAGGGTATGGTTGAAAAGTGTGATATCTTTGGAGAAAGAGATGCCTATAAAAATTGCAATCGCCACCACTAGTAGCAGCCAGAGAGATAATATAGGAGGGATTCTGCCTTTCATTTTTCAGAATTGGAAATAGATGAAAGGTTGAACCTCGGCAAGCATGAATTCCACAACAAGCTGCACAACTAAAACGAAAACCACAAGTTTTACCATCCAGTGGGCCTGTGAATATTGTAATTGCAATTTATCAGCCCACTGTTGAGGCACAAAATGCATGAAAATCAAGGCTATCATCATTATACACCACATGGTCCTGGCTTGGAAAAACTGTGGGAATTGCCATAAGTGGAAGTCAGTGAATACATTTTTGATTATTAGGATGGAATCCTTGAAATCAGCGGCACGGAAGAATACCCATAAGAAAGACACATACAGGAATGTAAGAAGCCAGGAAAAGAAAATTGTGAAAGCATTGTCTGGGATTTTCACTAAAATGGGTTTACATGCTTTATGCACTGCCAGACCGACTCCATGCATCGCTCCCCAGAACACGAATTTCCAGGCTGCTCCGTGCCATAGTCCTCCTATAAGCATAGTCAGAAAGTTGTTGACATAGGTGCGGATAGTTCCTTTACGGTTTCCTCCTAATGGAATATAAAGATAATCCCGGAGCCAGGAAGAGAGTGAGATATGCCATCTTCTCCAGAATTCAGAGAGATTACGACTCTGATAGGGTGAGTCGAAGTTGGTGCCTAATCTGAATCCCATAATAAGAGCCAGGCCGATTGCCATATCGGAATATCCTGAAAAATCGCAGTAAATCTGCATAGTATAGCCTACCACTCCCATAAGGGCCTGTACCCCGGTATAGAGTTCAGGACTATTGAAAATCAAATCGTTGTATTGCGCAATATAATCAGCTATCAGAGCTTTTTTAATTATTCCGATTATTATAAGCCAAAGCCCTCCCCAGATCATGGAAGAATCGGCAGAAAGGTTTTTTCTCAATTGTGGAAGGAAATAATCTGCCCTTACAATGGGTCCTGCCACAAGAGCCGGGAAAAAAGAGAGGAAGAAAAGATAATCAAACCAAGATTTTGTAGGAACGATTTTACGTTTATATACATCTACTATATAGCTGATAGACTGGAAAGTATAGAAGGAGATCCCAACAGGGAGGATAATTTCAAAAGGTTGAAAGTTTCCCTCCACCATAGCATTCCAGTTCCATAAGAAGAAATTGGCGTATTTGAAGTAACCTAAAATAGACAAAGAAAGGAAAATTGAAAGCCACATTAGGGCCAGTTTTCCCCTCCGGTCTTTAGTTTTGAAAATAGCCCAAGAAATAAGCCAGTCGGCAAGCGAAGTGCCTATTAGCATCAAAAAAAACCATCCTGAAGATTTATAATAAAAGAAAAGGGAGAAAGCTATGACAAATAGAGTCATCTTAGCTTTACTCTTCTTTAAAGCTACATAAACCGGAAGGAAGAGAATAAAGAGAAACCAGAATAATCCGGAAGAAAAAAGCATAGGAGTTTTTCCGTCGTAGAGGAAAAGATTACCGATGTTTCTAACAACGGTTTCTGGTTCAATATTACTCCATTCCATCGGTAATTACCGGGGATTTATTCAAAATTGTTTTCCGGTTCTTTTGTAATCTCCAGCTGGTAGGGTTGGAGTGAACTCGGGGAATCTGACGTGGGTGAGGCCCAGAGTTCATCTATTTCCAAAAGATGTTTTCCCACTTGTTCACCCAAAAGGGTATATCCTTTTTCTGTGAGATGTACATTATCCGTTCGGATCAGTCCTTTGGTTTTAAGAAATGAAAGTCCGGCTTCAGCATTATTGTCTATTACGAATGTGGTAGGATGAGCTTCAGTGAAAGCAATGATTTCATCGGCTACATCACGGTTTTTGTAATTGATTCTCCATTTCCCCTTTTTACGATATTTACGTTTTTTGTTGGTGAATGGAGTAATAAACACAACTTTCACATCGGGAAGAGTATCGGTTAGTGTGGAATAAAAATTTTCCATTTCTTCGCGGAAAGCTGGCCGTGAGAAACTGTTGTCGTAGGCACCGTTTGTACCGAGATGCACAATCAGTATATCAGGTTTAAAATTAAAGATTGAATCGTAATATTCAGGATTGGAATTAAAGCTGTAGAAACAAATACCGTTTTTAGCCCAATAACCGAAGTCGATGTCAGGGTGCTGAGAGCGCAACACTTCTTCAGTTTTTTGTGGATAAATTTTGGCAAAAACGTGAGAATCGCCTGTCATGAATACTTTCTGACCATTCATTTCCAAGGAGTATGAAAACAAAGAGATGAGAGCCAGAAAAAAGAAAATTTTGGATGAAGACATAAAAAGGTGATTTAAATCACCTCAAAATTAAATAAAATATATTATTAATTATTCAGAATACTCTTTCAGCTAAATTTATTCCGTAATAATCCTTCGTGCCCCCACATATCTTTTCTGATAATAAGGAGCAGTGCTTTTTTGCAGTTCTATTCCCTGGCCTACAGCTGCATGAATAAAACTGAAAGTATTATTGTCATTGTCAGCTGTAACAACAATCCCTACATGGCCAACTCCGCCCTTGCTTCTGGGACTTGTGAAAAATACGAGATCACCGGGACGCAGATCTCCCTTTTCAACTTCCACTCCGTCGGAATATTGGCCACGAGAAGAAGCGTTGAGCTTATAACCGAATTGATTATAGATGTAACCGGTGAAACCTGAACAATCGAAATTGTTGGGTCCTTTGGCTCCGCTTCGATATTTTTTGCCGGTATGTGTTCTGGCTTCAGAGAGAAGGTCGGAGATCATTTCCACGCTTTCAAGCGATAATCCTTCAAATTGAGGATCGATTGCCTCTTTGGAGTTGAGCTCGGCATTTATATATTGCTGGATTACACTTTTGTCGATTCCGCTTTTAGCATTTGCCAAAAGTTTGGAGTGCATTTCTTTATGTACGGCTTTGGAAGAGGGAATCTGGGCTTGCAAAGGATTGAAAGTCAACAGAAGAAGTGATACCAGGAGAGTGGGAATATATTTCATTACTAATTTTTTCTCTTTAAGTCAAGGCTAAATTACTTAAAATATACCATTAATTCCTTTATTTTCAACCACTCCAACTTTAATTAACGAAAATTCACAAATGAAATTTAAAAAGTAAGGATAAAGCCTAATTCCAAAAATTTTGTTAACATTAGGGCCTTTCGTAAGCCTGAATGAAATCTTTCAGAAAAAAGGGAAAAGATGACAAAATTCACTCAAGAATAAAATTCCTTCTTAGGAAAGACAGACCTTGAAAAAGACAAGAATTAAAAAAATATTTTGCAGATAAAATAAAATTTCTTAACTTTGCATTCGCAAAAGCACATAGGGCTATACCTACTATATCTGGTAGACGATGCTCTTAGCTTTTCCTAAAATGATGGTGTCATAGCTCAGTTGGTAGAGCAAAGGACTGAAAATCCTTGTGTCCCCGGTTCGATTCCTGGTGACACCACAAAGTTAAAATACTGAGAATAAGAGAGTTATCAAATAAGATTTCTCTCTTTTTCCTTTATATAAAGTCCGATTTTTCACTGTTTTGGTAGCTGTTTGGTACTTGAGTTAAACCAAGAGTTAAACCAAGTAAACCATGAATTTTACAGCTAATGTTGTCTATTACACATCTAAAACTCTTGCAAACGGCGAACCTCCTCTTATGATTCGCTACTGTAAAGACGGAAAAAAGAAATATAAAAGTCTTGGAATATCCGTAAATCCTCAGTTTTGGAACTTTGAGAAAAACAAGCTAAAAACAAGTTGCCGAATATTATAATCCCGATGATGAACAACCTTCTGTGAGAGTTACTCGCAAAGAGATTAGGAAAAGTTCATCAGAGGGTATTGATATGGAGATTTATGCTTTAGTCAATGATTCCCTGAAACTTATCAAGCATCAATATGAAGCATGGGATTAAAAATATTATCTTTTATGCAGATAAAGAGTAAGAAATTATGGCGGCTTTTAAGTGGAACGATAATTCTAATATTTTTACTTTTAGGATCATCTAATTTTGGCGTGATATGGAATGCCAAAGGAAGAACCTTTGATGATGTAACTAAAATCCCTACTACTCATTCAGCTTTAGTGTTAGGAACTTCCCCCATCACTCCAAGAGGTATTCACAATGGCTCTTTTGACAACAGGATTAAGGCTGCTTCTGAACTGTATAAAGCTGGTAAGGTGAAGAAACTTATTGTAAGTGGGGGAGATTATACTGCCACAGAGAGATTTGGCTGTGATGAACCTAAGGCTATGAGAGATTCATTGATTGCCAAAGGAGTAAACTCGGAAGATATTTTCATGGATTATGAGGGTACAACCACCATCAGATCTCTTGCTAAACAGAAGAATTTTTATTGTTATTCTGACACTATAACTATCATATCACAAGGCTATCACAACCAAAGGGCATTGGCTATGGCTGACAGGCTTGGATTACCTGCAATAGCATTTGATGCAGATATACCACCAAGTAGGTTCTATAAGGTCAAGAATTATGTTCGTGAATCATTGGCAAGAGTTAAAATGGTGTATTCATTATTTCTACTTCCCCCTCCTTCCTCTCTCTCCTTTAGTTCAAATGACATTGAAGAATTTGAAGAGTTTATCAAGTAATGGTATACTTATCTATACCAGTGTATCAGTGGGTTTATGGTCTTAAAATATAAGAAATTTTGATTTAAATTCCTATCTTTGCATAATCTATATCATGCTTCATGAATGACAGAGTAGCATATTGGGTTGATATAGCAGATTATGACTATGATACAGCCAAAGCCCTTATGGAGAGCAAAAGGTATCTCTATGTTGCTTTCATGTGCCATCAAGTCATTGAGAAGATGTTGAAAGCCTATTGGTGTAAAGTGCTTGAAGAGCCACCCTTGAAGATACATACTCTATCAAAACTTGCAGAGAAAGCAGGTCTGCTTGAAAAGATGTCTGAGGAACAGCTCAAATTTATTGATAGCATGGAGCCACTAAATATAGAGGCAAGGTACCCTGACTATAAGATGAGTATTCAGCAAAGATTAACTCCTGCTGTATGCCATCATATAATAGAGGAAACCAACAATCTAAGACAATGGATAAAGGAGAAGTTATAAATCTTGTCAAAAAATATAAGGAGTTGGTGAGTCAACATCTCCCTGTCAAGTCATTATATCTGTTTGGTTCCTACAGCAAAGGTGGCTATACAGAGGAAAGTGATATTGATGTGGCTGTAGTAGTAACTACAGACAGAAGTGAGGACACATGGTGGGAAGATAGTTCCTTACTATGGTCTTTATGCCGTAAAGTTAGCACTACCATAGAGCCAGTCTTGATGTATGAAGGAAGTGATAGCCCCCTCTATTATGATGTCATGAAGACTGGTATAGAGATTTGAAGTTTAACTTTGAAAACAGGCAATGTTTTCTAAAAAGTTTTAAGTAAATGGATTTAAGTATGGGTAACTATCTGAATTACAATGTATTTTCTAATAAGGTTACTAGGACTGAAAATCCTTGTGTCCCCGGTTCGATTCCTGGTGACACCACCCAAAGAATTCCTAATTGATTTAACAACAGTCAATTAGGAATTTTTCTTTCTCCCAACTACCCAAAATTGGTCACGTTTTGGACACAAAATCATAAATTAGTAATTTAGTGATAATTCTTATGGGTCGAAATCTTAATATAATTATATTCATCATGTTATTATGAGAAATATTAAAAACACAATATTTTCTCTCCTCTTATTATCTTTAATTGGATTAATGGGGTGTAATTTAGAACAAAGATATGACAACACCTACTCCAAAGAGAAAAAAGAAGAACCTAAAAAGAAAAGAGTTTCTGAAATACCATCTTTCATTAATAATTCGATTTACAGAAAAACACATGGTTCTGAAGGTATTTTTATAAAAGATTTTTCCTATACTCCTCCACAAAAGGGATATGTTGAACAAATTTATGTGGAGATAAAGGATAATAATATTTTGGTAAGGGGAAAAGGATTATTACCTATAAAACATAAGATTCTTTCTTCAAATTTTTATGAAATAAAAGAAGATGATGGATTGGAAATGAGGGATATTGCAGTTTTTAAAACAGATAAAGGCGAGGTTCAAATATTTAAAGAAAGTAATGAACAATATGATTTTTACATTAAATCGGAAAATTTAATATTTGGACATTCTCGATTTAATGAACAAAAATTAAAAAATGAGTTTTCTTTTTAACTACAATAGTAATTTTGTTATAATCGTTCATATCATAATAGTCCTTTGACACAATTATTTTTTATAGATTTACTTTGTGTTTTTCATACGACAGGTAAACACTGATAGTAAAATTAAGAACTATGGTGATGTAGATAGACCACATTACGGGGAGAACGGATGACAACCACCAACCAAACCACACGATACCACTGACAACAACTACCAACAACACCCAATATACCCAAGTCTTCATAGACTACTGATTAAATAATTTAATTTACCCCGAATATAATTTATTATATGGAGAACAAGGAATATCCTTTTGATTTTTTGACGATTTTCGAAATACGGTAACAAAGGGTATCCATCTCTTTGAGGCAATAATGTCATTTTTTAAATTTTTGTGTGGTTGAATTATGTTGATGACAGTTAAAGTAACACAGGTTCACCACCACAGAGAGAAAAATGGAGGTTGGAATTAAAATGATACACCCACCAACTACGAACGAAAATACGAAGAACTGTTATAACTTATTGATTTTTAGAAATCAGGACTACGAAATATAAAATCAGAAAAATCATAAATTATCCATATTACAGTAAGTGTCCAACTTTATAACCCAAATACGAAATAATCTTAAAACATTTAAAATCACCTGGTTATGTCACATGAAACGAGTAATTTTGTATCAAAGAAACATACTTAAAACAATGTAGTATGGGAATAGAGAAAAGACCTTGTGGAAGACCTGTCGGTTGGGTGAAACCAAAATCAAGATACCTGAAAGAGTATCATACTGAAATCTGTCTTATGGAATATCACGACAGATCAATCAGGGAGATATCAAGGATAACAGTGAGGAGTTCCACCATACCTGTCAAAATCAAATGGATATTCCACCTGTGAGGAACTCTAAAATATGGATTATTCAACATCATTTCATATCCATTTTACCTTATGTTATAAATTATTGAATAAAAAATATAAGAAAAATCATTTTCTTCCATTAAAACTTCTTTCTTTTGTTATAGTATTAAAGACTCTTCATTAAATAGTATCTTAGATGATATCTGTAAAATTCAAAAAACAATATCTTCACAATTTGATGAGATTTTTGGGAAAATACATATTTGGTGAAGTTTAAACTTAACAAACAGAACTGGCTCATATCTAAAAGAATTTTTTATGAACGGATACATAAATTTCATACAATCAATAATAGAAGACCCAAACGGAATAAAAATGCCAGAACCGATATCTGAAAACTTTGATAGATGTCTGGTTTATATAAATTCGCTATTAAAATCTTCTATTAATTTGGCACAAAATAACCAAACTCATTTAGTTCTATTTGTCGCAATTACTGCCGTAGAAGAAGCTACGAAAGCTGAAATCTATTGTTTTAGAGTAAATAAAAAAACTAATCCCAGAGGCTCAAAAGATAGTCTCAAAAAACATGATATAAAACATAAAGCAGCAGTTAATAAAGATGTATTATTAATAGGAAAGAGAGTGCAAGATATTATTGGAAAGGAATTAACAGAACAAATATATGATAATTTCAGTAAAGGGAAGACAAGAGAATTAAGAGAAAGTTGTCTTTATTTTGAGGTAAAAAATAATATTTTGAGTTTCCCAAATGAAAAAATAGATAATCACATTGCGTTGGCATATTTGTTAGCCTGTATAGAGATAATAGATGATAAGTTAGTTGGCTGGACAAATTATAGTTTCCAGTTATCAGAAGATTTAGACAGCTATTTCGAGATTATAAAAGACATATATCTATTAAACTTATAAAACAAATATAAAAAATTATAAAATTGAATTGAAATTGGAGTTATAAAATAGTTACTTTAATAGGAAAATATATGTATTTTTGCATAACAAATTTAATTTTCAAATGGACATAAAAAAAGGACAAGAACTAAGAGATAATTGGGGAAACTCACCTTGTGAACATCCAAGTTTTGAAAAAGAAACTATTGGTGCTCCTATATCTGGACTTGGTTATGTAGAACAGAAAACAGGTGATTATATTTGTACTCAATGCGGTGAAGTCTTTACAAAAGACGAAAAGGAAAAAATTGAGTTAAATAGATAGATAACCAAAGAAAATAGGTGTAGGTACTTGAAGCAAAAAAACATAGGTTTTTTGTGATGGAGTGAGTAGATTTGACCCAAAAACACTTAAAATCTTAATAATAACTCAGTCAAGCCCACCCAAACACAACGAGGAACCACTGGTGACACCACTGAAAAAGAAACCCAAGTAATTGATTAAAAATTATTTGGGTTATTTTTTATCTGCAACTTCTCAAATTTGAAGGCATGCTAAAGGCAAAATCAAAAATAATTTGAGTTCATAAGAGTAGATAGTAAAGAAAACCATATATCTCAAAGAATAAATTCTCGGTTATAATCTTGCAAGAACAGGTTCAAATAACATTTGACTTAAACAAATCTTTTGAGTTGTAGGGTTGTATTATTTGACGGACTGTATTATTTTTGGTGGTTTAGAGGGAATTAATTGAGAATCAAAATGGAATACGATGTCTTTATTTCTTGTAAAAGTGAGGACTATAGAGAGGCCGAAACCATATATAATTTTCTAACCGCACAAGGAGTAAAGGTGTTTTTCGCTCCAGTCACTCTTTCTCTAAAAGGAAATGCTGCTTATCGGGAAGAAATTGATGAAGCCATAGATCGGGTTAAAAATATGATAGTGTATGCTTCTGAAGTGGAGTATGTATTATCTCAATGGGTTAAACATGAATGGGATCTCTTCCTTAATGAGAAATGGAGTGGTAGAAAGGATGGTAATCTTATAACCGTTCTCAAAGGTTTAAAAGCTGCTCAACTTCCTATCTCCTTACGTAACCTTCAATCTTTTGATTTTGCCGATTATAAGGGAGAAATTATGGCTTTTGTTAAAAAGACTGACTATTTAACTTCAGATCTCGAACAAAAAATTGAAAATATAAGGTCAGCAGAGAAAAATCCCAAAAAGAAAGGGAAAGAGTCTAAGAGCTCATCAAATGATGAAACAAAAAAACTATACAATAAAGCAAAGCAAAAAATCTCATGTGGGACATCTGATAAAAATAAGAAAGAGGGATTAGAGTTAATGAAACAGTTAGCTGATACTAATTATACAAAAGCCCTTATTTCTATTGGCGACTGCTATTTTACAGGAGAAATTGTAGAAAAGAATCTTCCTGAGGCCTATAATTGGTATTTGAAGGCTTTCCATAATAAGGATTATAATTTAGCAACCTTATTATTGAAAATAAGAAATTGTTATAAAGAGGGATTCCGGGATATAAATCCGGAAATAATAAGCGAAGCCATAGACCATTATAAATCCGTTCCTCTTGAAGGAGACAGTTCTGATGCGATATTAAACAGATTATATTTAAAAGATTGGGAAGAGATTTTAAATAAAACTTAATCTCAAAACCTATTTTCCAGAATAGATTATTCCAATCTGATTATCGAGAGAGAAAGGGGAGGAAGATAGATCCGGAAACTCGAATTACATGAAAGGTCAATTTCGGATGTTTCCTCTTGGGGTTGAATCAATGTGGGATTCTCTAAAGAATTTTCAGAATTAGGATCTAAAGATGTCAGGGTAATTACCTTTAAAGAGGAAAAATTGTTATCAGGGTTCAATCCATTAATTTCGAATTCTGAAACTTGTGCCTTATTATCTGTATTTACAATTTTTATGATCAAGGTTTCGGGATTTTCCACAACGGAAGCAGTGGCAAACAGACCCCGTTGGTTTTCCTTCCCGGAAATCACTTCTCCATTCAAAGTGATAGGTACTGTTTTTTCTCCCTTATGGTTGGAGAAGAGTGATTGAACATAGTAACTGCTTGTAGCCACGGAATTAAGATTATCAAACCAGATCATGTCCGGTCGCCATTGCCATCCTTCCACATGAGCAAAAAGGGGTGCATAGGTGGACATAGGAACAACATCGGCATTTCTCTCTAAACCGGTCATAAAAGCTGCCTCCATTAATGCGGAATTAAAGTGATTCCATTTCTTTCCTCTTTCGTGGCAGGCATATTCTCCCGCATAAACTTTTGGCCCCTTCCTGTCATAAATATCATATCTTGAGGCTTGATTCATAAACCAGTCTTCAGGTCGGTAGAAATGTTCATCCACAAAATCTACTCCAATATTTTTCATCTCCTCCCAGAGAAAATCAAATTGTTCTTCCCTCTGAATCCGGTCCTGAAGAACCTATAATTTTTATTTCCGGATATTTCTCCTTGATTGCTTTAACAAAAGGCTTTAACCTCTGGGTATACAAAGTGTCCCATTGTTCATTTCCTAATCCTATATATTTTAAATTAAACGGCTCCGGATGTCCCATTCCAATTCTAACCTTACCCCAGTATGAGTCTGAATCTCCATTTGCAAATTCTATTAAATCGAGAGCATCATCAATGTAAGGCTGAAGACTGTCAATAGGAACATGTGCCTTTTCATCTTTGTTTTGGAACTGGCAACTTAAGCCCACGCTTAACACGGGTAAAGGTTCAGCTCCAAGTTCTTCACTCAATAGAAAGAATTCATAGAATCCCAAACCATAACTTTGATAATAGTCGGGATAAAATCTCTGAGGGAAAGTATATTGCCATCTGTTCTCATTTAAAGGACGGTTTTCGATAGGACCGATACTGTTTTTCCATTGATAACGGCTGTTCAGATCAGTGCCTTCAACAATACATCCCCCGGGAAAACGCAAGACTCCCGGATGTAATGAGTCTAACTTTTCCACTAAATCTTTTCTCAATCCGTTTTCATGACCTTTCCATGTATCAATCGGGAATAGAGACACATGTTCCAGGTCTACAGCCTCTTCCGGTTTGACAAGGAAAATAGTAAGCCTTCCTTTGGAAACAGTCTCATGGGCTTTGATTAAGGTTGAATATTTTTTCCAATCTTTTCCCTCTATTTCCATATAAGAAGATCCCATATCCTGGCTTTCTGATAAGGAGCCGGGATCTGTAAGCTGCACTTTAAGTTTTGCCTTACCATCTGAAGGAACTTTAGCCCAAACACTGAACCTGTATTCCTTGTCCTTTTCAAAGCTTACACCGAAAAAACCTTCATTTTCAATTCCTGTATGTTTTTCGTGATGATCAGGGGATTTTAAACGCAAAAAATTGGGATTTTTTTCAAAAGGCCCGTCATTTAAAATTTCGAATTCTCCAAAAGGTATCCAGCCTGTTAATGGATTCGGAAAATCAAAAGATCTGTTCTTTATTTTTTCTGCATACAAACCTCCATCAGCGGCAAAATTTATATCTTCAAAAAATATGCCATAGAGAGTTTTTGGAATCTCGATGCCCTCACCCTTAAGATCCACCTGAAACTTTATATTTTCTTTTTCCCAGGAATTATAAGCATTTAAAGTTGAGTTATTAAGAAAGACGTTAATCAATATTATAGGGACAATGAAATTTTTCATTTTATAGAAGTTGTGATTTAAATACACTGTAAATATAACTAATAATTTTCCTGATTAAAGGAACTTATAATCCAAATTTAGAAGTATCACAAAATTACTAAGAACTTTAAAATTGATCTTACCTATGTAAAGGAAGGAAGTGAAATAAATTAAAAGGTAATACAAAAAATAAGAAGTAAAATTGATTACTTTTGTAATGTGAAACATGCCTATTGTATAATAGCCCATAATGATCCTTATTGTCTGGGAGTTTTGCTTGAAACACTTCAGCACGAAGACAATGATATCTTTCTTTTAATTGACAAGAAAACTCCGGGAAGTTTTGAGGAAAAGCTTCCCCAAAAAATTAAAAATCTTCATATAATACCTGCTGAAAAAAGAATAAATATAAACTGGGGTGGAGTTTCTTCAATTAAAGCAGAACTTCTGCTCTTCAAGGAAGCCGTGAACAACGGAAATTATAATTTCATTCATTTACTTTCCGGAGCAGACCTGCCATTAAAAAGACAGGAAGATATTCATCGGTTTTTTGCAAATATATCACCGGATGCTAATTTTATAGCTTTTTCAGAAGGTAGGGAAATTGAAGAGAATGTGGAATTCAAAACCGGGTACTATCATCCATTTGTGGAATTTCAAAGATTCAGAAAGGAAGGAAATCCTCTTCACCTTATTCAGGATTTAGCCGCTAAGACAATACGTAAGAGTTTTGTGGGATTACAAAAATTGGCTGGGTACAAGAGAAAATGGGGAGATTTAAAGCTTAAAAAAGGATCCAATTGGGTTACCTTATCTCCCGCTTTTACCCGATATTTGATTGAAAAAGAGGATTTTATTTTGAAGAAATTTAGAGGCGTGATTTGTTCTGATGAAATTTTTATTCATACCATGCTCTATAACTCTCCCTTCCGCCATACTGTTATAAATGATAATCTTAGATATATAGACTGGAGAAGAGGCACTCCTTATGTTTTCAAATCGGAAGACTTTGTAGAACTGATGCAGAGTAGAGCGTTTTTTGCCAGGAAATTTTCCTCTTCTGTGGATAAGAAGATTATTGATAAGATAAAGAATAAAATTTCTCTTCAATAAGATTCTTTTGAGCGGTGATATAACCTAAAAATTTCTTGCAGAAAGGAATTACCAGACTCATTGATCCGATTATTATTACAAATAAAAGAATATGAAAGGCAGCTTCTTGTGAGGGGTCTCCGATAAGATGTCTGACACTTCTGTTTATTATGTTATTGATAAGGCCATGAGTCACTAACACAATAATGGAATATCTTCCTAAGAAAGAAACGTAAGGTATCTTCCCAATGTATTTGCAAATATTTAGAAGAAGCACTACTAATGAGGCAGCCAGGATATAAACCATAACCGGATTGCCGGAAATTATAGTATTTTTAAAAAAAAGTACGTGTATTGTTTCCTTAGGAACAGTGAGGCAAACTATTGCAAGGGCTACACATATACCACTGATAATACTGTCTCTTTTTGCATATTTATTCTTTACAAAACTTGTGGAAACGATGAGCTGGCCCATATAAAAGAAAGGGAGACAAGTCAGAGATGTGCCTACAAAAAGAAAGTTAATCAATCCGGAATAAGAAAGAACCCATCCTAATGAAGCAAAACATAAAACTAATATTCCTTGTGTGATTCTGCTGGAAGATATAGAAGCAATTATACAATAAATGATATTACACCAGAACAGGCTCAACAGAAACCATAGAGGCAGGTTATAAAAATCCTTATCGTAAAAAATATCAGAAATATGGAACTGTATTTCAGGTTCTCCTATGGCCAGAACGCGGATATAATAAATCAGGTAACTTATTAGATACCAGCCTAAAAAAGGGATTAGAAGTTTATCTGTTTTTTTTATAAGAAATGAAGAAAACCCTCCATATTGTTTGAAGAACATTCCCGAAAGACAGAAATATAGAGGCATCCTAAAGGATGTAAACCATGTTAATCCGGCAATTTCAGGTGCCACATGCACTGCTACAACCATTAGGATGCATATGCCCTTAGCCAGATCTATATATTCTATTCTTTCCTTTTTTTCCATTCCTTTCTTTGCGTTCCTTAACTAATAACCCTAAACTTTCTATTTTATTATAGCCTAAATTGTTATTTAATTATATTAGGGGAATCAAAAATAAAGGCCGTGATAATCAATATAGGAATAAGAACTAAGGGGATTCCTCAGATCAGGAAAAATGATAATTTCATAATAGTAGAAAACCTACTAATCGGAGATGGATTTCATTGGGAAAAAACAATAGAAGCCCGTCTCCCCGGTGAGATCACTTATGTAAATGCAGGAATTAATAATTCAACAGCTTATGGGAGTAATGTAAGCTTGATTAATCATGCGCCAATGGAAACATATCTTGAGTGTGTTGTAGGCAGTGAAATGAATCCTACGGCTCCTGAGGAGTTTCTAAAGGCTCATGCTGTTATTTCCCGCAGTTGGGCTGTGGGAAAGGTTTTTGATATTCATTTTAAAGGAAGAGAGGGTTCTATTAATAATTACAATACTTTAATTGGCTGGGAGGATACGGCTTCACATCGAGGTTTTCATGTATGTTCGGATGATCATTGTCAGCGTTATCAAGGCTTACAACCAATTTCAAAAGAGGCTGAGAGAGTCATACATGATACGGAAGGAGAAATCCTGGTCTCCTCTTCCGGCAAAATTATTGATGCAAGATTTTCAAAATGTTGTGGTGGCAAAACAGAGCTTTTCTCCACATGTTGGCAATCTGTCGATCCCCTAAGTATAGAAAGTATAGACGACCCTTGGTGCGATCTTTTCTCTCTGGATCCAATTGAACGAGAGTCTCTTTTAAAATCAATCCTAAAAGATTACGATCTGGCTACAGAAAATTACGGTTTCAGATGGACATCCGAAATTAGTAAGAAAGAAATAAAAGAAAATCTAAAGAAACGGTTTAACAGAGATGTGGGTGTCATAAAAGAAATTGATCCTCTGCATCGTGGTCCCTCAGGAAGGATTGACTTATTACGCATATATGGGACATCAGGTTATCTTGATCTTGGAAAAGAATTATGGATAAGAAGGCTCTTATCTCCCACTCACTTATACTCTTCTAATTTTGAGGTGGAAGAAAGAGGAGAGATAATCAAAATAAAAGGGAGAGGCTGGGGACATGGAGTAGGTCTTTGTCAGATCGGAGCAGCACATATGGCGGCTAAAGGTGCTTCTTATAAAGAGATACTTGAATTTTATTATCCCGGCTCTCGGTTGCAAAAACTTTATATTTAAGGTTTTTTTTTAATTTAAAGTTTAAAGGGATTGCGTTAACACGTTTATCAGGGCCAATTAAATCGGATTTCGGGTCCACTTTATATTTTCCTTCAATACCTTTGCAGGTCTTCCCCCAAGCAAACAATTAGATGACCTAAAACTTTTATTAACAGTAGAATCACTGGCGACTATACATCCTTCCGGAATCTCAGCACCTTTCATGACTCTTGAATTCGGTGCAATCCAAACATGGTCGCCAATTTTAACATCTTGAGCAGGATTAATTCTTTCACCCGTATTTAAATCATAAATTGGATGGCTATCCGATGTCCTGATTATAATATTGTTGGATACCATGCAATCTGTACCTATTATAATCTTGGTGTGTCCTTCCTGAGCATTTATATGATTCCTCCAGGTGAAGCTTGAATCCGGTCCAATTATTATTTCATTAGAATCTCCTTCTGCCCAAAGATTATTTTCAGGGCCAAAATAACAATTATCACCTATAATAATTCTATTATTATTTCCACGGATATGAATTGAGAAATCATGGAATTCACAATTATTACCAACAGTAATATTATTTTTACTTCCTATTATATCTTTCTTTATTTTACCTGAAACCCTTTTACCTTTTTTAAAAATATTATTACCGGTTAAGTATTTATATTTTGAATAACAAAATGACAGAAACCGGTTTCTGCTTAAACAAGTGTATAGATATTTATTTTTCTTTAGGATTTTAATCAAATCCATATTAAAAGATTAATTATAAAAATTAAAGAAAATTATTATCCGCCAAAATAACCAAAAATAATTTCACTATGATTATACCGTCACAATATAGAAGCATAGCTTGCGATATCGGCAAAAACCAAACACGGATTTTCAGAATTCACTTCTCCTAACGGATAAGGAGTATAAGCCATCCAGAATTCATATCCGTTCCAGCCGTTTTCAAAAAACAATACCTTGGGATGGATATTTTCGTAATTCCCTAAATAGTTTTCAATTTTCAATATGTCTTTTGCATTGGCTGAGGATACAGTTTGTGCAGCTATGCAATTAATTAGTGTTATTTGTAAACCAATAAACAGGACCAGAACTTTTTTCATAAAATAATCCTATTAGAAAAAATAATTTGTGAGAAATATAAATGGATAGGTCAAAGGGCTTCTTCGATTGTTTCTCGAATAGCTTCTTTGGCAACTTCCTTTGATTTTGATTTGGATTCACCCTCAGAACTTGATTTGTGTGTCAGATAGAGGGCACCGGCTATCAGTAAGATACCTATGGCTAAATAAAGCAAAGCCGTAGGGCTCCACATCTCTGCATCTATTTCGAGAACATGCTTGAAGAAAGAAACAATCAACACCATTAATATAACTTTGCCAAGAGAGGATTTTAGATCATCTACACTGCTAATTTTAAGCCATGTGGGACGTGTGTCGGCAGGTTTGTCTTCCGGATCTACATTTGCGATAAAAAGCTCATACACTCCCACTCCGAAAATTATCAACACTAAGGCAAATAGAAACACATCGACCGAAGAGACCAGCTGTTCAAACAACGCTTCATACCTTTCATAAGGGTCTCTGAAAAATCCAACCAGACCCTTTATAATCAAGCCGAAACCCTGGATAAACAATATAAAAGAAGACAATATAGCTCCAACTACCGCGATGAAGGCAAAATACCGAGAATAATATAAGATATCCTCAAATTTAGCTATCAGATAATTATTTTTTTTCAAATAATTAGGCAACTTCCGGTCTATATTCTCAAGCCTGTTTTCAAGCTCTTCCAACAAAGCCTTGTCATATTGATCGCGGTGGATAATACGGCCTCTAAGCCATTTCCCTTCCTCAGCATCTATTTCATCAGGACTCTGACCATATCCCAATAGGAAAGATGCTATTCTATCTACAAAAAAATCCTTGTATTTTTCCGTCAGCTCGATATGATTGAGCTGTTTGATACGAAACAATACATCGGCTTTCTCAAAATCTATCTGAGTTAGATCGGCATATATATCTTCTAATTCTTTAAGAATTTCCGGGGTCACCTTCCTGGTTTTGAGGATTTCCTTCCTCACCTCCTGAAGAGATCTGTTAGGCATAGTAATTTTTTTAAAAGGGTGAGGGGATGTAGCAGATGCCACACCCCCTCGGGGTATAAGGGTTAAGGGTTTTTCTTATCTGAATCTACGGTTTCCTTCAAGACGAGGTCTGCCGTTTTCTTCCTCTTTATTACGCTTACGATCAAGATTGAATCTGATGATATGGTATGCCACCGGAGCCGCGCAGTAAAGTGAACAGAAGGTACCTACAATCACACCGAATATCATAGCGAAAGTAAAGCTGCGGATTGTGTCTCCACCAAGGAAGAATATACAACCTAATACGAGCAAGGTAGAGAACGATGTCATGATCGTACGTGTCAACGTAGTGTTCAAACTCTTGTTGAAAGTAAGGAATCTGTTCTCCTTCGGATATACTTTCATCATCTCACGGACACGGTCGAATACCACCACGGTATCATTGATTTGATAACCGATAATTGTAAGTACGGCCGCTATGAACGATTGGTCGATTTCCATGGAGAATGGCAGGAAGCCCCAGCAAATTGAATAGAAACCGATGATAAGGAATGCGGTGAGGGCAACTGCGCTTACAGCACCAACAGAGAATGCGATATTATGGAAGCGGAGGAGGATGTAAAGGAACATACATGCCACTGCTATACCAACTGCCCAATAAGCGTCTCTTCTCATATCATCAGCCACTGACGGACCCACTTTCTGAATTGAAATTATACCATTATTTTCATCCGCCATAGAGAAGGTGTTGTAGTCCATCACATTGCCATTTTCATCGGTGAGTTCCGGTGCTAGTTTTGTATAAAGAAGACGTGTCACATCGTTGTCTACATTCGGGCTGTCGTCTTTAATACGATAGTTGGTAGAAATTCTCACTTTTGTAGGATCATCAATTGTGATTACACCTACGCTTACTGTAGGATCATTAGCCTCAGCCTGAAGCTCGGCGCTTAACCTTTGTTGCAATTCAGCCGGATTTACCGGGTGTTGAAATTGAACAACATAGTTGCGGCCTCCGGAGAAGTCGATACCTTGGTTCATACCACGGATTGACAAGGATGCTATCGATACCACTACCAACGCCAACCAAACACTTGCATAAATTCTCCAGTTGCCGATAAAGTTGATTTTAGTTTTGCTAAAGAGATTTCTGCTTATCTTGGTGTCGAATGTCATATTGGCACAACGACCGTTCTTTGTGATGAGATCAAAGGCCAGACGAGTAAGGAACACTGCTGTGAAGAACGAGCAGACAAGACCTATGATCAAAGTGGTTGCGAAACCTTTTATCGGACCTGAACCGAAGAGAAGCAGGATGATACCTGTTATCACAGATGTGATATTGGAGTCGAATATAGCTGAGAAGGCATTGTTATAACCTTCTGATATTGCCTGACGAAGTTTCTTGCCGAGTTTAAGTTCTTCTTTTGTACGTTCGAAGATAAGCACATTGGCGTCTACGGCCATACCCAGTGCAAGCACGATACCGGCGATACCTGAAAGCGTCAATACCGCCTGGAATGAGGCCAGGATACCTAAAGTGAAATAAAGGTTGAGGATCAAACCTACATTGGCTACCAATCCCGGAATCACACCATACATGAGGATCATGAATACCATCAGAATGGCGATTGCCACTACGAAGGAGAGGAAACCCTGGGTAACAGCTTCGGCACCTAAGCTCGGGCCAATCACATTATTGCTTACCACCTCTACCTTGGCGCTCATCTTACCGGACTTAAGCACATTGGCAAGGTCGTTGGCTTCTTCGGGAGTGAAGTTACCTGTGATTTCTGAAGATCCTCCGGTAATTTCATTATTAACGTTAGGATATGAATAAACGTTATTGTCGAGAACGATAGCTATAGGTCGACCGATATTATTACGTGTAAGAGTTGCCCATGCCTGAGCACCGGCATCATTCATACGCATGTTAACTGTATTGCCTCGCAAATTATCATATTCGCTTGAGGCTGAAGTCACTGCATCCCCTTCCAAGGCAGCGTCTCCTTTAAGAGCTATCAGCTGATAGTAAGGCGTAGTGCGGTCTTCTCCGTTGGCTTTCTTCAAGACATTTCCGTTTTCATCAAGCACAGGATAATTAACTGCTTTCACTTCCCACACTGCAGTGAAATCGCTAGGCAGTTTCTGTTTAGCCAGAGGAGAGGAAAGTATACTGTCTACAAGATTACGGTTCTGGGGAGCTACGATACCGATAACGGGGCTGCCTGCTCTCATCTGGCCACCAAGAAGTTCTATCAAATTAGTATGATTGATAGTGTCTTGTTGCATCCAAAGCTGAGCAAAGCTGTTAAGGTCGTTTGCTATTTCATTATAGTTATAAACTTCATAAAACTCCAGGTTGGCTGAAGATTTCAGGAGTTCGGTAACACGTTCCGGCTCTTTTACACCCGGAAGCTCCAAAAGAATCTGACCGGATTTGTCTTGTAACTTCTGAATATTCGGTGCAACCACACCAAACTGGTCGATACGTGTGCGGAAGATATTGAAAGCAGCGTCTACCTGGCTGTTAACCTGGTTGTCTAATGCTGAGGCCACTTCGGCATTTGATGAATTGCTACGTATCTTACCCAGATATTCGCCCTCTCTTTGGAAGAGACCGGCCATGGTTCCAGGCTGGAACTGGGCTGCAAATTTTGATATAAAGTCTTTGTCCGATCCCTTGGCGCCGGCTGCCTGAGCTGCCGCAATCGCTTCATTAATCTGTTCGAGCTGACGCGGGCCGGCTGCATATTGACGCAGAATGTCGGGTACTGATATTTCCAGCACCACGTTCATACCACCTTTAAGGTCGAGACCCATACCTACCTCAAGCTTACGCACTTGATTATAGGTGTAGCCTAAATAAACTTTTTCCTTGTCGATGGAGTCATTGAATTGCTTGAGATGTAGCTTATAGGCATCGTTGGTGACATCTTCGGTGCCTGCCATTTCCATGGCATACTTCTTGGCCTTTTCCTCATAGTGGTGGGTTACCACAGAAAAGGAAATATAAAATCCGCTGATTAAGACCAAAAGGATGGCAATGGTGCTGATAAACCCTTTGTTCTGCATTGTGTTATTACTGTGTTTTAATTAATGTTCGGTTAGTTTGTCGGTACACAAAATTTGTGTCCGCTGATTTTCAACTTGCAAATATACTTTAAATTTTTCAACTAATTTAACCATCAGACCATAAAAAGCTAACTTTAACATAAAAATATAGCTGGTTATACCCTTTCTTTGCCGGTATTCAGATTGCTGTTTTTATACTTTTTCTTTATTTTACTCAATGAAAATTCTTACCTTTGAAATAGATTTTCAATCACTTTAGTATAAAATGACGTCTATTCCCCGAATAAGGAAGCAAATCTTAACCGCTATAAGCATTTCAGGTATACTGGCAATAGTGGCCTCCTGTGCATCAATAGGAAACCCCACGGGAGGGCCGCGTGATGAAGATGCTCCCAGGTTTGTAAGGGCTAACCCGGCGCCGGGTTCTGTAAATGTGAATCGACAACGCATAGACATTGATTTTGATGAAATTGTCAATGTGAAAGATGCCTTCACAAATGTAGTGATCTCTCCTCCGTCAAAGCAGGTTCCAAGAGTATCTTCTTCCGGGCGTAGAGTCACTGTGACTTTTCAAGATACCCTTCTAGACAACACAACCTATACAATTGATTTCGGCAACTCCATAGAAGATAACAACGAAGGCAACAAACTTCCAAGCTTCGCCTATTCCTTTTCAACCGGTCCGGAAATAGATACCCTGCAGATATCCGGAATGGTGCTCGATGCCCAGACTCTTGAACCGCAACAAGGTATGCTGGTGGGGGTTTATTCTAATCTTGCTGATTCAGCTTTTGCCACTCTTCCTTTTGAGAGAATGGCCAAGACTGACGATAGAGGAAGATTTTCAATCCTGGGCCTTGCTCCCGGAGAATATCGAATTTTTGCTCTCGAAGATCTCGACAACGACTATCACAGGGCGAATCCGGAAGAAATAATGGCTTTTTATGATTTCACTCTGTCTCCTTCCAGTGAAAGAATTATGACCACTGACACCCTGTTTAATTTAAAAACCGGGGAAGTGGATACCGTATACAATCGGGAAAGAACCCTTTTTCTTCCTAACGACATCTTGTTGAGGAGTTTTGAGAGTGATGAAAAATCCCAGTATCTTCAGAAATATGAACGCCAGGATTCAACGCGTCTTAATTTTATCTTCAATACCAAATCAGCTTCAATCCCTGCAATTACACCTGTCGGATATGAAGATCTTCAGGATTGGTATGTGATAGAGAAATCCGCAAGAAATGATTCAGTAACCTTCTGGATTAAGGAGCCTACTTTATTAAGCCTCGACAGCCTTAGGATTGCTGCCACTTATATGCGCACCGACTCAACCCGAAATCTTTCAGAAGTGACGGATACCCTCAGATTTTTCTATTCGCGAGACCTTAAAAACGCATTGGCAAACGCAGCAAAAGAACGTGAAAAAGCTTTGAAAGAGAAAGAAAAGGAAAGAGAGAAAGCTTTAAAAGAGGGTAAGGAAATTGAAGATTCGATTGAAGTGGTGAAAAAACCTGTTCCCTTGGGGTTCAAAAGTTTGTCTTCTTCCACGCAGGAAATTTATCTTCCATTGTTTCTTGAATTTGACACACCTTTGGTGAGCCTGGATACATCTGCTTTTCATCTTGAAATGCAAGTTGACACACTTTGGAAACCTGTTTCAAAACCATGGAAACCCCAGCCTGTAGACACCTTAAATCCACGGCTACTCAAGATTGAGTATCCATGGGATTTTTCTACACAATACAGGCTCACAGTGGATTCTCTGGCTGCCAAAGGTATATATGGGCTGGTTTCTGATCCTCTCGAAGTTTCTTTTAAGACAAAAGCTGAAGATGATTATTCATCCGTAATATTTGATATATCGAATTTCACTGATACAATCCCGGCTTTTATTGAATTGCTGAATTCAAGCGACTCTCCTGTTAGAAGGGAAAAAGTGATCGACAATAAGGCTGTTTTCAAATATCTTCCGGCAGGAAAATATTATGCCAGAATTTTTGAAGACCATAACGGTAATGGAATTTTTGACACGGGAAGTCTCGACTCCTTGCAACAGCCTGATGTGTCATATTATTATCCTAAGCTGATTAACATAAAGAAAAACTGGGATAAAGAAGAATCATGGGATGTTTTTTCTACAGCTGTGGATATGATGAAACCATATGCTATCCTTAAGAATAAGCCGGAGGCCGATAAGAAAAACCGTAACCGACAGAAAAATCAATATGATGAAGAGGAGGAAGAAGATTATTTCGATCCCACAAGAAATCCTTTTGATCCCAATGACCGAGGCAATGGCAGGAGATACTGAAAGAGATATTAATACCAACAAAAAAATGTCTGCTTCAATCAAGCAGACATTTTTAGTTAATCTTTTATGTGTTATTTTAATATTGTAAGTTTACCTGTAGTGGAATCCATGATATATCCTGTCACCTCTATTTCCCCGGGTACCAACGGATGATTTTTTACAAGATTGACAGAATCTTTCACAGCTTGTTCTGTTTCATCGAAACCTTTAAGCCATTTTTCCAGGTCTATGCCGCAACGTTCCACCAATGATATGGTTTCTTTAGAGATGCCTCTCTTCTCCATCAGATGGATCATTTCTTGGGCGTTCATCCCTTTCACACCACATTCCGTGTGTCCGATCACCATAATCTGGTTTACTCCTAATTCATAGATTGCCACCAGCAATGACCTCATTGTTGAATCCCAGGGATCAGAAATCACACCTCCGGCATTCTTTATCATTTTCACATCTCCGTTTTTTATGCCTAAAGCTGCCGGAAGAAGTTCTACAAGCCTTGTGTCCATACATGTGACGATAGCGATTTTCTTATCGGGATATTTTGAGGTTATAAAAGGCTTATAGCCTTCCTTGGCCACGAATTCATCGTTGAATTTAAGAAGTTCTGATATCATAATGTAAGTTTTTAATAACAATTGTCAGAACCCGGTCTTGGGAATCACAAGTGAAAAAACCGGATCGCTCGAAAGACAAAGATAGTCAAATTGCAACAAAGTTGCATATAAGGAATTTTAAATTTGCTCTCGTAAGATCAAATTTGCTTAATTGCCTAAGTAAAATATATTAAAATTGAAGAATGATTTTTAGTCGTTTCGAAATATGGTTTATTTGTGTGCTGGCAAGTTTACTTTTTTCCTGTAAGACATCAGACGGTGAAGATCATCATGATGATGAAGATGAACATGGAGGAGAGACTGCAGTGGTTTTGTCCCCCGAAAAAGCTCGGGAATTCGGGGTGGAATATGAGATTATAAGCCCGGGAATTTTTCATGACGTTATTAAAACCACGGGAGAAATACAACCATCAAACGGGGATATTTATACAGTTACCGCAAAGAAATCCGGTATTATCACATTGAATGATGGTATTAGTACCGGCGCTGAAGTAAACAAAGGAGAAAAGATTGTCATGATATCCGCTGAAGGTTTACAGGGTGGAGATGTGGCTAAGGCTGCTCAAGTAAACCTTCAGGCTGCCCGTAAAGAATACGAACGTCTTAAACCCTTATATGAAGAGGGATTAGTTACAGCATCTACGTTCCGTGAAGCCGAGAGGACTTACCATGAAGCCATGGCTATGGCAGGAAATACAGATAATAGTGGATCGGTTTCACTGACTACTCCGATAACCGGAAACATAAGTGAATTATTGGTAAAGTCAGGAGAATATGTTGAAGTCGGAAGCCCTGTGGCCACAATTGTTAAAGGTGCTACCCAGATTCTAAGAGCTGACGTTCCGACAAAATATTTCTCTCATCTCAAAGAATTGGAGTCAGCAAATATTATGCCAGAAGGTGGTAAAGAAATTCTGGAACTGGCTACAATGAATGTTCGTAAAATAACCGGCAGCAATCCTGTTGCAACAAATGGTTATCTGCCGGTTTATTTTTCTTTTACGGGTAATGAGGAATCATTTTTGGGTGGATTTGCAGAGGTATATCTTATTTGTGGGCCGAGAGCCGGTGTAATATCTGTACCTCGGGAGGCATTAGTTGAACTTCAGGGTAATAAATATGTATACATCGCCATAGATGATGATGAGTATGAAAAGAAACTTGTGACAACGGGAGCCACCGACGGAAAGAGAATCGAGATAAAAGAAGGTTTGAAAGAGGGAGACCGGGTTATAACGAAGGGAGCTTCAGTGATACGTATGGCAGAAATTTCGGCAGTAGCACCCCCTTCCCATACTCATAATCATTGATTCCGTATGCTCGACCGAATTATCCGTTTCTCACTCGACAACCGGTTTCTGATACTCTTTCTGAGTTTCTTACTTCTTGCCGCCGGAATGATTTCACTGTTCCGAACGGAGGTGGATATTTTTCCCGATTTAAATGCCCCTACAGTAGTGGTGATGACAGAAGCCGGAGGAATGGCACCCGAGGAGGTGGAGCAACTTGTAACTTTTCCTGTAGAAACTGCATTAAACGGTTTGCCGGGAGTGAGACGTGTGAGAAGTTCGTCAGCTACCGGATTCTCTGTTGTTTGGGTAGAGTTTGATTGGAACACAGATATAAGAGAGGCTAGACAAATAGTAGCAGAAAGATTGCCTGCTATCTCCGAAGAATTGCCTGAAGATGCCGGTACCCCCACAATGGGGCCTTCCTCTTCCATTTTAGGTGAAATCCTGATTATAGGACTTACTTCCGACACTCTTTCCCAAGGGGAGCTTCGTTCAGTGGCCGACAGATTGGTACGGCCACGTTTATTAGCTGTCGGAGGTGTTTCTTCCGTTTCTATGATTGGGGGAGAAGTAGAAGAATATGCCGTAAATATCAATCCCGGGAAAATGAGATTTCTTGGCATCTCTCTTGATGAAGTTGAAGATGCTTTGGAGACTTTTAATTCTAATGCTTCAGGAGGGGTATTGTATGATTACGATAATGAATATCTCTTGAAAGCCAGTCTTTCCACTACAGATTTGGCCGAGATATCTAAAACGCCCGTTATTTCAGAATCAGGGAAAATTTACCGGCTTGAGGACTTTGCTGAAGTAAGACTGGCTCCTAAATCTCCTGAAATAGGTAAAGCATCAATCAATAGTGAATCGGCTGTTTTGATCACTGTGACCAAACAACCCGGAGTAGGGTCGATTTCTCTAACCCAGAGGTTGGAAGATACGTTGGAATCGTTAGCTCCATCCCTTCCTTCCGGAATAACAATAAATGCCGATATATTCCGACAGGCTTCTTTCATTAGTAATTCTGTAAGAAATCTTCAGGTCTCACTTTTTGAGGGAGCACTCTTTGTAGTGGTTATTTTATTTCTATTCTTAATGAATATTCGCACCACAGTGATTTCTGCTGTGGCGATACCCATGTCTGTAATCATTACTTTGCTTATTATCGATGCCCTCGGTTTTTCTGTAAATACAATGACTCTTGGCGGTATAGCAATAGCTATCGGTTCATTAGTGGACGATGCTATAGTGGACGTAGAAAATGTTTACCGTCACCTCAGACACAACAGACAATTGCCGGCTACAATGAGACAAGAGCCTGCAGAAGTGGTGTTTAGAGCATCCAGGGAAGTGAGGATGCCTATCTTAAATTCTTCCTTAATAATTATAGCCAGTTTTTTGCCATTGTTTTTCCTGCATGGAATGGAAGGAAGACTACTTATACCTCTTGGACTTTCATTTATAATTGCGTTAATGGCCTCAACTATTGTGGCGCTGACTTTGACTCCTGTGCTTTGTCTTTTTCTGTTGGGTAAAGGAAAGGTGGAAAAAAGACTGGAGAAAGAGCCTTGGCTGGCTTTAAAGTTAGGCACATTCTATAAAAGAATTCTCCGGAAAGTAATCTCAAAGCCATCTCCGGTATTTATTATTTCCGGTGCTTTCCTGGTATTCGCCGGGATAGTTTTCCCATTTTTAGGACGAGGATTTTTGCCATCTTTTAATGAAGGATCTTTTACTGTGAATGTAAGCGCAATGCCGGGAATATCCCTACAGCTTAGCGACAGTATCGGCAAGATGGCCGAAAGATTGATAAGGGAAGTGCCGGAAGTGATTCTCACTGCTCGGAAAACAGGACGAGCCGAACTTGATGAACATTCTTTAGGCTCCAATGTATCTGAAATTGAAGTTCCTTATTCTCTATCTACAGGTAGGAAACGGGAAGAAGTTGCAGCTGATATCCGTGAAAGACTATCGATGATTCCAGGTGTTAATATAGAGATCGGACAACCGATAAGCCATAGAATTGATGCAATGCTCTCCGGGAGCGAGGCACAGGTTGCGGTGAAAATTTTTGGAGAAGATCTCGATCGGTTGTTTTCTTTAGGGAAAGAAGTAGCTGCGGCCATGGGAGAGGTAAAGGGGATAGTGGATATTAATGTTGAACAACAGATACCAAGGCCGGAACTAGAAATAAAACCTAAGCGTGAAATGCTCGCAAAGTATGGTATCTCTCTTCCGCAATTCCGAAGATTTGTGGAAGTGGCTATAGGGGGTAAGGCTGTTTCAAGGGTTTACACCGGATCAGTTCCTTACGATGTTACTCTCAAGATAGCACCGGAATATCGTTCTACTTTAGAATCTTTATCTGATCTTTTTATAGATTCCCCCCTCGGGCCGGTACCACTTACATCGGTTTCCGAGATTATCTCAACTTCAGGTCCTAACACGGTAAACCGGGAAGATGTATCAAGACGTATAGTTGTCTCGGCGAATATATCCGGGAGAGACCTCAAGGGGGCTGTGGATGATATAAAGGAAAACATAAGCCGGGACGTCAGTTTGCCTAAGGGCTACTATATCACTTATGGAGGACAGTTTGAGAGCGAGAAGGCAGCGTCACGCACTTTGCTGTTTGCTTCTTTAGGGGCTATTTTGCTGATTTTCTTCCTTCTTTTTGCTGAATTTAAAGATGTAAAGGAATCTTTGGTAATTCTTCTTAATATGCCACTTGCATTAATAGGTGGTGTATTGATTC
This sequence comes from Muribaculaceae bacterium, assembly GCA_022509185.1. Lineage (GTDB taxonomy): Bacteria > Bacteroidota > Bacteroidia > Bacteroidales > Muribaculaceae > Lepagella. The sequence continues at coordinate 40,980 of JAFLTS010000006.1, read as the reverse complement.
TTTGGCTCACGCGAAGCCAATTGAACATACCTGCAATAATAGGCTTCATTTCCCTTTTAGGTATCTCCACCCGCAACGGTATGTTGCTTATTTCCCATTACAATCAATTGCTTCACGAAAAGGTGTCTTTGGAAAAAAGGGTTTTAGAGGGTTCGGTGACGCGCCTCAATCCCATCCTGATGACTGCTTTGTCGTCAGCCCTTGCTTTGGTGCCTCTGGCTTTCAGGTATGATAGTCCGGGCAATGAAATTCAAGCTCCGATGGCAATTGTTATTCTGGGAGGATTGATTTCATGTACGGTGTTGAATATTTTTGTAGTTCCCTCAATTTATTTCCTTATGGGTAAAAAAGGAATGTTGCGGGATGAATGTAATTGTAAGGAATGTAAACACAAGAACGAAGCATTTATTAGTTGAAAAATGCTTATATTACTTGAATATTTGTAATAAATAAAAAATAAAAGTAATTTTGCTTTTGTCAATAAAAAATTAATAGTTTTATGTGGTTCAGGATTCTCCTTGGTGTTGCCCTTATGATAATTGTCTCAACCCCGTGTATCAGTAAAGGAGCCACTATAGATGAAACTGCAATAAAAATCTTAAAAGGAAGCCCGGCTTTTCAATCAGATATTTATTCCCTCGAAAGTGCATACAGAAATTTAAAGACCGAATCAAACCTACCTGATCCTGAGTTGGGAGGAGAATACCTGGTTATGCCTTCGGATGTTGATAACCGTTGGACGGCTGAGCTTACATGGAGTGTTGAATGGCCAGGGGTTTATGGTGCCAGAGGAAAGGAGGCAGATAAGAAATTCTCAAAAGCAGGATATGAAATCCATTTAAGAAGGATGGACGCTTTGATGGAAATCCGCGATCTTCTTTTAGATTATATTCAGCATAAGCAGAAACTGGATCTTTTAGAAGAACTGAACAATAATAACGACAGTATCTACAGGCTTGCCAGAGAATCATCCAAGGGTGGTGAAATCACTATATTAGATCTTAATAAAGTAAGGCTGGAATATGCCAATATAAGAAGCGCCCGTGCTTCGCTTCTGGATGAAGAATTAGAGATTACTTCCTCTCTTTCTAAAATATATGGAAAGGATTGTTCTGAACTTTTGAAAGAGCTAATCTTGGATTTTCCTGAGATTGTCATTCCCTCTGATGAGATATTTTCTGATATAAAAAATAATGCTCCTTCTTTAAAACTGGCTCAAGCTGAAGCAGAAGCTGCGGAACAGGCAATAAGGGTGGCTAAAATGGAAGCGTTGCCCTCTTTATCGATAGGATACAAGCATGCTTTTGAAGACGGAATGCATTTTAACGGTGCTACTTTTGGAATCTCTCTGCCAATTTTTTCATCGAGGGGAAGACAAAAGGCTGCAAAAGCTGACATCATTGATGCACAATATCGTATAGAGGCCGGCCGGGAGGAGATAGATGCTGATGTGGCTATGACCATCAGAAGACTTCAATACATTAAGAATCAGATAGATGAACTTGAGCCGATAATGGTAAGTGTGGATTATAACACTCAGCTTTTGAAAGCCTATCGCGGTGGTCTGTTAACCCTCATTGAATATATTTCCGACCGTAATTATTTCACTACAGCTGCCATGGATCTAATCACTATGAAATATAATGCCGCCAAAGCATTGATGCAACTTGAAAAATATAGGGGTTTAGAGACCCTCTGAATATTTTTATAAATTGTAGGGAAATATTATCTTTATCCTGTTAAAAGGAAAATCCATGAAAAAATTTCCACCGATAGAGAAAATATTTGAGGCCTGGACCGCATTAGCTGACAACCGTGTTCTCATGAAAGAAGGATATGCCGATGTGTCTTCATCCGATGGAGAAAAATCTTATGTGGTGCGTTTTTTAGATAATCAATACTCATCTGATGACAATGCAACTTTTTGGCAAGGATATCCGGGTTATCCCGTAATAGCTGTCTTGATGAAGCAAGGAAAGCTTAGCTACGATCCCACACAGGCTAATCAATGGAAAAATATCAATTGGACTCAGATAAATAAGAAATTTAAGAACAATTATGCGGAAGCCGTGGCTTATGTGGCCGGTGAAAGAAAGATAGATCTGAACCAATCTTACCAGGCTGCACAAAAAGTGCTTGAAGAGTTGTCTGGTTTACCTATAGAAATTAAGCGTAAAATAAAAGCTTAGCCTTAATTTTAAGGTTTTTTCTGAAAAATTCTAACATAGTCTACCAACATTGATACCGGTAAGACTGTTTCATCCACTCCTTTATAACCACCCCAATCTCCACCCCAGGCTAAATTAAGAATGGGGTAGAACGCATAATGAAAAGGCCAACTTTCATGATCTTCTCCCATTTCTTCCCGTGTGGCATGAAGTTGAACAATGCCATCGACATAGGTTTTTATTTCTTCCGGGGTCCATTCTAAAGCATAAATATGAAAATCCTCTTCAGCCCCTTCGAGATAAATCTCATGAGTTTTTTGAGTGTTTATTTTATGGTTATAGTTTTCTGTATGTAGTGAAGAGGAAACACGGTTGGGATCTGTGCCTACTTCTTCCATTATATCGATTTCACCGCAACGAGGCCATCCATTTATGGTCCAGTCAGGATTCACAGGCATCATCCAGAAAGCGGGCCATGTACCTTTTCCTTTCGGTAGTTTTATTCTTGCTTCAAAATATCCGTATTCCCATCCCTCATCCGGTTTTGCGTATACTCTTCCTGAATAGATTTTACCATCACTGCCTTTGAAACAATTTATCAAAAGATTACCATCCTTAATCTCGAGAGTATTTTCACCGTCTATCTTTTCCCCGGTATAATTCTGAAGTTCATTATTAACCCAGCCGGATGGTTTTTCTTCTATCACCCAATCATTGCCCAAAGTATTACCCTTGTTAAATTCATCGTGCCAGACCAGAATATAACCTTCGGGCACTTTTATTTCTTCTATGGAAAGTTCAGGAAAATTAACCTCGTTTCCCTCAGAATCATTATTTGCAATTGCTACATAAGATGGTGAAATAAATATGGCAACACAAAATAAAAACCGATATAAATTTCTAATTTTCATAGTCTTTAATATTATGCAACACCTGTGTTGATTATAGGTTGTGAGGGCTCATCAGCACATAAAACTACTAAAAGATTACTTACAAGAGCAGCTTTTTTCTCCGGATCAAGTTCCACTACTTTCTGTTCACGTAACTGATCAATAGCCATTTTCACCATGGAAACTGCTCCTTCTACTATTTTCTCTCTGGCAGTTATAATAGCTGAGGCTTGCTGCCGTCTAAGCATCACCGCTGCAATTTCAGGAGCATAAGCCAAATAATTTATTCGGGCTTCCACCACTTCCATTCCTGCTATAGCCAATCGTTCGTTTAGCTTGTGTTCCAAAAGTTCGTTTATTTCCTCGCCACCTGATCTTAGTGTAAGTTCTTTACTTCCTTGGTCGGTGACATCATAGGCAAATTGGCCTGTAACTTCTCTCAAAGCTGCATCACTTTGTATTCTTACAAATTTTTCCAAGGCGTTGTTATTTACACCTGTGTTACCGGCTCCCTGAGTGTCTATATCAAATACAGCCCGATAAGTATCCTTTATTTTCCAGACAAGTACCATTCCAATAAGCACCGGATTTCCCACCTTATCATTTACTTTAATTGGCTCAATGTCCATGTTACGTATGCGCAAGGATAATTTTTTACGGTTGAGAAAAGGATTTACCCAAAAATATCCTGTTTTTCTGCAGGTACCTTTATATTTACCAAAGAATATCATTACTCTGGCCTGATTGGGTTCTTGTACAAAATATCCTACACAACCTAAAATAAAAATCACACCTAAAACAGCATCCAATACTATTCCTAGTGCCTCTACTGATTCTATCAATACAAGGCTGAACAAAACTATTAGTCCGGGCACTAAAATAAACACAAAGAAGATCATGGCAAATCCATTTACCACTAAACCTTTATATTCGTATTCCTTGTTAACAGTGTTTGCACTCATATCCGGTTAATAAAGAATTATACTGTTACAAACTTACACACTTTATAGATTATTACAAAACTGAACCTAACCAATATTTCAAAAGTTATAATATAAACTTTCATTTAATAAAATGCAATAGAAAATGGCACAGACGATACAGTTAAAAAGAGCATATGAGCCGGCGAGTCCGGATGACGGTTTCAGAATTTATATCGACAGGCTTTGGCCCAGAGGGCTCTCGCATGAAACCTTTCATTATGATTTATGGGATAAAGATATAGCCCCATCTACAGAATTAAGGGAATGGTTTCATGCCGATCCTACCGACAGATGGGCAGGATTTGAAAAAAAATACCGTGAGGAGCTGGAAGCAAATCCCGCTTTTTTAAAACTTAAAGAATATATAGCATCAAAACCAGTTGTGACACTTCTTTATTCCTCACATGACGAGACTCATAATAATGCTGTCGTAGTCTATGATATGCTTAATGAGAAAAAGTCTTCTTAGACACTTACCTCTCCTTTGATTGCGGGCCAAGGATCATAGCCTTCAAGATGAAAATCATCATATTTGAAATCAAAGATATTCTTTACTTCAGGATTGATTTTCATAATAGGTAAAGGTCTCGGTGTGCGTTTCAATTGTTCTTCTACCTGAGCTATATGGTTTAAGTAAATATGTGCGTCTCCTAATGTATGTATAAATTCACCAGGCTTAAGATCGCATACCTGTGCCATCATCATGGTGAGAAGGGCATAACTCGCTATATTGAAGGGAACGCCAAGGAAGCAATCAGCGCTTCGCTGGTATAATTGCAAGGATAGTTTTCCTTCACTTACATAAAACTGGAAAAAGCAGTGGCATGGGGGAAGATTCATATTTTCTATATCAGCTACATTCCAGGAACTTACTATGATTCTTCGTGAATCCGGATTGGTTTTAATAGTTTTAACTGCTTCTGCAATCTGATCGATAAATCCACCATTATAATCGGGCCAAGATCTCCATTGATAGCCATATATATGCCCTAAATTTCCATCAGTATCAGCCCATTCATTCCAAATTCTCACTCCGTTTTCCTGCAGATATTTCACGTTGGTGTCACCTGCCAGGAACCATAAAAGCTCATGGATTATACTTTTCAAATGCGTTTTTTTTGTCGTGACTAATGGAAATCCATCTGAAAGATCGAATCTCATCTGATATCCAAAAGTGGAAATAGTGCCTGTGCCTGTACGATCACTTTTTACAGTGCCGTCTTTCAGAATATGTTTGATCAGATCAAGATATTGTTTCATTTTTTGGTTTATAAAAGAGATTTAAACACCTATATCTCCAATTGGCTTATATTGTCAGGCCTTTGCCTGAGTGGTGGGGTTCATTAGTGGTGTAACCCTTCTGTTGCGATTAATCTGAAGTTTAATGGCCTCGTTAGGGCAGACATGGGTACAATCGAAGCATCTCACACATCTGGAATTGTCGACATGTCTTGACACAACTTTAATACATTGTGAAGGACATACATCCTCACATTTCATACAGTTGATACATTTGTCGGGATCAATCTCTATATGATAGAGGGTATAGTTGCTGAAGCATCCTAAAGCCGTACCTACGGGACAAATATCTGTACAGAATCCACGACCTGTGAAAAGAGCCACAATAAGGAGAAGAAGTGCAGATACTACCCCGGCAATGATACCAGTAGTTACACCTACTCCTATGCGTATCCATTCGAACTTCTCTGCTGAAGGGTGAATATCCCCGCTAATATTTCGCATTATACTCCATGGTTCTATCCAGAAGGGAACTGCTGCCACTCCGGCTATTATACAGAAAATATAAGCTCCGAGAATATAATACCTCATTTTGGAGGCCGGCCTATAGCTAAATGGTTTGTTTAGCGGTTTGATTATCTTTCTACCCTTACTGAATAAATCCTGAAGTGTTCCGACGGGACAAACTGTTGAGCAATACACTCTTCCCAGCAAAAGGGTAATCACTAACCATACTATTATTGCACCTAATGAGAAGGAGATGGCGGAAGGAATAATCTGGGCTTTTTCTACGAATTTTAAGGCAGGATGCACCGGAAACCCGATTGCAAGATACACCACGGCTCCGATAAAAAAGAGCGCTGCAAGGCATATCCTGATTATTCGGAGTTCCTTCATGTGTATTCTGATTTCTTTCGCAATGCTTTAACGTGCCTTAAGTGTAAATTCCCTGATTTTTATTTTATCAGAGACAATATGCTCAAAATTTCAACGTCGTGACTGAGCACGTTTCTGTTGCTCACGCATCATTGCCTGCTGTTGTTTCTGCATCTCTTCAAGACGAGCCATGAATCCGCTCTTTTTCTTCGGTTTCTTCGCATTCTCTGCCATAGTGCGTTTCACATCCTCTTCCTTGATGATATAACGGAAAGAATATGTCTGTGCAATTGTGATGAGCAAGGAAAGGAAATAATAATAAGAGAGGCCTGCCGCATAATTGTTGAAAAAGATCATGAAGAATACCGGCATAAGATACATCATCCATTTCATGCCCGGCATCTGATTGGCAGAAGTCTGCATATTTATCTTTGTATAGATGATGTTGGTGATCGTCATCAGCAGACAGAATAAAGATATATGATTGCCGAAATAATCTGTAATAAGGGGTATGTGGCCACTCCACGAAATAATTGCATCCGGGGCTGCAAGGTCGTGTGCCCATAGGAAACTTTGTCCCCGCAATTCTATGGCTGACGGGAAAAATGTGAACATTGCGAAAAGAATAGGCATCTGAAGCAACATAGGCAAGCAACCCGACATAGGATTTGCTCCGGCTTTATTGTATAAGGCCATCATCTTCTGTTGACGTACCATGGCATTTGCTTGTCCGGGATATTTTTCATTTATCTCTTTTACTTCGGGCTGGAGAAGACGCATTACTGCCTGGCTTTTATAACTCTTATAAGTAAGGGGGAATAACACCAGTTTTATAAAGAACGTCATCACTAAGATCACGATACCATAGTTGGATATAAAGGAGCCCAGGAAATTAAAAATTGGTATTATCACTCCGGTGTTTATCCATCTGAACACTGACCATCCTAAAGGAATAAGCCTTGTGAGCTGCAGATTTTCATCAGCCACGGTCTGGCGGTCGAGTGAGGATAGCAGAGGATAAAGATTTGGCCCTATAAACCATGAGAAGTGTGCCGGAACATCTACATTCCAGTCATAATCGTTTACTGTGGCCTGTGCATTGAAATCTTTTAGAAAATAGGGTTTGTCTTTCAACACCACCGATTTGAAATCAGCCATATTGAAAGGACGTTGTGAAATCAATACTGAGGAGAAGAACTGGTTTTTGAAGCCTATCCATCGTATTTTGGCCTGACGGTCTTCTGAGTCGTTTTTATTTTCAGAAAGATTATCTACAGAACCTCCGGCAAATTTATAATACAAGGCGGAGTTTCTTTCTTCAAACATTTTGCCTTTTTCCTGACGCATCAGTGACTGATGCCAGTCTACTCCCAGATTTTTGTTATTACTTTCAATATAGCGGTTCAGGTTTTTCTGCACCACTTTCATATCAATCACATAAGAGTCTCCGCGTGGCAGTGTATATTGTATGCCCCAGTAAGCGTCTTCCGCCAACGGGAGTTTCATAAGCACTGAAGAGTCACTTAAAATCTGAGGTACAAAATAAAGATCTGCAGTAGAGATTTCTTGATTTAGAGGGATTTGGAATTGAAGTGTATTAGTTCCCTTTTCAAATATTACAACTTTTTCCTTACGTTTTTTTGTTTCGTCAGGAGTGTATTCGGTGTCATATTTTTTAAGTTCAGCCCGTGTCACTGTTCCTGACTTTGAACTAAGCTCAAGAGCCAGGACGTCATTCTCCATCTTAATTATGGTGTCGTTGCCGGCAAGAAATGGAGCGAATTTACCGAAACGGCCAATCTCAGCTGAAGCTTCTCTAACTATTTCAATGGCCTTACGTTGTTGCACAGCCGTCATCTTTGATAAGTCAGCCTTATTCACATCTTCCCAATTCAAAATCACTCCATCTACGTTAACAGTTCCTTCAACGTTCTTTCCGTCGGTGGTGAGATCTACAAGTTTGTTGGAATAATTGAATCGTGTGAGAGAATCGGTTCCTGCCACTGTTTCCCCATGGTCGGTGATATTTCTTACAAGCCATTTTAGTTCCGAAGGGCTCAAAGAGTCGATAGCCACTACAGGCACTACAGGTTGAACAGTATTCTCCACCTCTTCTTCGGGAATCTCTATTTTATCTTTTGGGGCAAACCACATGAAGCCGAAAAATACGGCTGCCATTAGTAATAAACCGATGACGGTATTCCTATCCATCTAATTGATATCGTTGTGATGTTAGCAAAAATTAGCCGGGCGAATTCTTCTCTTTTAAGGATTAGCCGGGATATTCAATCTGCAAAATTAATCACAATGTATCAAAATAAAAAATGTAAGACCTGGATAGACGAAATTTGTTGTCTTATTCCTTCCCCAATGCATATGAATGGCCTTTTATCATGGCGGCAAGTTCTTTCGAATTTTTACCGCTTTCAGCCAGTTGCCTCCAGTTTATAGGTTTCCCGAAAATTATCTCGAAATGTTTCCCTCGTGCTTTGCAAAGTTCGGAGGGCAACAATATCTGTTCCAGATTAAATTTTATCCCCAATTTTTTTCGCCATCTGGCTATCTTATAAAACTTATCGGAATTTTTTCCTTTAAAGAATACCGGAACTATATCTCTTTTATATTCCAAAGCTTTCACAACAAAGGATTTCTGCCATTCCAGGTCAGAAACCTCTCCCCGGTCGTTGAGCCTCGAACATAATCCTGCAGGAAATTGGAAAATCTGGCAATTGGATGCCATCTTTGCGTTAATTTCAAGGGTATTGGCTTTCCCTTGCTTACCGAATTTATTCACCGGGAGAAAGATATCTTTAAGCGGAGTGACATTCATAAGCATATCGTTGACCAGAAACCGGATATTCCCATCTCCGTATTTTGTTGCCAGCACTGTGATAAGTGCCATACCATCAAGTCCTCCTAATGGATGATTGCTCGCAAACATATACCGGTGGTTATCTTTAAGATTTCCCAATCCTTTTACTTCCACAGTAATCTCTAAATGTTCAAGAACTTTACGTGAGAATTCCGATCCATGAGCCGGATAAGTAGCTGCCAGAATCTCGTTGAGTTCTTTCTGTCGGATTAGTTTTTCCACACCTGTTATAAGAAACGAAGGTATCCATTTCCGTTTCTTCTCGGGTATTCTTTTTTTCAAGATATCCCGGATATCAAGCACTAGAAGTTTATCATCCATTTACAGAGTCTTCCTCTTCCCAGAAATCGTTGTCCCAGTCGATTTCCTCATCAGGTAGTTCTTCTTCTGTGTCGTCTTGTTGGAAAATAAAGTCATCCTCTTCCGGCACCCGGCTTTTCACATCAAGATCTCTGTGAGTAAGTGTGCTTTTGGCCTTATTGTCTTCAGAATTGATTTCACGCCATAAAAGATCTTTCAATTCTGTAAGCCCTTGACCTGTTACAGCTGAAATAAACACCGTGGGTATCCCCTCGGGTAGTTCTTTGGAGATCTCTTCTCTCAACTCATCATCTAAAAGATCGGATTTGGATATTGCCAGTACACGTCCTTTGTCTCCCAGTTCAGGATTGAATTCCTTAAGTTCCTTAAGAAGGATTTCATAGTCTCTCTTTATATTGTCACTGTCAGCGGGAATCAGGAACAGCAATACGGCATTTCTTTCAATATGTCGGAGAAAACGAAGACCCAAACCCTTTCCCTCGCTGGCTCCTTCTATAATTCCCGGTATATCGGCCATCACAAACGATTTGTCGCCACGATAGTCTACGATACCTAAACTTGGCTCCATAGTAGTGAAGGGATAATCAGCTATTTTTGGTTTTGCTGCTGATAAAGCTGACAGTAAGGTGGATTTCCCGGCATTAGGAAATCCCACTAATCCTACGTCGCCCAATAGTTTAAGTTCAAGAATCACAGTCTTCTCAATGGCAGGCTGTCCGGGCTGTGCATATCTTGGAGCACGATTTGTGGAAGTGGCAAAATTCCAGTTGCCCAAACCACCTTTACCACCCCGAAGCAACTTTACTTCTTGTCCATCTTCGGTGACTTCGCAGAGGAATTCCCCGGAATCAGCGTCAAATACCACGGTTCCTACAGGCACCTCAATAATACGATCTTCTCCGTCCTTACCGGTGGATCTGTTTTCACTCCCTCTTTCACCATCCGTAGCAAAAATATGTCTTTGGTAACGTAAGGGGAGAAGTGTCCACATATTTCTGTTTCCCTTAAGAATTATATGTCCTCCTCGGCCTCCGTTTCCTCCGTCGGGACCTCCTTTGGGAAGATATTTCGCACGATGGAAATGGCGGCTACCTGCGCCACCTTTACCTGATCGACATAAAATCTTTACGTAGTCTATAAAATTAGATTCTGCCATTTCATTTAATTTTTCGTGAGGCTAATTCATTGGCGAGTCTGTAATCATCGGGAGATCCTATATCTACCCATGTACCATTGATGTGATAGCTACTCACATTGAAATTATCTTTTATCAAGGTCATTATAAAATCCGGAGCATCCAGATATTCCCCTTTATTGATTCGGGAAATCAGGTTGCTCTTCATTATGTAAACACCTCCATTGGCAAAATAGTTGTATGTTGGTTTCTCCTCAAGGGATTTCACTTTATGACCTTGCAACCTCATGATAGCAAATGGCACTGATACCGAATAAGGTACAGCCCCTATCGTAAAGTCAGCTCCTGATCTTCGATGATGTAGATACATAGACTCGAAATCTATCACTGAAAGTAAGTCAGAATTCATCACTATGATGTCGTCGGTGCTTATATTCTCTACAAAAGCGAGGCTTCCGAAAGTACCGAGCCGTTTTGGTTCCGTGATGCAATCTACTTTTGCTCTTCCACGACGTTCAGCAAAATGATTACGTATCTTATCACCCATATAATTTACTGTGACATGAATTTTTTTGATGCCACACGCCTCAAGTTCTTCAACATTATAATCAATTATGGGTTTACCTGCCACCGGCAACAATGGTTTGGGCATTTCGTCGGTCAAAGGACGCAGGCGTTCTCCCCGTCCACCGGCCATAAGCACTGCTTCCAAAGGCAGACAAGTATGAGTGATTCTAAGATCTATAAGTTCTTCAATTTTCCCGTTGTTTATCACAGGAAGGAGTTCTATATGCTTTTTGCGTCCCTCGGCCATAACCAAAGGAATATTGTCGGAACTTTTGACCGATAGAAAATTTTTATTCATCACGGTCGAAACACAATCCTGAAGATCGCCACCGACTATCAATGCTCTTCTAATGTCTCCGTCTGTTATACTCCCAAGGATTTTACCTGAATCATTTATTACAAATAAAGTCATGGATTCTCCGGAGATTCCGTTGATTTTGCGCATGGCATCCCTGATAGTTTTATCAGGTGAAATTGAATGGCGTTCAATTATTTTTTTAGTTTCAGGAGATATTTCTGTATCTGTATTTTTCATTTTTTGTCAGTTTGATATTGAGCCAATGTTTCTTGAAGTTGAGTCACTACCATTGCCTTTAGTTCCGGTGGTTCAATTACTTTCACGGAATCTCCGAACGACAGGATTTCATGAGCCAGTTCGTAATTGAGTTTCAGTTGATAGCTGAATATTGAATAATCGTCGTGTACCTCCTCTTTTTGTGATGTATGAAGCGGAAGGGCTCTGAAATATTTTGCCTGAGTGGGAGTTGTTTTCAATTTTACAGACTTTACAGATGCTTCCGATGTGGTGACCCCCACAATATTACCGAACAATTGGTCGAGAGTAATGGAACCAGGCTTTTCAAATTCTTCCTTTACAAGTTGCATCTCCCGTATTCTGTCAAGGGCATAAGTACGTATCGATTTCCTTTTCTCCTGGAACCCTATCATATACCATCTTTGTTTGTATCTTTTCAAAAAGTAAGGATGGAAGATAATTTTAGTTTCCGCACGGGCCCTGGCAAAACTTGCATAAGTGAAACACAATTTCACTGAGTCCCGGATAGCTTCAAGCACTATGGGCAGGAATTCACGAGCTGATGGCACATCCTCGATTTCTATTCTTTCAAAACCTGGCTGGTTCTGGTTGAGCGCTGAGCTTACGGCCATAGAATCCAAAAGCCAGTTTGTGAGAGAATGGCTCCTCATTGAGGAAGGTGTATCTATATAATATCTCCCGCTATTATCGCATTTGATTTCGATTTTAAATATTTCTTCAATACTTCTACGATAATGGTAGAAAGTGCGGTCCGGAAGAGGTTCCCCTCCGGAAATATCGGAGCGTCTCCAAAGAGTATGCAGCTCCTCCTTTGAGAGCCTTCTATATTGTGAAAGAGTATCGATAATCCAGATATATTTCTCAATAAGATTGCGGGCCATATATTACAAATTTAATATATTTATTACGATGAAGACTTAGGTTTCAGCCCCTAATTTGTCGATCAGATCAATATACCGGCTTGCAATACTGCTATATGAAAATTTCCGAGTTACTGATTCTTTCATTTTAATTTTGAATTCTTCAAGACAAGCGGGGTTTTCTATTACTTTTACAGCCTGAATTATTCCTTCTGCAAGATTACAGGCCCTGATATTGAGGTTGTCATCATATTTTACCATGAATCCTGTGTCCTCATGCTGTATAATGTCCCCTTGGCCTCCTCTGTCAAAGCATACCGGAATGCATCCATAGGCTTGTGCCTCTACTAAAGTACCGGGGAGAGTTTCATAAGAGGAGGAGGACACCAAGATATCAGCCTCACAATAGATCCGGGCTAACTCTTTTTCACCTCTTAACAAACCTAAATTTACCAAAGGAAGTGAGAATCCATCCAATGAACCGGGATTTTTTGCTTTCCCGAAAACAGCGATCTCCATTTTTGAGGATATATCCGGATATTTATTTTTCAAAATCTCGGATGTAGTCTTTAAGGTGTCAAGACCTTTGATTGGATCATCCAATCGTGCTGCTCCGAAAAGAATTCTGATTTTATCCCGTTTCAAGGGAATATAGGAATCTTTTATAAAACTGAATGCATTAGGTATAACTTTAGTGCGACAATTTTTCAAAAGGCTGCTTTCCAAGGATTTATTTTCGAGCCATGTGCTTACAGCTACAAAGGCCATTTTCCTTGTTATATCCTTATCGGAATATATATCCTTTTTCTTTTTGTGAATTTTGTAAGATAAATCATGAGGAGAACCTCCATTTTTCAACAAAGGACAATCTCCACACTCATACTTATAATGCTGACATTCACCGGCATGATGGCATATACCGGTCATCCACCACATATCGTGCATGGTAATAATTACCGGTTTCCCAATGGCTAATATTTTTCGCACTCCTTTCAACGAGAGCATCCCCTGATTAACCCAATTTATTAAAATAGCATCAGCCTCTTTTATAAATTTATTTTTCCACAAGGGAAGTCCTTCTTCGCCTGTATCAATCTTAAAAAGGGTCTTCCTGTCAAATCCGTTGACAGCGAAAATTTTTAGCCTTTCTGTAAAGAAAGCCTTTTTAATAGAGAAATTAGAGGCAGCTAAAGATACATAGGGAGAATCGCTTAATTTTTCAGTTACCACCATTCTGGTGTCAACTCCTTCTTTACGGAGGGCTTCCATTAATCTTCGGCTCACCACAGCTGCTCCCCCTGTGGAGTCACTTTTATTTAAAATAGCTATCTTCACACTTTGGTATAATTAGCAAAGCGATACCTCACACCGTTTTCTATGATTTCCTCGCTTTCTTCAGTTTTTCTCCAGTTCTTCTCCAGATCAATATTTAAATACGCGTCAGCCAATGGGTTTGAGTCATAAACATGGGTAAGGTAAAGATGAGAAACAAAAGGAAGAAAAGCTTTGTATATTTCTGCTCCTCCTATCACAAAAGGATCTTCTCCCTCCGTCATCCTCAAAGCTTCTTCTAAGGAAAGGGCCTTTTCTACTCGGGGATCTTGGAAATCCGTGTTTCGGCTCAACACAATATTACGCCTGCCTGGTAAAGGTTTTTTTGGTAAAGATTCCCAGGTTTTACGCCCCATAATCACGGGATGACCGGTTGTCAGACTTTTAAATCTCTTGAGGTCTGAAGAAAGTTTCCATATAAGGTCTCCTTTTATCCCTATTTCTCCCTTTTCTCCTAATGCAACAATGAGATTTACAGCCATGAAAATTATTTTTGTTTACAAATTTAAGCAATGTTGACAAGGGATACAAAACTTGACATTCTTTAAAACTGTTGAACCCCGAAACTTTATAATAATACTCTAAAATTATCGGAATTACGTTTTTAGAAAAAAAATCTTTAATTTTGTTTTTACAACTGTATTTCAGATTTAAATCAAAAATAGATAATTATCAAAATACAAGATTATGAAATTAAAAGCTTTGGGAATTGGGGTTCTCTTATTAGGAATTTTTTCCACGAGTTGCGTATCCAATAAGAAATATGCCCAACTTCAAGAAAAATACAACGAGTTAGAATTAGTCTATGGAAGCACGCGTGATGATCTGTTGGGTTGTAATTCCGATGTAAGAAATCTCCAGACTCAACTTGAAAATGCAAATAATCTTAACGCTCAACTCCGCACTGACCTTACGGATGTGAAAAATGCTCTTACGAAAAGTATGGAGCAAAACAGCCAGGGTAATGTAAATATTTCAAAGCTTGTGGATGAAATAAATGCATCCAACAAATACATAAAGCAGCTTGTTGACGCAAAGTCAAAGTCTGATTCTCTCAATATAGCACTTACAAATAAACTGACGCGATCCCTCAATACTGATGAATTACGCGATGTAGATGTAAAAGTACTCAAAGGTGTGGTTTATATTTCATTATCCGATAATATGCTTTTCAAAAGCGGCAGTTACGAGGTAAGTTCACAAGCTAAACAGACTTTAGAGAAAATTGCAAAAATTTTGAAGGATTTCAAGGATTTCGATGTACTTGTTGAGGGTAATACAGATAATGTGCCTATTTCGAAGACCAATATCAGAAACAACTGGGATCTTTCAGCCTTGAGGGCATCTTCTGTGGTGCAGGTTTTACAGAATGATTTTGGAATAAATCCGGCAAGACTTTCTGCAGCAGGACGTGGTGAATTCAATCCTGTCACTGATAATGATACCGAAGTGGGTAAACAACGTAACCGTAGAACAGAGATTATCATTACTCCCAAGCTTGATGAGTTTATGGATCTCATAGACCAGGCTCCTGCCGAAGAATAATATAAAAACTTTATCAATGCCAAGATTCGATATTTCCAGACTGCGCAAGGAAAACGGAATGAGTCAGGGTGAACTTGCCAATCTTCTACAGATCACCCAAAGTTTTCTGTCGGCTATTGAGACGGGCCGTAGTCCACTTCCTATAGAAAAAGAGGGCAGACTCTGCGAGATTTTTGGGATAACTGACCTAAATAATTATATACTTGACCGTCAGCAGGAATCCGGCGAGAAAAAACTGACTGAAATGACCGACAGCGATCTTTTCAATCAGTTGCTTAGCAGGTTTCATAAGCAGGCGCATAGCGCGGAAAGTGAGCATCATCATCATGATCATCATCACCATATTGATGATCTCCAACAGAAACTGGAGGCCTTATATATAAGAAATGAAGCTTTGATGGGAAGAATTGACAAGCTTAACGAAGATAACGACAGGTTGAGAATGGAGATAGATTCCTATCGTGAGGAAATAGAGAATTTGAGGAAAGAAAATTTTAATCTTAAAAAAGAATTACTGGAAAAGGGTCGTTGATAAGACGGCTCTTTTTCATTTCCTGTCAATTATAATAGATAGTTTTTATTTATGCGATTGTTCAGGGCTATTTATTTTGGTTATCATAGGTTTAGATTAAACCAGCTTGCAGGATCTATTGCCACTCCACGATAACGCAATTCAAAATGAAGATGTGGCCCTGTAGAATTACCCGTACTTCCTCCTATTCCCAAAGCCTCCCCGGCTTTTACCGCTTTACCCGGATTCACTAATCCATCAGAGAGGTGACCGTAAAGTGTTTCCAAGCCTCCGGAATGTGCCACTACTATATAATGACCATAGCCCCCGGTGTCATAACCTCGGCCTGTCACTACTCCCGGTAAAGCACATCTTACTGTATCTCCTGAATGTAAAGAAATATCTATTCCCCTGTGAAATCTCTTAAATTTACTTCTATATCCATATTTGGAAGTTAGATGGCCAAATACCGGCATCCGGAAATCAGCCGGATCATAATCAGGTAATTTCCCTTTGTAAGGCACATAAGTGTACTTTGAAAGGTTACTTCCCCAATAACCGGTTTCATGATATCCATGGTCAATGTAGGCGCTTGTCAGGAAATTTAATACCATCTCTGTGTTATCTTCTGGGAGGGTATCGGTCTTGTCTAATTTATTTTCAGAAGACACAACATTCACCAAATCGGTGAATAAAGACAAATCCCTTGGTCCATTGTCTTGAGCGCGCAACGGAAAAATAGAGACTGCTAAAATTACAATGATGAAAAAAAGATTAAGACTTATCTTCATTCTTTTCTTCCTTATCCGATGTGTTTTCGGCAGAAGAAGCCTTTATCTCTTTTACTTTTGATTTGTATTCCTCTACCAATGGCGTTCCGAAAAGAATCCACGCAGAGCAGGAAATGAAAGCAAGGAAAGCGCAACCACCTATTATCAGACCTCTTTTCGGAGATATAGGCCGAATAGGTACGGTAGGAGGTGTTATCTCCATATATACAGGGGTGGTTTCCTGCACTTTCGATTTAGCATTCTGTACTTGAAGTGATGTTTCGTTATATAGATTGAAAGCCAGTGAAGATTCATTTTCAAGCCTTTCCCGGGTTATACGGGCCGAATGGGTAGCCAGATTCTGGTTACGGTCGATATAATCGGCAAGTCGTTGTTGCGCATCAAAATATTCTTGCTTTGCCTCATCGTTTAATTTTTGAGCATATTCAAGATCTTTACGAGCTTTGTTAGTCCTGTAATCTGTCACATATTCCCTGAGTCGGGAAACCACCGTATCAGCCAATATGGCACTCACTACAGGATCTTGCATTTTGGCATCAATAGTGATTACGTTTGTTTTTTGATCTACATTAGCCGATACTCTTTCCCGAAGAGCTCCTACCAAAGAATAGTCTTCTTTAGTCAGGCGGAAATTAGGATTTCCTAAGGAACCTCCCAGCGTATCAGTAACTTCTTCCTTCCCTCCACGGATTAGACCTACAACTTTTCCCGGCACACCCATGATCACGCTCCACCATGGTCCCTTTGTCTTTTCTAAAAGATACTCTCTTACAGTATATTCCCGGCCCTCTTTATCTTTAATCGGCACATCCATCAGGCTCATTACAAAGGGCACGGAGCCTACTATATCGGGATATAGCTGTGGATATACGGCATCACTTCCTGAATTATTGTTGGCAGATATTCCGGCCATTGAAGCCAAGGCCCCAAGTCCTCCTGAAAGATTGGTTCGTCCTGTCTTTACTTCGGGAGCCAGTTTTACAGAGGTGGAATATTCTTTAGGAATACTGAAAGCTATAATCAATCCTGCCAATACACCCCACATACACCAAATGAGTATCGTCTTCCTCTTGTCCCAAAGCCTATATGCAAGTTCCAGAAGATCTATTTCTTTCTCTTCCGGCTGACGGTTTTCTTCCGGATCCTTTATCTTGTCGTCCATGACTCGATTACGTATTTCAGTCTTTATCTTATGATATTGGTTATTGTTGCTGCCAAAGCTGCCACAGAAGTGAATGATGAGGTTATAGCCATAATCTGTGCCCAGTTAGGCCCGCTGCTTGCCGGTTTCGTCGGCACTATTATCTGGCATCCCGGTTCTATAGGGCTATTAGCTTTTGCTTTGGTCACGGTGCCATTCATATATACAATGAAAGCCTTGTTTTTCTTAGCCCGGCTTCCATACCCTCCTGCCTGATTTATATAGTATTTCAATTTCTTTCCCGGTACATACACCACAGCATTCGGGAACATTACATCTCCGGCTATCTTCACAGTGCTTTGTAATTGAGGCACAAAGAGACGGTCGCCTTCCTGAAGCACTACATCATAAGTACTTCCCGGATTATTAACAGCCATTTCAAGGTCGATTCCTACATTATACCTATCGGAAACATCTATTTTATTGAGAGCAATGGAATCAGCGCTGCTCTGACTTTGCATTCGGGCTATCCTTAGGGTTTCTTGCCGCGCCTCATATTCAGATTCAGATAATCTCCTTTCCAGATAAGCTCCTTTCATGTATGCTCCGTCGATTATTCCACCGGCTCTTTTCACTAATTCGGAAAGCCGTTCGTTTCTTTTTTCCAAGGCATAACTGCCGGCAAAGAGCACTTCACCTTCAATATTAACAAACTGCTGGGCCTCATAGCCGGGACTCGTATAAACAGTAATCACATCGAAAGGCATCAACACGAATTCCTGGCCGTTGTTTTTAGCCAATCCGTTTTCCACAGAAAGAGAGAAGGTCTCTGACAACATTTCCGTAGGTGTAAGAGAAGCGGGATCCACTATTCTGCGGGCCACATCCACTCGTGCAGTAGATGCTCCTTCACGAAGTCCTCCCGCACGGAGTATCATATCTTCCAGAGTTATCCCTTCAGCATAAGGATAGTTTCCTGGGCGAAAGACCTGGCCTTGAATTGTGAGCTGGCCCTTAGTCTCCATCTGCCGGATATTGGCAATTTCAAGTATGTCGTTTCTTTGAAGCTGGATGTCAGGTACTCTTCCTGATAAAATATCAGCCAGATCTAAAGCTAAAACCTGGAGTTGTAATTCCGGCCCTTCACGATATAGCAAAGCCCTTCCGGTAAAAGCGTCTTCTGTGAGGCCGTCGGCTGCTGCTATAAGCTGGCCTACTGTCTGCACATTAGGACTGATTGCATATTGACCGGGACGAAAAACTGAGCCCCTTAGTTCAACCCGGTTAGTGTATCTGTCTAAAATAGTTCCCACAGTCACCACATCGCCGTTTTGAAGCTGGTAACTTTCGAATTGACCATTTTCTACATTATAAAGTTCATTTTCAGTTCCCGCCTGACGAGAAAGACGTAACATACCGGTATATGCGTCACCTGTAAACCCACCGGCATATTTAAGAAGATCCTGGATAGTTTCATTGGGTTTAAGCTCATAAAACATAGGTCTTTTAACATTTCCCTCAAGTTTTACAAGCTGATCATAGGGAGGCACTATTATTACATCACCTTCCTCAAGAGTAATATTGCCTTTTGATTTCCCTTCTGTCAGTAGTTCATAAATATCCACTCCGGCTACTTTTTTACCATTTCTTAATACCTGGATATTACGAAGGGATCCAATTTCACCTATTCCTTGCGCCAGATATAAGGCATTAAGCACGGAAGTGAAAGGAGAAACCTGGAAAGTGCCCGGAACTCCTACTTCTCCCAACACATTAACTTGTATTGACCGAACCTGTCCAAGAGTAAGCTGAATATCTGTTTCCTGATCATTCATGCCGGCATATTTCTTTGAAAACGCCGATTTCACATATTTACCCGCTTCATTTACCGTCATACCGTTAAGATAAACCGGCCCTAACTGTTCTATCATGATGCTGCCTTCAGGGGAAATGGTCTGACGTAAATGTTCTTCATTTGCCCCCCAGATATCAATTATCACCTCGTCGCCCGGTCCTAATTTATAATTCTGAGGTGTCGCAAGGTTGTTGTTAGGGGCAAAGAGTTCGTTCGCAAGAAAGATATCATGGCCATAAATATCGAGCATAGGGAGATTTGAAGCCAATTCATCATTCATCTGGATGTAATCTGATAAGGGAATTGTAACTGTGGACTCATCTAATCCCTCCTGTATAACCATGGTATTATTGTTTTGCACATTGTTTCTACCATATTTATTATTTCCGGGTTGTTCAGATGTGTTCGTAGTTTGCTCGTTATTTGTGGATGAATACTGTGCTTTTATTCTTTGGGCTTGCTCAGGTGTCACTCCTTTTGACAAAAGATCCTGGCCAATTTGTTGTTGTGACTTTCCGGCTGCAGATTGTTGCTTGATATAGGAAATAACCTGTTGGTCGGTCATGGCAAAACCATAAAGGCTGAGACCCATAAACAACCCTAAAAGTAAATTTCTTTTCATCTTTTCCATATCTAAAAGCCTTTCCTCTTTATGTTAAAATTCAAGCCAACAAAAGAAGCATACTATCATACTATATTGCATCTCATTGTCTATTCTTAACATAAATGAGGTTACAGACATTTTTATGTTAATAAATTCTTATTGTCAGTTTTCCTTAAAATTTAACCGTTCTAACGTAATGTAGCTTATTAAGCGAATGCTAACATTAACGGGAACTGGCTTAAGAGATTATATTTTCTATTTTGATATAGAGTAAACGCAAATTTAATAAATTTATCGTAGTGGCACAACCCAATAGTTTTACCTTAGGTTAGTTTATTAAAATTTATCTAATTTTGCATTCTGAGTTTTCTTAAACTTTGATTTTCCTAAATGAAAACCATACTCATAGTTATAGCGGGGATGGCTGATTTGCCGGATCCTTTCACCGCTCAAGACACTCCCTTGTCAGTGGCTAAGACACCTGCCCTGGATATGTTGGCAAGGCGTGGTGAAATACTCGCTGTACCTCCTTTAAGTGATTTCAACGAAGAGATATCTCATAAAAATGCCCTGCTTTCTTTATTAGGTTACGATCTGGGGAGAGGAATCCCTAAAATGGAGGAACTATTGGAATTTGGGTTAAATAATTCAGCCGCTATTAACGATTTCCCCTCTTTAAGACCCTTTGTAATCCCGGCTTTTTCAGGTCATGGTGTATGCCTCACCACTTCTGCCTGGGTTAGAGGAGTGGCTAAGTGTGCCTTGATAAGACCCCTCGATATTTATTCTCCGGGTTCTTCTGACGCTGAGATTGCTGATGCCATTGCTCAGCTTGTAGGGAATGCAGTGGTTAACAATGAATTCGTGTTTATTTATATTGATTCTCCTTTAAGAGCTTCTTTAAGAGGAGATTATAAAGCCAAGATCCGGGCTCTCGAAGTATTAGACCGACATCTCATTTCTCCTGTGGCAGATTTTGTCTGGAAATCTGAACTTTTGATTAATCTTGCCGTAACTACTGATCTTATCACTCCGTGGCATCGCCGACAGCCTGCTTCTTTAAGAGTGCCTGTGGCCCTATATTTTAATAATCAGGATCATGAAGGAGATCCCGATCAAAGATTCACGGAAGTGGAGTCTATGTTGAATGATAGTGATATGATGGATCCTTCGGATCTTATCAGATATCTTAGCAATTTTAATGTTGAGGAAGAGGGGGATTAATATTAGAGGACCTGAATTAAAAATCTAATATGTAATATGGAGAAATTGCCTCAAGGTATAAAGGCGGCTTTGATTGATATGGACGGGGTGCTCTACGACTCTATGCCTTTTCATGCAAGAGCCTGGCATCAACTTTTCACTGAACTGGGTGTTAAAAGTAATCCAGATGAATATTACCTGTATGAGGGAATGACGGGCGCCGACACAATTGGAATGATACTAAAAAGGGAATTGAATCAAGATACAACTCTTGAAGAAAGAAAAGAAATTTATGCGAGGAAATCGGATCTTTTTAAAGATTTCGGAGAAAAGAGATTGATGCCAGGAGCAGCAGAAATGCTCGCAGCATTGAAAAGTCTTGGTTTAAGCACTGTTTTGGTAACAGGTTCCGCTCAAGGTAATTTATTGGATTCCGTTAATATTGATTATCCCGGATATTTCCCAAAGGAAAGGATGGTCACAGGGAATGATGTCAATAAGGGTAAGCCTCATCCGGAGCCTTATCTTCGTGGTCTCGAAAAAGCCGGTGTGAAAGCCTCACAGGCTATCGTTGTGGAAAATGCTCCTTTGGGAGTAAGGGCAGGCAAAGCTGCAGGTTGCTTCACAATTGCTGTTACTACCGGGCCTATACCTCGTGAAGTGTTTGAGAAGGAGGGTGCTGATCTTATTTTTCCTGATATGATTTCTTTTGCAAGATGGCTCGAAAATATTTAACAAATACTCCGGATTTAACGATTGATCAGACAATCAGGGATCTCGATGCTGATAAAACTATTATTATCACCGATTCCAACGTGGAAAAAATGGTTTTCCCGTCTTTGAGAAAATCGGAAATAATTAGCTATTCTCCCCGAATAATTATTGAACCGGGTGAAGAGGGAAAAAATCTTGACACAGTGATCCGTATCTGGGAAAAATTGGAAAGCTCCGGTTGCACTCGGAGAAGTGTGGCTCTTAATATAGGAGGTGGGGTGGTGACCGATATTGGAGGTTTCGCAGCCGCAACCTTTAAACGAGGCATCAGAACTGTTAATTTCCCCACTACATTACTGGGAGCTGTTGATGCGGCCACCGGGGGGAAGACCGGTTTTAATTTTCATGGTCTCAAGAATGAAATTGGAGCTTTTCATCAACCTCAATCAGTGATACTAAGCGTGGTGCCATTCTATACTCTTCCTCAAGAAGAGCTACTTTCAGGTTATGCTGAACTCATAAAAACAGCCCTCATAAGTGACAAGGAGTTGTATGAAAGTTTGCTTAATTTGGGGATAGTATTGAAAAATCCCGATGAATTGGGAAAATATGTGGAGAAAAGTGTAGATATAAAAGATGAAGTGGTAGCTCAGGATCCGGAAGAGAAAGGATTAAGAAAAATATTGAATTTTGGCCATACAGCCGGCCATGCTTTTGAAAGTATTAGATTTTGTTCTGATAAAATCTCCCATGGGGCTGCCGTGGCACATGGAATGCTTGTGGCTTTGTTATTGAGTAATAAATTGCTGGGTTTAAATTGGGATGTGGTGAAAGATTACTGCCAATTCCTGATAAAATATTATGGACAAGCGGTTATATCTGAAACGGAGATACCTGAAATTTTAGAAAAAATGGGTAGAGATAAGAAGAATTCGGGTTACGGGCAGCCTTCTTTTACTTTATTACGAGAAGTAGGGGTTCCGGTTACTGATTGTCATCCTACTTTTCAAGAAATTACAGAGTCGCTAAAAAGTTACATTAAACTTACTGTTCATTAATTTTCCCTTCATATTTGGCCGCTTCCTGCACAAATAGTAGCCAGCCGTGGTGAAGCCAGGCCATTATGTTTACATCTAAAGGTTTTGTTGGTTTCGTGGCAACCATTTCCGATCGGTAATCATTTATCTTTGTGCCTCCTAATCTTACTTCGGGATGGCCGAATTTACCCACTAGGCTTACTCCAAAAGGCATATGGAAGGGTGATTTTTCCAGAGCCAAGTGATAATACATATCCCCGGCTGTATTATTTACACCTGCCAATTCAAGTTGATAGTCATCAAAATTAATTTTGAAGGGATTTAACTGTAATAAATTATCATGATAAAACCCTTGGATTTTAAAATTCTGAATCTGTATGGGTGAATCACCCTCTATAAGCATCAGATGTGTTATCTTTTCAATTTTTCCCTGACGTGCAAAAAGCATATCTGAGCCTTCCACAGTAAAATCCCCCCGTAAGGACTCGCTGTTCATAAACATATCAGGAAACATCAGAAAATTACAATCTATATCAGCATTGATTTGACCGGTCAGATCTTTCAATTCCGGGGCTTTTATCAATAATTGTGGGAAAACCTTGTAAAAAGGATCGAAACTGAAGTTTTTAACCCGGGCTTTCAAATCCATAAAGATATTATCAAATTGAGAAGTGGAATAGGTCCAATCCACAATCGCTGTAGCATAAGGTGCTCCGATAGTAAGGCCTTTGAGTGTAGCAACACCGTTGTTTACTATAATATCTGTCGATAAAGGAGAGAAAGTATATCCCATATATTCGGCCGACTTCGATCTGAGATGAATCCGTGCATCAAGATTGCGAGGTATCAATACGCAGACTGAATCAGCTGCAGTGAACGGTTTTAGAGGGGCTACATAAAACACACTGTCTTTGCCTTGTTTTATAAGGGCTCCATAATATCCCCAGGATAATTGATTTATATCTACATTAGTGAAATCAATCTCCATCTGGGTTTTAAGATAAGTAGGACTATAACTGGTCAGGAAGGGTTTCAAGCCCTTAATTTCACCCTTTAAGGACATTCCGGATCTTCCGGCTTTTACATTAAGAGAAGAAATCTCTACATCATTAAGGTTAGTAGAGGCCTCCAACTCGGAAAAATCTATGGAGTAAAGGTAAGAAGGAGAAGTGAATTCACCTTCTCGAATTTTGATTATGGAAGAGAGGTTCATTAGATTCATTACTGTCTGCAACATTCCTCCGCTTCCCGAATAAGATACAGTAAGAGGGGTATGGGGCACCCTCTTTTCCAACAATTGATTATCCTGGGTCCCTGTGAACTGGTAGGATTGATAAGATGGTTGGCCATCCGCATTTAGAGCTCCGGCAGTTTTAATTTCCAAATCCCTGGCGGTGAATAAGGTCGTTGCGTTAGTGGCTTTTACAGAACCAAGATTAAATAATAAAGTGCCATATGGATTGGGAGCTCCCGACACTGTGTCACCGGCAGAAAGGTCTATATTAAGATCAGAAAGGAGAAGGCTAAGGCCATTCTGTTTAAGGGTGATTGAATCAGCCTTTAAATCCAGATTTAAAAGAGTTCCGTCATATTTATTATTGAAAGGATATTGGGGTAAGGTGGCCTTATATCTGGCATCAATGTTTTTCAGATTTAAATTCCCCGTTGAATTCGAGGCTACTTTTAAGTTACGTGATCTTATATCACCAGCTAATTTTAAATCGTTTAATCCATTTTTACCAAGATTTGATGCAGTGCCTTCGATTTCTATTTCACCTCGTAGCTGCCCTCCGATTTTAATCCCGGACTTAGGTACCAGATAAGAGAGGGTCTCCATAACTGCACTATGAAATTTCATCTCTCCGGAAAAGGTTTGGTCTTCACCTGTAACATTATCAATTTTTCCAAAAGCTTCCAATTCAATTCCTTCTCCTGAAAGACTTAAATTTGTAAGAATTATTTGCGTTTCTTCCGTATTTTCAGGATTAAAATCACAACTTAATTCCAATAGTATATTGTCTGCAAACACTGGCTTTATCCCTTTCGGGGAAAAAAGAAGCTCACCGCTATCCACCCTTAAAATTGCGCTAATCGCAGGTAATTCTGAAAGAGATAGTGTAGGTTGTTCTTTAAGATCCAGATGATAGGGCTTTTTTAATTCAACTTTTAGATTTATGGGAAGTTTACCACTCAGATCTTCCGGAAGAGTAAGCATATTCAAGATCTGATCAGGTAGATACTGAAGAAGAGTAAAAATATTTTCAATTCCAATATCGAATTTTGCAGAGTTAAAATCTACACCTTTTCCTGATGCTGTAATTTCCCCGATGGCATTGAATGATATTCCGGCCAAGGAAAAATAAAGATCATTCAAAAGTATTTCTAAATTAGGTGGTGCAATTTTAATTCCTGTCTCAAATTTCAAGGGGAGAGGGTCCGCAAGTATATAATCTCCGTATTTTCCTTTGACATCCCCGTTAAAACCAATCCGATAATTATGTTTTTCATTCCGGGTAAGGAAAAAATCCTCCACATTAGCATCAGCTGCAAGATTTCCTGAAAGCGAAAAAAGACTGAATTTTACGGGAGCAATCACTTCTACTTCAGATATATCTATCTCCGGAATTTTATGAGGGCCTTTTATTTCAGGGACTATATTATAATTTGAGATGCTATCGTTAACCATGACCAGGTTCACAACAGGCCTTTCAACTTCTATATCTCTGATAGTAATATTTTTATGCAAAAGGTCATGAAGATTGATTTTCCCTCCGATTTTTATTACAGAAGCGAGAAAATCAGCATTCTGAGGGAGACTGTCTCTTTGGGATAAAGGAATTCCTTCTAAACTTTTTGAAATTACTGTGAGGCTATCTACTTCAAATTCAAGCCATGGATAGGAATGCCATAACCGGTAATCTAATTTCCCAATTTTTATGTCGGCTCTCAGATATTTTCCACTTTCTTCCTCAATCATTCTGGTAATCCTATCCGGGCTAAGATAGATACTAAAACCCCAGAATACACAGGCTGCCACCACAATTAGAATCCCTATAACCCATGCGCATATAATGCCTGTAAGTTTCCAAGGATTTCTTTTATGATGTTTTTTCCCGGGTCTTGAGGGTGGATAGTCGGTATTTCCGTAGTATCGCGTCATGGGCAAATGCTTATCTCTATTTGGTCACCGTGATATGGAAACATCCGGTTTTATTTTCGTATTTCACAAGACACCTTCCTTTTTGTTTCAAATCCAATAATACTTCACCAAGAAGATTCTTTAAGTCTCCTTGATTTATCTGGCGTGTGGAATCTGTACAATAGAAATTAACATAGGAAATATCGAAAGTGGTGCCGTACTGATGGGTAGAAGAATCGGTAGCATTTATGTTCACCCGCCGTAGTCTCCCTATAGTTTCCGGTGTGCGGAGAAGGCTTGTAACCTTAATTTTATAACTGTCACCTCCCCTTGAATGCAGAGAATCAATAAAATTTTTACCAATTTCTTCGAGTAAAACTGCTGCTTCAGGCACAAGGAAAGGTATAGAATGTCGGAGAGAGTCTATCTGGTAATATTGATTACTTGACACTTTTACTATGGGTCGCTTCACGAAGTAAGCCGATGAAAGAGTGCCTAAAGGTTCGATTCCTAAACGTCTTGCTGATTCGAGCTGGAGATAATTGCTGTCGTTAAATATTTTCCATAAAGGCCCGATATTTCTCACACGGATACTTCTAACTCCATAAACCGGTGTCACAAGTTGTTGGCCATTCCCATAGGAAGCTACCTCTATTCCTACAGAATCTTCCTTATCCGCTTCCTTTTCGTCTATCTTTTTGCCACAAGAAAAAGTAAAAAAAAGAAGGGCCAATAGCAACGATAATAATATATTTTTTGCGGGAATCATAGTTGCAAAATTAGCAAACCCTTTGCATCTTTACAAAAATGAAAATCACTATCCACAAAATAAGACATTATTCAATTCTTTTAATTAGCCAAGGCTTTTAATGCCGGTAAATATTAAACAATGTAATCGCTTGATTAATCCTTGATTGATTTGAAGTGTCTAAAAAATATAATTAATAAAGAAATGATTATCTGTAAAAAATACCCAAAGTATTGAAAGAAGGTACATATGGCTCATACGTACACTTGAAATCATTGTCGTTTACTCATTGGTTTTGGACACGTAAGCCATGTTTCCCGATATTTGAAAGGGTAATCATTGTAAAAAAACATATTGGGGATTTTTGCTGATAATCATTATAAAGAATTGTAATTATGAAAGCTATTTTCACCTCTTTAGCCCTTTTGATTGGCACGTTATTCTGTTTAGCCGACACTGCTCCTTCATTTCCTGGAGGAGACCAGGCTATGAAAAAATATATTTCCGAGAATACCCGTTATCCGGCCTCTGCTAAAGATAATGGTGTGGAGGGCATAGTCACTGTAGGCTTTTTAGTCGCTACCGACGGTTCCTTACAACAAATGAAGGTTGTAAAATTTGTTGATCCCGACCTTGAAAAAGAGGCCATACGGGTTGTAAGTGGAATGCCTAAATGGATTCCTGCAGAAAAAAACGGTACCCCGTTAGAGGCACCGTCAAAGGTTGATATTCCTTTTATTCTTGAAGAATAATTTCTTCAGAAATCTTTGTCCGGAATTATTTAGCTTTATCTTCTTTTTCTTCCGGCTTGGGGACTGCAGTCGGAGTAATTTGCATCTTGATTACGTCAGTTGGTTCAAGATTCATTTGTCTTGTCCTGTTGCCGAGAAGAGCATGGGCTGTTGTCAGGAATTCTCCTGTTTCACCGCTCTTTAAAGTGAGCATTGCAGATGACAAAATTTCCGGGAAATTACGTTTATTACCGATCTTTCCTTTGGGTGGAAGAGGAAGATTTAACTCTTCTCCGTTTTCTTTGGTAAATGTGCCAACAAGGTTAACCTCTTCACCTTCAGTCAAGGCTGCGCTGTCGTTTGCATTCACAACCTTACCGTAAAGGTCTTCACTGATCATAGGAAGTGCGGCTCCTTGGGCTACTTGCTTCAGACTTTCACGACTTGCCTGTTGGTCGCGTTCCTCTTTTGCAGCTTCGATATGGTTCATCACTGTTCTGAAGTTAGTCTGAGCCTCCACTGTGTTAGGTAAGGTGTCGGCTAATATTGCGCTTTGAAGGCTTCCGATGTAGGAATTTTTATTTATTTCCACTCCCATCTGTTCGCAGAAGCTCATCATCTGGGAAGCCATCTGCATTCCGAGCATTACACCTTTATTATAAGCTTCATTTCCGTCTTTCAGGGCTGCAAGACCTGCACGTACTCCGCTTAAATATGCCTGTTTCTGACTATTTTCCTTCATTGTGGTATCACGGTTGGCCTCACGAAGATAATCGGCAGCATTCATCTGACCCAGATAATACATCAGAGAGTCAGTTTGTGATGAATTTTCTGACAGGCTTGCGCTGCCTCCATTCTGACATGAGGCAGCCAAAAAGGCAATTGCCGCTATTGGCAAAAATCTTAAAATCTTCATTCTTTATTTATTTGTGGTTTAATTTCTTCACTGTTTGCAGACTTGACCACAACTTCGATGGTATCTCCCGTAGGTTCCATATTCTCTGCAGTGCGGCCTTTACACCCACCCGCAGAAAACATCACGATGGCCAGTCCTGAAAACAGTGCAAAATTAGTGAATCTTCCTGAAAATCTCATCCTTTAGTTCACTTGAATAAGTTGAACCCAAAAAATGAGTGGCGCCGATGGAGGAATAGAATATTCCCCGGTATAAGGATTCTGTACGCCTCTTTCTCCATAAGCAAGATTTGACGGAATGTAGAATACAGCTGTACCGCCCTCTTTCATCAGCTGAAGACCTTCGGTCCAACCCGGTATTACTCCATTCAATGGGAAGTCTATTGGTTCTCCACGGTCGATTGAGCTGTCAAATTGTGTTCCATCAGTTAAAGTACCAACATAATGCACGGTAACTTTATCTGTAGCTTTAGGACTTTTACCCGTACCTTCATTGGCAATTACATATTTCAAACCGCTTGGAGTCTGAGCATATTTGTCGGCTGTGGCCTTATCGGCTTTATTTTCTGAATTATTGAAAAATTCAGCATTATATTTTGTGCCGTTAATACCGTTGATTTTTGTTTCTACAGCTTCTACCATCTCGTCGATCTCATTAAGAGTATCAAGGGCTGTTGTCTTGTCACCCGGAGTGAAACTTTCTTCCACTGCCTGTTCCTCGAGCGTTTCAGGTTGCTTCTTATTACCACAAGAAGCCAGCATGCCTCCTGCCACTAAAGCCAGGGCGCATGCCGACAAAATCTGATTTCTTTTCATTTTAAATATCCGGATATTATAATAATTTATTTTACTGATATCAATTCTACATCAAAAATAAGAGTGCTGTGTGGAGGTATTACATTGGGTATTCCGTTAGGGCCGTAAGCCAAGTCACTAGGAATAAAGAATGTATATTTGGCACCCTCTTTCATCAGCTGAAGACCTTCGGTCCATCCCGGTATAACTCTGTTAAGAGGGAAAGTAGTAGGCTCTCCACGATTGATGGAACTGTCAAATACGGTGCCATCAAGCAGTTTGCCTGTGTAATGAACAGTTACTTCATCGGTCGGACCCGGCTGTTTCCCTGTACCTTCTTTGTCTATAACGTATTGGAGCCCGGATTCAGTGACATGCACGCCCGGATTGTTACGGTTAGCTTCCAGGAATTTATCGCCGGCTTCTCTGGCTATAGCTTCATTCTTCTTGTTGAGTTCCTGAAGGAATTCCTGTAAAACTTTCTGTGCTTCTTCCGGTGTCAGTTTAGTTTCTTTGCCTTCAAACGAAGCATGTACAGCTTCATCAAAATCTTCCTTGTTAAGATGGTTTACACCCATCCCTTTGAGTTGCTGGCCCATGGCCATTCCCCATGCATAGCTTAATTTATCCATAATTTGAATATTTGTTTTAGTTAATACATCAAATTTTGAGCCCCCTAATAGCGGCTTCTCTTTAACTATAACAAATAATAATCCAAATTGTTATTTATCTTTCTATAAGAAAGGATTAATTAGAACTCCATGGGGTGTTCATATTTCCCCACTCCTCATCACTGAGAGAAATGTTAAGAAGAATGTTACCTGCATCCGGATCTATACCGGGTTGTTCTTCAGGCTCATCCTCCTTAGTCACGGGAGAAAGAAAATCACCTACTACTTTAGTCACAAAGTTAGCAGCAACCGAAATACCGGAGAGATTATAAGCCTTGGTATCAGATGGCCCGGTCAATGAAAAACTCAATGAATTGGTCACTCCTGAATTGGCACCGTTAGCATTACCGGGTGAAGAACAGGTATAGTAATAGAACAATTCTGATTCTCCGTTCTTATCCGGTTCTAAGGCCTTTTGATTCAAAAGTTGGACTCCGCCGCTAAGAGAACTTTCAGATCTTTGCATACTTCCCATTGTACCTGGTGTAAGAGTTATGCTGTTATGATGCGTAATTCGGCTTGCAGTAAGATCGTAATTACCTGTTTTACCGGATGTGTCTACTACTCTCACTTTAGCAACTCCTCTTTTCAATACCATAGGTTTCTCTTGCTTGGCTTCATATTTTGTGTCAGTTATGGCAAGGCAGAAGCAATCATAGTTTTCATTATTGAAAAAATCTTTTGAAACCTTACTATTGCTCTCACCCGGAGTGGTATACATATCAAACGCCATTCTATCTTCTCGGGTGTTATAATAATAGTCCTTATATCCCCCGTCAGATTCTTTACCGGCATTTGCGGGAATATAATCGGCAAATACCACTATGTTATATTTGTTCCCGGGTGCTAAAGTGAAAACTATCTGGTCTACTACCCCTTCTTCTCCTTTTTCACCTTGCAATAGTTCCTTTCTCTGCATGGAAGATCTATCCATATCCGACCCATTGAAAGTAAACATCTTAGCCGTGAATCGCAATTTATGATCACTGTTGGCACGTGTTGTTACAGCTTCCGGTGCTGTCAGGTTCAAAATTATCTTTTCACTGTTATCATTATTTTCATTTGGCTCATCAACTACATTTGTAACGCATCCGCTTGTGATTACCAAGACACCGGCAGCTACTAAATTTAAGAAATTTGCTATTGTTTTCATATAAAGAAAAAAGATAAAATCTAAACCTGAGCAAAAATATTAATTAAAGCCCTTATCACCAAATTTTATCTTTCAAGACTTTCTAAATTCAGAAGAAAAATTTTTTTATCGTTTCCTCCGGTATACCCACCATTCCCATTGGAGCCTACTATGCGGTGACATGGTATAATTATGGCCAGAGGATTAGCTCCACAGGCATTAGCTGCAGCTCTGACTGCCTTGGCATTTCCTGAAGTTGAGGCCAGTTCTTTATAAGTGATGGTCTTTCCATATGGAATTCCCTTCAGGTTTTCCCAGATTTGCATTCGGAATAGAGTGTCATTAAAGGATATCGGAAGATTGAAAGCCTTCCTTTCTCCCTTGAAATATTCATCTAATTGCTTTTTAGCTGAGGTTATTATTCTCTTGTCTGACGCTCCCTTTACCTTTTCAAATCTTCTTTTCAGGCAAGTAAATTTATCCTCGCATTCTTTATCTTCCCAATTACAATACACTAATTTTCCTCCCGCCACCATCAATATTATAGAACCGACAGGTGAGGAATAACGACGTAGAATCATGATATAAAGTTACTTTAATTTTAATTAAAGAGAAAATAATTTTCTTAAGGTTTGTCGTTTGTCGGAAATTAATTAATTTTGTTTTTTCAAGAGGAAGGTTAAAATCTTTCAACCTAATATCAGAGAAACAATAATCAAAACAACAACAAATAATGGATAGTATTCAAAAGTATTTCGCCGAGGGACTTGGAACGATGTTTCTTGTTCTTTTGGCCTGCGGCAGCGCCGTTTTGGCCGGCCCTGCTATCGGCGTCTTGGGTATAGGTCTCTGTTTCGGCCTTGTCCTGCTGTGTCTGTGTTACGCTATCGGCAACATTTCCGGTTGCCATGTGAATCCGGCTGTCTCTTTTGCTATGTTTATCAGTGGCAGAATGAGTGTTAAGGATTTTGTTTGGTATGTAATAGCACAATTAATCGGTGCAACAGTGGGTGCTTGGTTCCTATGGCTTCTCGTGGAATTTAGCTCCGATGTATTCCCCTATAGCTTCGGTGGCATAACTTATCTTATCAATGGCACATATGGTGAAGCTATGCCGGCCGACCTCGCAGTAGTTGATGGCGCTATGAAAGAGGGCCTCACTAAAGTACAATATGCCGCTAATGTACTTCAACCGGGAGCTACTGCTTGGATGGCTCTTGTTTCAGAAATCGTGCTTACTTTCCTCTTCGTTTTCGTTGTACTTGGTTCCACCGATTCTAAGAAAGGTTATGGTAAGTTTGCAGGTATTGCAATCGGTCTTGCATTAGGCCTTGTGAATATAGTTGGTATTCCTGTAGATAATTGCTCTGTTAACCCGGCTCGTAGTTTTGGCCCGGCAATCTTTAATCCCAACGCTTTATCATGGTGTAATTTCTGGGTAATGGTTGTTGGTCCTTGCGTAGGTGCTATGCTTGCCGCTTATGCCTGGAGAATTTGTAACTTCAAGCCCGAAAGTGCCGAATTAGACGGAAACATCTTTGACGAATAATTATATTAGTTGAAATCATAAATATAGAGGGTTCCAAAATTTTGGAACCCTCTTTTTGCACCATGTTTCAAAGAGGGCTTACAATAGATATTTGTTGCACTATGCCCCATAAATCCTTAATTTTGCAATAAAGATTTATAATGGCCGAAAATGCCCTGACCGAAACTCCTCAGGAGAGACTCCGGGAACTTGGTAACGCCAGGATCTGGAAACTTCTCTTGAAATATAGCCTGCCGGCTGTGGTAGGAACCGTGGTCATGGCAGTTTATAATATCATAGATTCAATCGTAATTGGACATGCCATCGACGATCCCAATGTAGTGAGCGGTATTGCAGTAACTTTCCCTGTCATGAATCTGGGCACTGCTTTGGGAATGCTTATCGGAGCCGGTGCTGCCACGAGGGTTAGCATTGTCATGGGGCAAGACAATAAACGTCTCGCTGAAGTGATTTTAGGTAACTCAGTGCAACTCACGATTATAATAGGTATCACTTATATTTCCCTCTTCGCTATTTTCATAACTCCTATTCTTAAAATTTTCGGGGCATCTGCAAATTCATTACCCTATGCCCGGGAATTTATGCTCTGGATACTTCCGGGGATGGTATTAATGAATCTCACATTCTCCTATAATAATATCATGCGTGCCACTGGATATCCGGGTAGAGCCATGTATACCAACCTTATCGGGGCAGGTTTAAATATGATTCTGGCACCTTTGTTCCTTTTCGGATTTAAATGGGGAATAAAGGGGGCGGCTATTGCCACGGATTTATCAATGCTCGTCACCTCTTTCTTCGTAATGTCACATTTCTTCAAAAAAGATACTACCCTGCATTTTGTCAAAGGCACTTTCAAACTTGATTGGAAAGTGATAAAAGCCATTCTTTATATTGGTATGTCGCCTTTCCTTATAAATGTGGCGGGTTCTGCGATTAATGCAATAGTTAATAATTCTCTTTTACGCTATGGTGGTGATGACGCTATTGCTTCGGTTGTGGTATTTAACCGTTTTGTCACTATTTTTGTGATGATTGTGATAGGAATCTGTCAGGGAATGCAGCCAATCCTGGGTTATAATTATGGATCCGGCAAACACGATAGGTTATTCTCCACTTTGAGACTCGCTATAGTATGTGGTGTATGTGTCACATCTATCGGAAGTCTTATAGGAGCTTTCAATCCCAGAGTGATTGCCATGGCTTTTATGCAAGACGAAGCTCAGATAAATTGTGCCGTAAATTGTTTGAGAATTACTACTATCACTTTTTGGATGGTGGGTTTCCAGATTGTTGGCACTAATTTTTTTCAATCTTTGGGGATGGCAGGAAGAGCAGTTTTCCTATCTTTGACCCGTCAGATAATATTTATGATACCCATGCTTTTCATTCTCCCACCAAAATTAGGACTAGACGGAGTATGGGCCTGTTATCCGGTTTGTGATTTAGCTGCTGCAATAGTCACGGCCGGCATGCTAATAGTTCAAATAAAGAAAATCAGAAACAATAAATTACAACTGGTTGTATGAGATTTGATTTCACACCTTTAGTAAGAACATATTTCAGGAATATCGCTAAGCGTACGGAGGCGTGGAAAGATAATTCGGAATCTATTCAGAGACAGATATTGCATCATCACATTTTGAAGGCCCGGGAATCGGAATTCGGTCGAAAAAACGGCTTTAGGGACATTTTAGAAACCTCTGATATCTATACAGCTTATAAAAAAATGGTGCCACTTGTGCATTATGAGGATATTCGGGAAGATGTAATCCGTATGATTAAGGGTGAACCGGATATCCTTTGGCCCGGAGTATGTAGGGACTTTGCCCAGTCTTCCGGTACATCAGGAGGGAAATCCAAATATATTCCTATCACCGGGGATTCTCTTAAAGGTAATCACTATCGGGGAGGAGAGGACTCTGTCGCTCATTATATAAATAGTAATCCTCAAAGCAAAATGTTTTCAGGTAAAGGATTTATATTGGGAGGATCTTTTTCTAATACTTTGGGTATCAAAGGCGGGAAAGTGCATGTGGGAGATTTGAGCGCCACTTTGATCAACAGAATTACACCACTGGCTGAATTGTTCCGGGTACCCGATACTCAGACGGCACTTATGTCTGATTGGACGCAAAAGCTCCCGGCTCTTGTAGAAAAGGCATCCAAAGAGTATATCACAAATATTTCCGGTGTGCCTTCCTGGTTTCTGATGGTTTTGCGGAAAATCTTGGAAAAAAATAAGACCCAGTCTTTGGCTCAGGTTTGGCCTGGCCTTGAAGTATTTTTTCATGGAGGTATCTCCTTCGAGCCTTATCGTGACGAATATGAAGAGATAACCAGAGGATTGGATATGCATTTTCTAGAAACCTATAATGCTTCAGAAGGCTTTTTTGCTGTACAGAATGACCCGGAAGATAAATCTATGCTTCTGATTATAGACCGTGATGTGTTTTTTGAATTCATACCGGTGAATCATCTTGAAGCCGAGCCAATACCTTTATGGGAAGTAAAACCGGATACAACTTATGAATTAGTGATTTCCTCCAGTAATGGTCTTTGGCGCTATCGTTTGGGTGATACCGTAAGAATCACTTCAGTGAACCCGGTTAAAATACGAATTGCGGGCCGAACCGGTTCCTTTATAAATGCATTCGGTGAAGAGTTGATGGAGGATAATGCTGAAAGAGCTATGGCAGCAGCTTGTCGTCTGCATAATGCTAATATCCTTAATTATACTGCAGCACCGGAATATGCAAGAAAAAACAAGAAAGGTCGTCATCAATGGCTGGTGGAATGGGATAACCCTCCTAAAAATATTAAGGATTTTGCTGATACTTTGGATGCTGAATTGAGAAAATTGAATTCTGATTACGATGCAAAACGCTCAGGAAATATATTCCTTGATTCCCCACAAATTATATCAGCTCGCAATGGCCTTTTCGATGAATGGCTTAAATCAGCCGGTTCTCATAAGCTGGGAGGGCAAAGGAAGGTACCTCGTCTGAACAATAATAGAGAAATGATGGAGCATCTCCTGGAAATGAATAAAGAATAATTAAAATTGAATATCCGCAATAATGCCCATCATGTTTTTATTATGATTCTCCAGTTCAAATGTAGAGACCTTACGGGTCATGTGCCCGATAAATAAAGAGTAAGATACGATTTATTCAAGTAGAGGTACAAGCCGTACGTCCCCAATATTTTGGGTATTTTAAGGGATAATCATTTAATTAGATATAAATTTCTTTTTCTTACTGATAACCTAAATTTAAGGAATGAAATTCCGCACTGAATATCCGGCAATAAAATCTTCCATAGTTCTGCATCCTGATAAGCCTGTGATAATGGTAGGATCTTGTTTCACACAAAATATTACCGCTAAAATGGAAGAACACCTATGGAAAACTATTAACCCATGCGGTACACTATATAATCCCCTATCTATTGCAGAGGCTCTTCTTTTGGTAGCTGACTACGATTCCGGATTGCATAAATTTGAAGATTCTCTTTTCAATTATAACGGGATTTGGAATTCCCGGATATTTGATTCTTCTATATCTTCTGCTTCTTATGAAGATTGCATCAGTGAATTCAGACAACGTCAAACTAATTTTCTCAATGCTCTACAAGAAGGAGCAGACATGATTGTTACTTTTGGCACTTCTATTGTTTATTATTGGGCTGAAAACGATCTTCTTGCAGGGAACTGTCATAAACTGCCGGCAAATCTTTTTTATCGGGAAAGACTCTCCATCCTAAATATCACAGACACCTGGAATCTATGCATAAAAAGGCTGAAGGTTTTAGCTCCAGGTTTAAGAATTATTTTTACTGTTAGTCCTGTACGCCATCTAAAAGACGGTTTCTCAGAAAATTTGCGCTCTAAGGCTCTTCTGTGTTTAGCCGTTGAAGAGATTACTAAGACGAATGATAATTGCGATTACTTCCCCGCTTACGAAATTTTAAATGACGATTTGCGCGATTATCGTTTTTATGCTTCTGATCTTGTTCATCCTTCAACCGAAGCTATTGAATATATTTGGGATAAATTCAAGGAAACTTATCTCGATAATTCCGGATTGCATATTATTGAAAATAACGGTAGAAAATTCAAGGCGCTTCATCACCGGCCAAAACTTGGGGCATTGGGAAAACCTCTGCTAACTAAAGAAGGATAAAATATCATAGCATTTGCCCCAAATCCTCTAAGTTTTTCTAAGAGCATTCCAATAGAAAAGGGCAATCATCCCTAAGGATGTTGCCCCTTTTCATAAAATAAGCAAGTGTGTTTTATTATTTTATGAAGTCTGAATAAAAACTTCAGAGATAAATCGCTTATTCTGCCATTCTTGCTATTTCCCGTGCTATATAGGCATCTATTTCCATGCCGTTACCCAATTGGAATTGCGGGAAATTAGTCTTAATCTGTTGATAACATTCAAGAGCTTTACCATAGTTGCCCTGAGCATCATACACATTTGCTTCCTTGAGGAGCACTCTTGGAACAATCTGAGGATTTCCCTCAGCCTTTCTCACAGCTTTCTGGAAATATTTAATTGCCTCATCATAGTTGCCGAGGTTCACATAGCAGTCGCCTGTCAATACCAAAGCGTTAGATTCCAGGAGGTCGTCTTTAGAGGAGAATTTTTTAAGATATTCAGCTGCCTCTTCATATCTGCCTTCATTATAGAGGGCTTCTCCTGCACTCAAAGCAGCCAGTTTACCGGCATCGTCGCTTTTATATCTGTCGGCTATATCCATATATTGCTGAGCTGCCACTGAATCTGTGATGGCTTGTGTTTCAATGCCGTTGTATTCCTCAAATGCTTTTTCTACGTGAGGATTCTTATAAATGAAAAGATAGCTGAGTACGAAAGCTGCCACTACGAGTATGACACCTGCGCTTATCAATATAATCTTCTTGTTGTTTGCTATTCTTGTGCTTGCATCAGTGAGGTGAGTGTTCATGCGGTCGATCGCGGTCTCATCCTGATGTTTCTCTTTATGGGATGCCATTGCTAATGTTTGTTTTTACTTATATAGTCTCGCTTTTGCAATCACAACTCTTTATGTGAATGCGCTATTTCTCTACAAGGTGCGAAATTAAAGAAATTTTGGTTCTCCCACAATTTTTTATCTTTATTTTTTCTTGCATGCATTTATTTGTGCTAATTTCGCAATCCAATCTTTGTTTAATTTTCCTGAATGGCTTCCGAACAATCCCTGTCTCTGGAACAGAAAACCGTGATGCGCCTCTCGGCTCAGCAATTACGGTTCACTAAATTGTTGGAATACACAGCCCCGGAACTTGAAGAAGCCATAGATCGGGAACTCGAGGAAAATCCTGCTCTGGAAATAGACGAAGACCAGGAACTCCCTCATGAAGAAACCCCGGCATATAGATATTATTCTTCTGCTAATCAAAACGAAGACAGGACTTTCGAGTTCTCTCCCCCCGATTCCGGGGAAACCTTGCTCGATGTTTTATTAAGACAATTATCAGAAAAAAAGATTTCTTATCTTGAGAGAACCACCGCCCGATATATTATAGGCAATATAGATTCGAATGGTTATTTACGCCGTCCCCTCAGCGGTATAATTAATGATATGGCCTTCGGTCCCGGTATTGAAGTAGATCCGGCCACCGCTGCCAGGGCACTGCATATTGTTCAGGGTTTTGAGCCTTACGGAGTTGGCGCTTCCGATCTTAAGGAATGTCTCCGTCTGCAACTTGTGCATTTGAAACCCTCTACTGCAGTGAAAGATGCCCTCAATATTATTGATAATCAGTTTGAGGCCTTTTCTATGAAGCATACTCATAAGCTGATTTCTTCATTAAGACTTACTCCTGAAAGGGTTAAGGAGGCAGTCAACCTCATCCGGTCGCTCAATCCGAAACCCGGTGCGGCTTATTCTTCTTCACTCGATAATTCAAATATTATTGTCCCTGATCTTAATGTTAATGTAGAGGATGGAGAAATTTCTATCTCTACCAACAATAAAATACCTGAACTTACAATCGACAGGACTTTCTCTGAAGCCATGGCCGAACTTAATGCCAGCGTTTCAAGAAAGGCCAAGAAAGGCAATGAATTCATCATTAACAGATATAATGATGCCCGGGATTTTATTAAAATATTGAAACAAAGGCAGGAAACTCTTTTGAATGTAATGACAGCTATAGTAAATATCCAGAAAGAATATTTCCTCACCCAGAATATTTACAGGCTTAAGCCAATGATGATAAAGGATATTGCCGCTTTGACAGGCTACGATCTATCAGTGGTTTCAAGGGCTACAAACAATAAGCATGTCAACACTCCATGGGGTATTTTCCCGCTGCGGTTCTTTTTCAGTGATTCAATAGGTACTGAAAATTCCGAAGAAGTGGAAGTGCTTACTAACAGGAAGATTGAAGCCGAAATTTCTAAGATAGTAGAAGAGGAAGACAAACGCCATCCGCTGAGTGACGAAAAGATACGATTGGAAATGCAGACACGGGGTTATGATGTTTCCAGAAGGACTATTGCTAAATATCGTGACAGGAAGGGGATACCAGTGGCCCGGTTGAGGCGTGATATGTGATTGATGAAATTTAATTTATAATAATTATTAGGTTAACGATTTGTACATAATATATTATGAAGGTTGTGAATTTTTATCTTAAGACTTTCTTCTTTATTTTGGCCATTTCCCTTCCTGCTTTAGCTTTTGGGGTGACGCAGAAGGAAATGGAGCAGGCACGAACCATAGCTGCAAAGGCCTATCTTCGTTATGCCAATGATGGCTCGGGTTATCTGGATGACCTTAATCCTAAAACTATGGAGGATCTCGAGGCTTCGTTGAAACCCAAAGAAAAGGAAAATCTTAAAGCTTTTAAAGCTATTGCAGTCCCTAAAGACTATAAAGACTGGAATAAGGAGAAACTTGTGGAATATTGGGCAGTCACAGCTTTCCAGGATAAGGGATTGCTTGAAAAGGGCAGGGGTGGAAGAATACGTGCCAGGAGTCAGATTAATAAAATGACTATTGCCCCTCCACAATCCGAGCAACCTTCTGCTCCCTCTGTTCCGGCTGCGAATCCAGGGGAAAATAAAGAAGCCGCTCCGGCCTCCCAGGCAGCTCCCTCTCCTTCTCAGGAATTACAAGACATGAAGGATCAGGAAGCTAAAATCCTGGCTGACGAAGAGGCCGAGATAGCTGATGCTAATATTGACAAGGCTACAAACTATACCTGGGTATATATAATGGTATTGGCTATTCTTGTAGCTATTGTGGTAGCTCTGGTGGTATATGCTGCTAATGTAATGAAGAAAAACGGTCAGGAGAACGGACGACATTATCCCTCAGAAGAGGATTCGGAAAATGCAGATAGAATTGAACATCTGGAAGGCTTGCTCACCGATAAGGATGTAGAGATTGCCATGCTTAATAAAAAAATTGAGAGTCTCAACAGACAAAATTCCGAACTGAAATCCAAACTTGAGGAAATAACTTCTGAAAAGGCTCTCCCAAAAATAGCTGTCAACCCTTCTCAGGGTCATTCTGTAGTACGTTCAATTTTTTTGGGAAGAGCAAATATGAAAGGTATATTCGTAAGAGCAGATCGTACACTTAATGTAGGTAATTCCGTATTTGTACTCGAAACCACTGATGGTTTCTCCGGGAGTTTTAAGGTGGCGGATTCACCTGCGGCATGGAGCCTGGCTCTATCGAATCCAAGAGAATATCTTGAAAATGCGTGTGTGGGGCGTGACCTCGAGGATACTAACGGGGCCTCTAAAATAATCACAGAAACTTCAGGCACAGCTGTGTTCGAAGGGGGTTGTTGGAGAGTGATACGAAAAGCTAAAATACGCTATCAATAATATTTTCAATTTATTCTTCATATTAAATCCTCGGGCAATTAACCATTTTCACAAACCCAAACATTTTTTAACATATTTTTATCTCGCATATAATCAGCGATTTATCATAGTCCAGGGCAACTGATTCAGGTATCTGGTTTGGGAATATTTGCAAACAGGGGGCTGTGAGCAGTAATTTTGCAACCGCTGTCGCAAACAGACGGAAGATGAAAGCTCCGCGACACCG
>JAFLTS010000059.1 GCA_022509185.1 Muribaculaceae bacterium | reverse complement strand
AATGAAAGTTCCTTCGGACCAGAAAATATTATTTTACCTTCACAACTCAAAGGAAATGTTGAAGTTATAGAAGCTTCAAAAGAAGTCAGCAGTTATGGTTACCCCGAAGTTTCAATAACTTTTAAACTTTTAAAGAAAGTCAACACTGCTCCTCTTTTAAGTGAATACGGACAATTGTGGATTGTTGGAGTAGGACAAAATAATAAAGGAGTGGATGTAAAAGATCTATTGCCAAATTATAAAGAATGGAGAACCGGACGAGACCATTACTTTAGAATTCACTGTGTCTAAAGATAATAGTTCTAATGTTTCCTCTGATTTAAATCAAGTTGAAAAATTCAAATTAAAACTTACTAAATAGCTCTATTAAATTAAAATAATAAAACAATATAAAAGGATGGGAGAAAATCTCATCCTTTGTTATTATGTTTTTAGCTTTAAAATTAGCTTTTGAATTGAGGTTTGTTCTTCTTCAAGCATGTGAAATTGTTGCCAAAGTTTTGCT
>JAFLTS010000058.1 GCA_022509185.1 Muribaculaceae bacterium | reverse complement strand
GTGAGTATGGTTTTTATAAAAGCCAGATCACCATTTTTAGAAAGAGACAGGAAGAAGCTTGAAGAATTCCTGCGAGTGAGATTGAATGATGAAAGAATGGGATTAACAGTAAATCCTCATGGTTTCCCATGGCCGGCCAAACTCTGAATTTGTGATTTCGGCACTAAAATGCTAATTTTGCGGTTGTTTAAAAGCCTCAAAGAGGTTATAACCCGTTATGTAACTATATAATCTACTTTATCTCACTATATCGGGGAAATGGATCAATGAAGCGCCTTAGTTGGCATATCTAATTATAAAGATATGAAATCTCTTGTGACTTAAAATAAAGAGTTTTTATGAAAACATTACAGGAGTTACAAATCTTAGCATATTGATTTGAAGGGAGGGCTTTTTAAAGAAAAACCTTTAATGGGAAAATTGTATATTGTTTTCCCTATATTGCTTAGTTCCCATAGAGAAGAAAGGTTGTTATTAGAAGAGTAAATGAATGTATATATAAGAACTTGACA
>JAFLTS010000057.1 GCA_022509185.1 Muribaculaceae bacterium | reverse complement strand
GTATGCAGAGCCGATAAATGGTAAAATTTATCATTATCGAGATAAGAATGGTTTGGAATGTGATGCAATATGTCATTTAAGAGATGGAAGATATGGTTTGATAGAAATAAAATTGGGAGGAGATAACTTGATTAAAGAGGGAGAAGCAAATTTGTTGAAACTCAAATCAAGTTTGGATTTCTCAAAGATGTCTCTACCTTCTTTTATGATGATACTCGTGGGAGTGGGGAAATATGCCTATAAAAATGAAAAGGGCATATATATCGTGCCGATTACTTGTTTGAAAGACTGAGAGGGATAGGGGATGAGGATAGGCCCTCTTCGAGGAGAGAGGCATAGTCCTTGCGGACTATGATTTTCTAAACCGAGGGTTCCGGCTTAGCCTCAACCCACGGCTAACCAGATTCAACCCTGGCGGGTTGGCAGCAAAAACATAGGATTCATTTCCGGGAATTATAAAAAAAGGAGTCGAGGCAAGAGGGCCGGGACTCCTTTGGATCCATTTCGGGATGAAA
>JAFLTS010000056.1 GCA_022509185.1 Muribaculaceae bacterium | reverse complement strand
GTAAATCGTAAATATTAAAATCGTAGATCATTCTCCTACTACCACTTTTGCAAACCTTATCACTTTATCCGCCAGTGTATAACCTTTCTGAGTGCAGTCAATAATTTTGCCTTTGAGTTCTTCGCTCGGAGCTGGAAAGGTGGTAATGGCCTCATGAAACTCAGTATCAAAGTCTGCGGTTTCGGTTTCAATAGTCTTCACATTATTCTTATCAAGAAAAGCAATAAACTTATTGTATATCAAGTCTATACCTTCACGCACTGCGTTTATATCGTCAGTGTTCTGCATAGCCTGACGAGCACGTTCAAAATCATCAACAATAGGAAGCATATCCTTGAAGATACGCTCACCTGCCGTATTCATTAACTCTAACTTCTCTTTGTTAGTACGTTTGCGGAAATTATCAAACTCAGCCATCATCCTCAAGTTCTTATCCTGCAACTCAACGCACTTCTCACGCAACTGTGCCACCTCTGCCTCAAGGTCAGTTCCATCTTCTTGAGTTTCATCTTGAACCTCATC
>JAFLTS010000055.1 GCA_022509185.1 Muribaculaceae bacterium | reverse complement strand
GTATCTTCTCGCTGATAAAGTTGCCTATTGACCTCTATCCGGATATTGATACTAACACCATTATGGTGATGACATATTATAATGGTGCGAGTGCGGAAGATATAGAGAACAATGTAACCCGACCATTGGAGAACGTGCTGAACTCTGTGGAGCATCTGAAGCATGTGACGAGCAACAGCCGTGAGAACGTGTCGGTTATAACCCTTGAATTTGAATATGGCTACGACATTGATGTGCTGACGAACAATGTGCGAGATAAACTCGATATGGTGTCGAGTTCCTTGCCTGATGAGGCACAGACACCTATCCTGTTCAAATTCTCTACGGATATGATTCCTATCCTGCTGCTTTCTGTTCAGGCAGAGGAATCACGTCAAGCATTGTATAAGATACTTGACGACAATGTGGCAAATCCTCTTGCCCGTATTGACGGAGTGGGTACAGTGAGCATCTCTGGTGCACCTCAGCGAGAGATTAACATCTACATGGACCCTCAGAAAATGGATGCGTACAACCTCAGCCCTGCTC
>JAFLTS010000054.1 GCA_022509185.1 Muribaculaceae bacterium | reverse complement strand
CTTTTTGCTATACTTTCAAAGGCAGGGCGATATAATTCAGACCAATTTAACGGTAAAGGAGAGTAAAAAAGAGTTTTCCCTATATCAAAAATTACAGCCTTTATTTTCATAAATGACACTCCTACAAATTCCAATTCATTCAGTTCTTCAAATTTAAATTTATCAATTTACAGTTTTTGCATATAAATCTTTTCTTCTTCACCCCACGGAGCGATTTTTTTATCAATAACTGTAAAACCGTATTTTTCATATAAATTCTCGTGGTCGCTGACAACATAAACCCTATCGAAACCAATAGATTTCAAATATCCCATAGCAAATTCTATCATTTGCTGACTAATTCTATTTCCTCTGTACGGCTCTCCCACAAATATATAACCGATATAGGGAGTATAAGAAACATCAGGAATACAATCCTTTTTGGCAACAGTACAGTAACCACAAATTTCCTTATCTTCAAAACATACAATCACTCTTTCCCAATCTAAAAAAGAGCGATTTTTCATTTCGTTTGATAAGTATTTGCCGGCACCCCAGGAGCAATTTT
>JAFLTS010000053.1 GCA_022509185.1 Muribaculaceae bacterium | reverse complement strand
CTGGAGTCGAGGATTTCCCTGCCTGTTACTTGGATAATTCTCATTGTATGAAAGATTAAAAACTAGTTTTTCAATTATTTCCCGCAAAATCGCGGATCGCCTCTTTCGAAGTCCCCGCAAATTTAGCAAATTATCCGAAATAACACAAAAAGGCACAAACAAAAGTCCCCGACTGTCTTTCGACAATCGGGGACTCAAAAACGGCAGCTACCTACTCTCCCACCTGGTGGGGCAGTACCATCGGCGCCGGTGAGCTTAACTTCTCTGTTCGGAATGGGAAGAGGTGGATCCTCACCGCTATAACCACCGCAGTATATTCCTGAGAGAAAACATCCTCGGTTTCGACTACTCGTCGATCCCTTACATCAGCAGCCTCAGACCAAACGGCTGCGCTTTCTATTTCTCCTTTTCAAGAGAAAGATATCGGGCAATTAGTACGGGTCAGCTGAACACGTCACCGTGCGTACACTTCCCGCCTATCTACGTGGTAGTCTCCCACGACCCTCTATGGAAATCTCATCTTGGAGACGGCTTCGCGCTTAGATGCTTTC
>JAFLTS010000052.1 GCA_022509185.1 Muribaculaceae bacterium | reverse complement strand
AAACACGCGTTTGAATTATGTCTGATACAATCAATTTTTCTTCCGGACACAGCACAATGAAAATAGATTGACTTCTCCCCGTCATATATAAAACTCATCGGGACGCCATACGGTGTATTATCCTTATCTGTCAGACAAAGTACACCATTTGTGGCTTTCTTTAGAATTTCCTTCGCCTCTGCCTCCGGAATCTGTTGTTTGAATCTTCGCATCTGCATATATAAAAATCACATTCAG
This sequence comes from Muribaculaceae bacterium, assembly GCA_022509185.1. GTDB lineage: Bacteria > Bacteroidota > Bacteroidia > Bacteroidales > Muribaculaceae > Lepagella. Next base: position 317 of record JAFLTS010000052.1, on the reverse strand, counting down.
CCTTTTCTCTTAAGCGTCTCGTTTTTAAGCTCAGTTACAAAATTACAAAAAGTAATGAGAAATAAAGATAATTGATGCTAACCACACTTAACCTTTCAAGGATTTTTTTGAATATTGTTTTGAGGAGAATCTATTTTTTGTTAAATTTGCAGTTGAAATAGGTGCCCGTCTTTCAGTCGGGTGAAAAGGGAATCCGGTGAGAATCCGGAACAGTACTCGCTGCTGTAAGTCCCATGTAAAGATTGCAACAAAATGCCATTGGAAGTCCATCCGAGAAGGCGTTGCTTTCAGGGACAAGTCAGAAGACCTGCCTATCC
>JAFLTS010000051.1 GCA_022509185.1 Muribaculaceae bacterium | reverse complement strand
GGTAGTGCAGCTCGTAGGCACTCTGATGTTTTACATCTTCACCCGTCAGTTTTACCGTCGACGGTTACCTGACACCATCGAATAACCTCCCTCCTTTCTACCCTCAAACCCTCCAACTTTATAACTTTAAAACTTTATAACTTTCCAACTTGCAAACCCAGAAGTCGGGTCAGCGGATTTTCCTGGTGGATGAGGAGCTGACTCAGGCATAAAGTTTCGCCAATCTATACATAAAGAACCTTATATCCCCCACGCCACGGAACTGAGATCTGAATGCCTTTATCTTGGCATTGAAAGATTCAGCTGAAGCATTTGTCAGCCTTTGCTCAAAATAATTCATTATAGTGACATTGTGGTTTTCAAAAGTTTCGAGCACACGGTTATATTCCCGGTTATCAAGGGCCTCCACCTGCTGATACCAACGGGCAAAATCTAGTCGTGCCACCGAAGGGTCACACTTCTTGTTGAAAATGTCGATCATCTTCAGATACAGGTCATAAGCCTGTTTAAGGTCAGGGAACTTCCTGAACAGGATTTCAGCACGTCTGCACTGCTGT
>JAFLTS010000050.1 GCA_022509185.1 Muribaculaceae bacterium | reverse complement strand
GGAAGAAGTAGCTGAAACTGAAACTCAGGAGACAACTGAGGCTTAATAGTAAGTAGGCAGCTTTTTGGTTGCATTTTGGGTTCTCAAAATTTGAATTTTAGAATTTTGGAGAGCCGTGAGCCAAAGGAATTGGAAGTTTGAATTATTTTATTTAACTTTGCGTTGATTTCAGGGTTTCCTGAAATCTTGCCGGCCGATTAGTGTAGCGGTTAGCACGCCACCCTCTCACGGTGGAGACTCGGGTTCGAGTCCCGGATCGGCTACCAAACAAGGAGTTGAAACATCAACTCCTTTTATTGTATCCCTAATTATCAGCATTTTATCTTAATTTAACGAGATTTCGATATAAGAATGCAATAATCATATAATGGATCGTCGGATTTATAGTCTTCTTATTTATACTTATTATACCCGTAAGGGTATAAAATTCTGATTAATTATAGATTTTATACCCCTAAAGGTATAATATTGAAATAAATCACTATATTTGCGCCCGTAAAGGTATAGAATTATGGAGCAAACAACACTCTCAAAATTTGTGAAATCGATGCGTAAACAGTATCA
>JAFLTS010000005.1 GCA_022509185.1 Muribaculaceae bacterium | reverse complement strand
GGAGCGTTTTTTTGAACTGGTAATATTTAATTATGTTTATGGTAATGGCGATGCCCACCTCAAGAATTTCTCTTTGATATTGGTTGGTGATGATTATCGTTTGGCTCCGGCCTATGATCTCCTTAATACTTGTCTTCATATTGAAGGTTCTGATTTCGGACTCGATGAGGGTCTTTCTCGTAAAATAGAGAAGAGTGATTTGTGGGAAAGAACAGGTCATCCCTGTCGTCTTGATTTTGAAAAATTCGGCATTAAAATTGGTTTGGTTAAGAAGCGTATTGACCGGATTCTAAAAAAATTTTCCATTTTCCCGGATATGACCAATCACCTTTTGAATCAAAGTTATCTTCCTGAGAAAGCCAAACGTAGTTATGCACGAATAGTGAAAGAACGTATCAACCGTTTTAACAGAGTTAGTATACAATAATCTTTATGGCAAAAGAATCAGGAACTCAACAAAAATATAATATTAACTATAAGGATTTTTAGCCAAGACCTTAAGAGTTATTGCTATTACCTGGATCGTCAATTTATAAGAAATTTAAGCCCTGTAATTTTTAATTACTTCTATAGTTATTATCCTGCAATTTATCTGTAATTTTACCGTATTAATAAAAGTAGATTTATGAAAATTTACAAGGGTAGACCTCAGGATAGTTCTCACATTATTCAGCCTGAAGAAGACGCGGTTTATGATTTTCTCGAAAAATTGGGTATAGAATTCCAAACTTTAATTCATCCTGCAGCTTTCACAATGGAAGAATGTGAAAAAGTGAGAAGAGAAATAGGAATTCCTTTTTTCAAGAATCTTTTTCTTACTAACAAACAGCAGACTCAGTTCTACCTTCTGATAACTCCTCACGACAAACAATTCAAAACGAAATATCTTTCCTCCCAAATAGGTTGTTCTCGATTATCTTTTGCATCACCCAAACACATGAAAGATTTATTGAATATTTTACCGGGAGCTGTATCTCCAATGGGTCTGATTCATGATAAGCAAAAAAGAATTAAATTTTTAATAGATAAAGATCTTTCCAAGGTGGATGTTTACGCATGCCATCCTTGCGTTAACACTGCTTCAATTATACTATCTTTCTCCGATTTAATTTCTAAAGTGATACCTGCAACTGATCATATGGTCACATGGGTGGAATTACCTTCAGGAGAATAAAAGCCTTTTCCCTATTTATCTAACAATATTTTCTTAGTTTTATACTTTACTAGTTAGGATTAATATTTTATTTAGATTTCTTGTTATAAGAAAATCTAAAAGACACTAATTTAGGACTGTATTTCTGAATCTTTCTTTTTTATCTAATTCCCAAAAGTGTTAAACTTTCTGATCCCGAATCAATGGTAATTCTGCTCTGAAGGAAGATCTAAAAATGATCTATCATTATGTTTATAAGTTCAAAATCACAGCAGACTATTTCTCTTTCCACTTATTATTTTTTATATCTAATAATAAAACCTCGAATATATTTTTTCATAACCGTTTGACATTAAATCTGATATAAATTTACAAGGCAAAATAATCGCTTACCTTTATTACCTCTAAACTTTTGAAGAGTGAACTTTTGTATCAGAACTTCTGTTTTCTCAATATAATCACTTAAAAAATTAAATCTATGAAAAAATTTTTACAATTCATCCGACCCGCAATCTTTATTGCAATTTTAGGTTTAACTTTTGCTTCATGCTCTGATGATAAGGACGAACCTATTGATTTCAATCAATTACCCACAATTTCTCAAAATTTTATCAAGACTTATTTCACTAATGTAGAAATAGTTAACATCATTTATGAAAAAGATAAAAATAACCATGAATATGAAGTAGATCTTGAAAATGGATTTGAATTAACATTTAATAAAGAAGGAGATTGGACAGATGTAAATGCTCCAAATGGTCAGACCATTCCGGATGGTATCGCTCCGGAGTCAATTGCCAACTATGTTTCTGAAAATTATCCGGATTATGGTATTAATGAAATTTCAAAAGAAAAAAATGGTTACGATGTAGAACTCACAAATGGACTTGACCTAAACTTCAATCTTCAAGGTGAATTTACAGGTATTGACCGTTAAAATATACAAAGTTAATATAAGGAAGGTGTGTCAAATGGTATAAGACACACCTTCATTTTTATAATAATAATATTAATCAATTACTTCATTTCAAATAATTCAGGATACTTTAAGAAGGTCCTGAATTTTATTTTCAATTTTTGAGGGAGGTGTGGTTGGTGAATATCTTTCCACTACTCTACCATCGCGGTCCACAAGAAATTTAGTGAAGTTCCATTTTATGGCATTACCGAAAATACCTCCTTTCTCCTTTTTCAACCATGCATATAATGGTGCAGCATTTTCGCCATTCACATCAATCTTTTTAAATCTGGGAAAAGTTGTGTGATAATTCAGAGTGCAAAAAGAATCAATTTCTTGATCCGAACCCGGAGCCTGATGTCCAAACTGATTACAAGGAAAATCAAGAATTTCCAAGCCCTTGTCTTTATATTTCTTGTATAGCTCCTCCAAACCCTTATACTGAGGAGTAAACCCGCATCCTGTGGCCGTATTTACTATAAGAAGCACTTTCCCTTTATATTCTGATAAAGATACCTCTTCTCCCTTATTATTTTTCACTTTAAAATCATAAATATTCATAATCATCTAATTTAAAGGTAAATATATAATTATAACAACCTTAAGTTAATTTTGATTATGATTTTATGAAAAAAGAAGCTCCCGAAGGGTAACGTCTCAATTTTAACTAAGAAAAGAGGGATAAATATGAATCTCCTTATGAAGTTAATGAAATTTACAGATCAAAAGAACAATATTTCCTTATCTTTATGTTTATCAGTTTGCTAATAAGAGAGATCGGAAAAACTTTTTGTTTGACCCCATTCCTGATCAATCTTTTGCAAACAAGACTGATATAATCAGTAATGGCGAATAAAACTTTGTTGAGAGTAAAGTTCAATCTCTATTACTTCCGACACTTAAGACCTCAGGTTTATTTTAATGAGGAGGAATTTATTAAGCAACAAAAGTTGGTTTATTTCATTAAATTTGCATTTTATTGATTATTCATGAAAACTCGTAATTCATATATAATCACCAAAGCCTTAAAAACCTTCATGTGGGGGTCGATTTTGGCAGCTGTCTCGTCTCAATTGGCCACGACAACAGATGCAATTGTTGTGAGTAATCTAATTGGGCCCGCAGCAATTTCTGCTATCAACCTGACGACTCCGGTGCTGACTGTTTTCAGTTGCCTTATGATACTTTTCGGAATTGGTGCAAGTATTATTGCAGCAAAGGCAATAGGAAAGAGAGATGAAGAATCAGCAAACGGGGTCTTCACAGCTGCTATTCTTAGTTCAGCAGGAAGTGGTGTTTTATTGGCAGTTATCACTTTTATTTTTTGTCCTTATATAGTTGATATCCTTTCCGGCGGTAATGAAGAGATATATCCTTTGGCATTGAGCTATCTTCAGGAGATGTGTGTGGCAGTACCATTTATGATGATGGCCGGAGTGATAGAAAACTTCGTAAAAGTAGATGGCCGTCCAAGAATTGTGATGACAGCTGTCATTATCGGAAGTGTTTTAAATCTTATCCTGGATATTGTTTTCATCAAGTGGTTACACTTAGGTATCGGAGGTTCTGCATGGGCTACAGGAATTAATTATCTTGCTGCTCTTTTGATTTGTATGTGGCATTTCAATACACCATTCAATTCATTAAAATGGAATCCGGACTGGAAGAGGATGAAATCTTATGTGAAAGAAAGTATTTCTCAGGGAATCCCTATGAGTTTAAACACTCTTTTATTGGGCGGTTGCATATTACTGATAAACTATATCGTCTTATACACACAAGGTTCGGAAGGCATATATTGCTGGTCGGTTTGCCTTCAGCTCTTTATGATCATGCAGATGGTTCTCACCGGTATAGGGTCAAGTATTTATTCTATTGGAGGAATATTAGTGGGTGAGCAAGATATGGAAGGTTTAACGATATTGAACCGGAAAAGTATTCTATATACGGTATCTTCACTGGCTATAATTACAGTAACAATAATTATCTTCCCACACTTTTTCGGCGAATTATTCGGCAGTAGGTCGGATAATCCTATATCAATTCTGCCGAATGCTTTAAGAGCCTTTTCTATAATGTTAGTCCCATACTCGATTGTTGCATTATTAAGATCTACTTATCAGATATTAGGGAGAATTGGTTTGAGTCTATTCCTTAGTGTATTTCAACTAGTTTTAATGGTAGGATTTGTATGGGGTTTTTCCTATATTAACTCATTTATGATGTGGTGGGGTTTCCCGTCTTCATCTGTAGCTCTTCTAATTGGTCTGATATTATATACTATTTGGTTACATCATACTAATAAAGGAATTAATGCAGTGACCTTAATTCCTGAATCAGAAAATACAGAATCTTTTTCTTTGTCTGTCAGGATGGATCAGAATGATGTAAATTCTGCTGATAAAAAAGTTGCTGAATTTTTACAACAAAATACTATTGATGATTTCACGGCCTATAAAATTCGCCTTAATTGTGAAGAATTAATGCATAATATTTTAAATTATGCCGTGTCCGGTAAGAAAGAGAAACATTATTTTGATGTCAGGATCCGTATACTTAAAAACAACATAAATGTTCTACTTAAAGATGACGGTCGTCCTTTTAATCCAATATTAAGTTGTAATCGCTCTGATTCCAATTCGGAAATCAATGAAAAGTTAGGATTAAAACTCGTGAACTGTACTGCGGATTCAATAAATTATAAATATATGTACGACCAAAATGTCGTAATGCTAAATTTTAAACGATAACATACAAACACTTCAATATACATGATCAACGAATTTCTCCAACCCTTCTGGGAAACCTTCGAAAAATATGGAAACAACATAGCCATAGTAGATAAACAGGGTCGACAAACAACATATTCTGAGCTTTACGATCTTATCCAAAAATTAGCATATTCATTAGATAAACTTAATCTTCCGGAAAATACTTTTATTCCAATTTTACTTCCAACCTCTTTGGAATATATTGCCTCCATGATGGCAATATGGAGAGCTGGTCATACCCCGGTTCCTATCAGCATTTCCTATCCGGTGGAAAGAATAGAGTATATTATAAATCATAGCGAGGCACCTCTTGTAATAGACGAAAAATTATTCAGTCAATTGGCTTCTTCAAATGAAAAATTGAGCAATGGAAAAGAGAGAGGAATGAATGAAAACGCCTTGTTGATCTATACCAGTGGTTCTACAGGAGAACCTAAAGGTATAATTCACACCTTTGAAAGCCTTCTATTTGGGAACCTTTATGGAATTCAACAGCCTGTTGATCCCACACAAAAATGGGGCGCAACAGCACCTTTGTATTTTATTGCGGGAGTCACGATTAATTTCAAAGTCTTAAGAGGAGGAGGAGAACTTCACCTATATGATGACGAAATCAGATTTGATCCACTTAAGATGGCTGATTATATTGCTGAAAAAGGAATTACCCATACTTTCATCAGTCCTTCTATGTTAGGTAATTTCAAGAATAAATCAGATTCTTTGAAAACTGTTTATGCAGGAAGTGAGAAGGTTTCCAATCAAACAAGCCGTGACGGTTATACACTTTATAATATATTTGGAATGAGTGAAATGGTGGGAGGAATTACTCCTTTTAGAGTAGACCAACCATATGATGCCACTCCTATAGGATACCCTAATAAAGAATCAGGTTTTGAATTTAGAATAGTTGACAATGAAGGCAACGATTTACCGCAAGGACAAGATGGTGAATTGATAGTGAAAGGTCACTTTGCCAAAGAATACTATAAAGATCCTGAAAAAACTGCGAAACTCTATGATAAAGAAGGTTGGTTGCATACAGGAGATATAATGCGGCTCCTCCCTGATGGTGCCTTACAATATGTCAATCGTAAAGACTGGATGGTGAAAATCAATGGTCAACGTGTTGAACCGGGAGAAGTGGAATCAGTGATGAAAAAAGTAGATGGAGTTAAAGATGCAATAGTTAAAGGATTTAATTCTGACAATGGAAGTCAGTTTATAGTGGGATATTATATTGTAAAACCGGAAGAGGATCTGTCTCCTGAAAAACTCAAAAATGAGTTAAAGAAAAAACTTCCGGCATATATGGTTCCTCGTCATCTTGTCAGAATGGATGTTTTTCCTTTGTTACCTAATGGGAAAGTAAACCGTAAAATCTTGGAAGCGCCATCAGCCGATGAATTGACAGTTGATTATGTGGCTCCGAGGAACAATGCTGAAAAAGAAATTTGCAATGCTTTTGCTGAAGTATTTAATCTGAAACAGGTAGGAATCAAGGATGATTTTTTCTCACTGGGAGGAGACAGCATCAAAGTTATGAAACTTCAACAATTATGTAAAAATTTTGATCTTACATCCAAGCTGATTTATAAAGAACGCACGCCTGAGAATATAGCTAATGCAATTGAAAAGAAAGCTTCCCAATCTGTAATTCATGATAATTTATCACCGGTTCCTTTGACTCAGACACAAGCCGGAATATATGCAGAATCTATGTCTCGACAAGGTGAGGCATCTTATAACATTCCACAATTATTTAAACTTGATATATCTGTTGATTTAAATAAACTTGCCCATGCCATTGAAAAGGTTGTGGAAGCTCATCCTTTTTTAAAAGTCAAAATTGAAGAAGACAAAGATGGTAACCCGGTGATGGTACCTCAAAATAACAGGTATGAACAGGAAATAACAAAACTTTCAGATAAAGATTTTAACCTTAAAGTAGATTCTCTAATTAAACCCATCGATCTTACTAAAGACAATCTTTTTAGGATTAATATTTTTGACACAGGCGACAACAGATATTTATTTATGGATTTCCATCATATAATCTATGATGGCACTTCAATGCTGATTTTCCTGCAGGACCTTAACAAAGCTTATTCCGGGGAGATAATACCTAAGGAGGAATTCACTGGTTTTGATATAGCTCTTGAAGAGAATGCCCTCCGTAACTCTGAAGTCTACCAAGAAGCAAGGGAATGGTACGAATACACTTTTGGTGGTATCGAAGTGGATAGTTTGCCAATACCTGACAATCATGAAGAGGATGTGAGATTCGCATCTTTTGATTATGATATTGATCTTTCCCCGAAAGCGGTTCAGAAATTCTGCAATAAACTTGGTATATCCGCAAACGTCCTTAATCTAGGTGCATTCGGAAAATTATTAGGTACATTTGTAAACTCTCGGGAGGCTTTATTTGCAACTATCTATAACGGACGTACAAGTTCAAAGGTAGAGCGCACTATTGATATGATGGTTAAAACCCTTCCGGTCTACTGCAAGTGGAATTCTGAAACTAAAATTGAGGATTACCTGAAGTCAATTCAGCAACAATTGTTTGGTTCAATGAGCCATGACATTTATTCTTTTGCTGATTTAGCAGCTTCAACTGGCATCAATAGCGATATTATTTTTGCGTATCAGGGGGATTATCTTGAAAGAGAGGGATTACTCGGGTTCGGAGCGGAAGAGATGAAGATGGAAAGAAACGCCACAGGGTCACCTCTCGATTTTCAGGTATTTATAATTGACGGGAAACTCTCGCTTCATGTGGAATATATGTGTAACAGATACTCCAATGGATTCATCGGAGAGATGGCAAGAAGCTTTGCATCAATCCTTAAATCGTTAATGAAGTATGACCTGATGAGCGAAATCGAGATAACTGAAGTTTCACAGATTGAGCTTTTGGATAGCTTCAATAACACGGAAGTTGAATACGACAAATCCCAAAGTGTGATAAGTCTGTTCGAAAAAGCGGTCGAAGAATATCCCGAGAATATTGCTGTAATCTATGAGGATAAGAGGTTTTCTTACAGAGATACTGACCTGGTCACAGATAAGGTAGCCGCAGAGATTGAAAGCCATGGTCTCGGGAATGGTGATATTGTAAGTATTCTAATTCCGAGAAGTGAATGGATGGTAATGGCATCTTTAGGTGCTTTAAAAACGGGATGTACATACCAGCCTCTTGATCATACTTATCCGAAAGACCGTCTTAATTTCATGGTGAAAGATTCCGGTGCAAAACTTTTGATAACCACAGAGGAACTTCACCAATACCTCGATGAATATGAGGGCAAAGTGCTTTATATTTCTGGTATAGAGAGGAGCATCCTTAAAAGAACACACCGTGAAAAGGTCGCTCCTGATACTCTCTTTACTCTTTTATATACAAGCGGTTCTACAGGTGTACCCAAAGGTGTTAAGTTAAACCATGCCAATATGGTTTGTTTTATCGACTGGTATGTGAGCTATTATGACCTGCAACCGGGCAATTGTGTTGGAGCTTATGCGTCTTACGGTTTTGACGCCAATATGATGGATATGTATCCGGCTTTATGTCGTGGAGCTGCTGTTTGTATCGTACCGGAAGACATTCGTTTAGACATGGAGCAGCTTAATTCTTACTTAGTGAAGAACAATGTCTCTCATATGTTCATGACGACTCAGGTTGGGCGCCAGTTTGCATCCGATATCGAAAAGACTTCGCTGAAATATCTAAGCATGGGGGGTGAGAAACTCATTTCATTTCCGGTTCCTGAAGGGTATAAAACCTACAATGTCTACGGGCCAACCGAATGTACCATCCTTTCATCTATCTATCCTCTAAGGAAAGGAGAGACAGATATACCTATCGGTAAAATACTCGACAACATGAAAGGGTATATTGTAAGTGAGGAAGGGAAACGATTGCCTGTTGGTGCTGTCGGTGAATTATGGATTGCAGGGCCTCATGTAGCGGAAGGATATCTTAACAGGCCTGAAAAGACAGCTGAGGTTTTCATAATGAATCCCTTTACCAGGGATGGTCATAAAGATTCAGAATATATTAAAGTATATCGAACCGGTGATATGGTGAGATATAGAGCCGACGGGAATATAGATTTTGTAGGACGTAGTGATGGGCAGGTCAAGATAAGAGGATTCCGTATTGAACTCAGCGAGGTTGAAGCAGTGATACGAGAATTCGAAGGGATAAGGAACGCAACCGTAGTTGCCTTCGATCATCCTTCTGGAGGGAAGTATATTGCTGCTTATGTAGTTAGTGATTCCCCGGTGGATGTTAATGCACTTAATGATTTCATTCGAGAAAGAAAGCCACCTTATATGGTACCGGCGGTTACTATGCAGATTGATTCAATTCCGCTTAACCAGAACCATAAAGTTAATAAGAGAGCTTTACCGGAACCCGAATTTAACACCGAAGTCGAGGAGCCCGATAACAATCGACCTTTAAATATCCTTGAAAAAGAGATTATGGCGATTGTCGGGAAAGTTCTCGGGCATGAAAGCTTCGGTGTAACAACTCCTTTCAATAATGTGGGACTCACTTCGATCCTTAGTATAAAACTCGCTTCTCAGATCTTTAAGAGATTTGGTGTGGAGGTACACTCCAAAGCTCTCCTTAATGGTGGAAGTATTGAAACTGTGGAGAACATTATTCTAGACAAACTTCTGAATGCGGATTTTGGAAAAGAAGAAGGAAAGAAAGAGGAAAGTAGCAAACTTAATTCCTCTCCCCTCTCCTTCCCACAAACAGGTGTATATTTTGAATGTATGAAACGGCCGGCCGACATTACGTATAATATTCCGGCAATGTTCAGATTTGGAAAAGAAATATCTGCTGAGAAACTTGTAAAAGCCTTGAAAGATATTGTCTCAGCTCATCAGACTCTTGCGTCTCGTTTTGAAAATACAGAAAAAGGTGTAATGCAAGTGGTCATTGAAGATTATATGCCGGAGGTGAAAGTGCTTCAAATGAGTCATAAGGAGCTGGAGAACTATAAAAAATCATTTGTAAAGCCGTTCCATCTCTCAAACGGCCCACTCTATCGGTTCGAGGTTGTAGAAACACCTGATGGAAATTATCTTCTCACCGATTTTCACCATTTGGTATTCGACGGAACTTCTTTAGATATTTTCCTGCATCAGCTTAAGGAAGCTCTTGATGGAAAGGCTCCTGAAAAAGAGGCTTATCCTTATACAAGATATGTTGCTGATGAAAAGGATTTCGAAGCATCGGATAGTTTCAAAGAGAATGCGGAATATTATGCAAGAATGCTTTCCAAACTTGAGAATGTTAGTGAGATCCCTGCAGACCTTAAGGGTAAAGAGGCTGAAGGTAAGCTTAAAAACGTTGCTTCTCCTTTTGATCTGGAGAAAGTAGAAAGTTTTGCACGCAATATGGGAATTACCCCGGCAGCTGTAATGCTGGCTGCAACTTTCTACACCGTTTCTCGCTATGTCAACGACTCTCATGTATATTTATCTACAATCAGTAGTGGACGTAGCGATGTACGTACAGGTGACACTATCGGAATGTTCGTTAATACCCTTCCTCTTGCTATAAAGATAGGAGATGAATCTTCTGAATCCTTTATAAGGAGGTGTGCGGAAATATTCAGAGGTGTTTTGGACCATGAAAAGTATCCATTTGCAAAAATTGCAGCCGACTTTGGATATAAGCCTGAAATTGTATATGAATACCAGTTAGGGGTGATTGGTAATAATGAGTTCCCGGAGCTTAAGGATATGGAGAGCCTCGAACTTGATATAGCTAAATTCAAGGTATCTGTTCATATTGAGCTTTCTGATGGAAAGCCCTCCGTTGTGGTTTTCTATAATGATGCATTATATAGTAGGAAACTTATGGAAGGTATAGCAAGGAGTATTGTAATAGTAACAGATCATATACTTGCAAATCCTTCAAAACTGATAAAGAATGTGAGTCTTGTAGACGAACTACGCGAAAAGGAACTCGAAAAATTCCGGACCGTTGCTATTGCTGAACCCAAATATCAGTATTTCCAGGAGGCAGTGGAATATTTTGCACAAATCACACCATCCAACCCGGCTTTAATTGCATGCGATGCCAAATACACCTACCAGGAATTTGACGATATCGCCAACTGCATTGCTAATAACCTGATTCGTCTTGGGGTGACTCCACGAAGTAAAGTAGCTCTACTGCTACCGAGGACTTCGAAAGTGATCCTCTCGATGTATGGAGTTATGAAAGCTGGAAGTGCATACATACCGTGCGACCCGGAGTATCCCGTGGAAAGAATACAACATATTCTCAACGATAGCGAGGCTACCTATGTAATTACTACAGCCGACCGTCTCAAAGATTTTTCAAACGCTATAGACATTGAGACTCTTCTTGAAGGAGATAAGTCCCGACCGGTTCTTGAAATCACTCCTAAAGATCTAGCTTATCTTATCTATACTTCAGGTTCGACAGGCAAGCCGAAGGGTGTGATGCTTCGCCATGAAAGTATTGCAAATTATCTGCTTGACAATCCAGCCAATACTCATATTCATGCATTGGCAACAAGAGCTCATACCCTCCTCTCAATCACTACTATATCTTTTGACATGAGTCTTAAAGAGATAGGAGCAGCTCTAAATAATGGTCTTACACTAGTTTTCGCTAATGAAGAGGAAACGACCAACCCCATCTTACTCTCTAAACTCTTTAGAGAAACGAAAGCCGATGCATTCAATACTACTCCTTCAAGAATGCTTCAGTTTATGGAACTTCCTGCCTTCGCAGAAGCTATAGGCCAGTGCAAAGTTATTATGTGTGGGGGTGAAAAATATGCTGACGGTCTTCTTGACAAACTTCGTTCGGCAGCTCCTGAGGCACAAATTTTTAACACTTATGGTCCCACTGAAATCACGGTTTCATCGAATTGTAAAGACCTCACTCACACGGATCATGTGAGTGTCGGGAAACCCCTTCTGAATGTCACCGAATTTGTGGTAGATAAAGATGGTAATGAACTACCATCGGGAATTGTGGGAGAACTATATATAGGAGGCTTAGGAGTAGCTACAGGATATAATAATCTTCCGGAAATGACTTCAGAAAGATTTATAGATTATCAAGGCTTGAGAATCTACAAGTCGGGAGATTATGCCAGATGGACTCAAGAAGGAGATGTGGAAATCCTTGGAAGAACCGATAATCAGATTAAACTTCGTGGATTGAGAATAGAACTCGGAGAAGTGGAAGCGGCTATAGCTTCTATTCCGGGAGTGAAGAATGTGGTCGTTAAAATTGTAAAGATTAAGGGAGAGGAGCATTTAGCAGCTTATTTTGTAGCAGACCATAAAATCGATATCACGGAACTTAAAACTGAATTAGGTAGGAATCTAACTAAATATATGGTACCAACCGCTTACCTGCAAATGGAAAAGTTCCCTCTTACACCTAATGGCAAGACCGATGTTAAATCCCTTCCTGATCCGGAAATTGCCCTATCCGGTGAATATGAGGCTCCAGCAAATGAAACGGAACAGAACATAGCCAATATTTTTGCTAAGATTTTGAAGCTGGATAAAGTTGGGGCCAATGATAGTTTCTATGAATTGGGTGGTACTTCCCTTGTTACAACCCGTGTGATTATTGAAACTGACAAACTTGGATATAATGTGGCCTATGGAGATGTCTTTGCTAATCCCACGCCTCGGAAACTCGCTAATTTTATTCTCGGAATTTCTGATGAAGACAAAGAGAAAGATGAAGTGAAAGATTATGATTATTCGGCTATTAATTCAGTCCTGAAACAAAATAATCTTGAGGCCTTCCGTTTAGGTGAATCTCTTAATCTTGGTAAAGTTTTGCTTACAGGAGCAACAGGATACCTTGGTATTCATATCCTTAAAGAACTTATAGATTCCAATGCTGTTGAAATCTATTGTCTTGTAAGGGCTAAAGAGATTAAAGAAGCGGAAGAAAGATTGAAAACCCTTTTGTTTTATTATTTCGAAAATACATTCGATGAGCTTTTCGGGAACAGATTGCATATAATTCCGGGAGATGTCACTTCACCAATTGATAAATCTATTTATACTGATACTTTAGTAAACTGTGCAGCAATTGTTAAACATTTTGCCGAAGGTACCGAAATAGAAGATGTCAATGTAGGTGGTGTTGAACATTGTATTGATTATTGCCTTGCTACCGGAGCAAAGATGATTCAAATTTCTACCGCAAGTACACGAGGAATGAGTGTAAATGGTGTCCCCGCTCCGGGTAATATCTTCAACGAGGAGAAGCTTTATATGGGTCAATATCTTGGTAATAAGTATATTCTCTCCAAATTCCTTGCTGAAAGATTGGTTCTTGAAACTGTTGCTAAAAAGGGCCTGGTGGCTAAGATTATGAGAGTTGGAAATCTTGCACCAAGAAGCACGGATGGTGAATTCCAGGTGAATTTCCAGACAAATTCTTTCATGGGTAGATTGAAAGTTTACAACATGCTTGGTTGTTGTCCTTTTGAATCAAGAGACCTTACTGTTGAGTTCTCACCGATAAACGAGGTGGCCAAAGCTATTATAACACTCTCAACCACACCAAAAGAATGTATAGTATTCCATCCTTACAACAATCATAATGTGTTGTTTGGTGATGTGCTGAGCGAATTAAGGCACATCGGAGAGGGTGTGAAATTCGTGGAAATCGATAAATTTTCAAAAGCTCTGGATGAAGCTAAGGAAGATCCAGCCAAAGCGCGGCAGTTGTCTAGCCTCCTTGCTTATCAAAACATGGCAAAAGGTAAGAAAACTTCTGATGTGCTTCGACAGAACGCTTATACTATGCAGGTACTCTACCGTCTCGGTTTCTCTTGGTCAGTCACTTCCTGGGATTACGTAGACAAATTTATATCAGCGATTGAAGGACTCGGTTTCTTCGATTAAAATTGTTAGAGCTTATCTCCTGCATTCAATAGCTAACCAAAATTATTACGCATGAAAACTATTGATTATAAAGATGCTGTGAAATTGATTGAAGAAGGTGAGAAAATCACCTCTAGTCAACGCCTAAACTTGCAGAATCAACGTCTTCACGAGTTAGTGGAATATGTCAGGGAAAATTCCCCTTATTTCAAAGAATTATATAAGGATTTACCCGATAATTTCACTCTTTCCGACCTGCCAATCACTACAAAGAAAGATATGCAGGATAATTATGATGCATGGCTCACTGACCCTGAGTTAAATGTCAAAGTAATTCGAAATTATCTCGATCGAGATGTTTCTGATAATTCTTTGCTCAATGGTAAGTATACGGCATTGCAGACGAGCGGGTCAACCGGGAAACCTCTTATGATGGTAAGAGACGATTATCATAACAAGATTCATGGGGCGTTAGTTAACCTGCGTTTAATGAGGGGAATAGATCCGGATATCCTCAACCCTTCTAAGTATCGTATCGCCACTGTTATCCACACATCTCCAGGTGCTTCAAGTTATAACGGATATTTAAGGGCACTGGCAGCTTTCCCTGATTATACTCATAATATGATGGCGCTTTCGGTATTGGAAGATATAGACACTCTTGTAGACCGTCTCAATGAATTCAAACCTGATGTGCTGACCGGATACTCCTCCTCTCTGATTCTTTTGGCAAAGGAAAAGAAAGAGGGAAGGCTAAAAGCAGACTTGAAGTTGGTAGCCAATTCAGCCGAATTACTTCCTGATGCCGGCTATAAGGAATTATGTGAGGCATTCGGTTGTCCAATAATCAACAATTACTGTATGACGGAAGGCGGTGAGATCGCGATGGCTAACAGAAGTCAGACTATGTTATTGAACGAAGACTGGGTGATTATAGAGCCGGTGAATGAGAATCTTCAGCCTGTAGAAGACACTAGTCAGTTCTCACATGGAATTCTTGTAACTGATCTCAGTAATTATGTTCAACCGATTATCCGGTATTATGTTGGTGACCGTGTTAAAGTGTTGCCGGCAAAAGATTCCAATTCCTTACCTGAACTGAAGATTGACGGTAGGTCATTCCAGTCTTTTACACTTGCCGGAAAGAAATTCACAATGGTATTTATAATAACTAAAGCGGAAGTATGGCCCGGACTTATGAAATTCCAGGTAGTACAGACCGCGCCTGATACACTTCAGATAAGAGGAGTATGTTATCCCGGAACGGATCCGGATCAGGTACTGAAAAGTTTGAGCGAGAAACTGGAGGAATATTTCCATGAAAGCGGATGCTTAGGGGCCAAGGTTACCTATTCTTTGAAACCTATGCTTCATAATGAGAAGGGTGGGAAAATACCTGAATACACAAATCTAAGTAGTGAACAATAAGTTATCTTTCTCTTTACCCTCTTTAGGAGGAGAAAAAGGGGCTCTTAAAAAGATAAATGAGGCAATCGGTGCCAACGGTATAATTCTTATCGTTGTAGCAGCTTTGTTGCTTATTGCCATTTATATAATCCAATATCAGTTCACACGCAAAGAAATAAATGAGGATGTGAGGCTTCGCTCGCAAAATGAACTCTTTGCAAAAAGCCTCACAATAAGGGGAATTCTCAACGAAGTGGAAACTGCAGTGAGAAATCACACTGACGATGTGATAAGGAATTTGACTCAACCGGATTCTATGTATGGAGTGGCCAAAAACATTGTGGAACTTAATCCTAAGATTACCGGTGTTTCCGTTTCCTTTATAGAGGACTATTTCCCTAAGGAAGGACATTGGTTTGAGGCTTACGCGGTAAGAGATTCACTTGGAAATATTTCTATGATGCAACTTGGATCGGAAGACCATGATTATTTTCAAAGTGAATTTTTCAAAACACCCTATCAAACCGGGAAACCCATGTGGACCAATCCCTATCTTGACAAAGATGGTGCAAAAATGATGCTGACCACTTACTCCGTTCCGGTTAGAGATAAGGAGGGTGTAATTGTAGCTGTATTGGATGCCGATATCTCACTCAATTGGCTTGATGAGGTTCTTGCAGCGGAATATGCTTATCCGTCAAGTTATCATGTACTCCTTTCAAGAACGGGACAATTGATGTCGATAGCTGATAGTAATTTCCTGCTAAAGACCATACCTGAGATGAGTGAGGCTTATGATAACAATACCTTTCTTCCACTTAACGAAGGTATGATGTCGGGAGAAAGTGGCGAAACCGTCATAATCGATAAAAAAGGAGATAAATATCTCACCTACTATATGCCCGTGGATCAAGACACAGGCTGGTCTATAGCCATCATTAATTCCGAGAAGGAGATTTTTGGTGATTTCCATAAGATGAGGGTCACCATTTTATGGCTCAGTATCGCGGGATTCTTGATTCTTGTTTTGATTATTGTCAGAGCTATTTTAAATATCAGGAAATTAGAAAAAGTAACATCTGAAAGAGAACGTATCCAAAGTGAACTGGAGATTGCTTCAGGAATACAGTTGGGAATGCTACCAAAATCTGATTTTATAGAAAGTGTTCATGAAACTATAGAAGTGGATGCTTCTCTTGATCCGGCTAAAGAAGTGGGCGGAGATCTTTATGATTATTTTATAAAAGGAAAATATCTTTATTTCTGCATAGGAGATGTAAGTGGGAAAGGTGTACCGGCTGCTTTGTTTATGGCTGTGGCTCGTTCTCTATTCCGTGCTTTGGCAGCTGAATCTATCTTTCCTTCTGAAATAGTTTCAGGAATGAATAATACTCTCATCGAATTTAATGAGCGGGATATGTTTGTTACTCTTTTCTTAGGGGTCTTAGATATGAAAACCGGCAGGCTTAATTATTGTAATGCTGGACATGATGCTCCCTATATTCTGGATTCTAATGGAGTGACGGAGTTAAATGTGATCCCTAATCTTCCTCTTGGTATTTTTTCCGGATTCGATTTTCAATCTCAGATGGTTCAATTGAGGAAAGGCTCCTTAATTTTTCTTTATACGGATGGTCTAACTGAAGCTATGAATGAAAAGAAGCAGGAATTTGGAGAGAAAAGAATGATTGAATACCTAAGTCAGTTTTATTCATCACATCCCGATACAAGCCCTAAGGAATTGGTTAATTTTATAAAAACAAAAGTAAAAGAATTTGTGGGAAAAGCAGAACAAAGCGATGATCTCACTTTAATGGCCTTCAAATTCCTTAATTCTGATAATTTTACAGAAAAATCTATAACTTTGAGAAATGAAATCTCTGAAATTTCTAATCTAAATAAATTTGTTGAAGAAATATGCAGAAATAAGGGATTACCGGATAATTTTATAAATGATTTGAAACTGGCGATAGAAGAGGTAGTTGCCAACTCTATAAATTATGGATTTGATAATGACGAGAAAGGAAAAATAATTGTAAGTCTGAAATTTCAGCCGGAGGAAATCTTAGTGGAGATTAAAGATAATGGCAGAGAATTTGATCCCACTGTTGAAAAAGAAGTCGATATCGATTCTACTTTAGAATTTCGTGAAATTGGAGGACTGGGACTGTTTCTGGTAAAGGAACTAACTGATTCAATTTCTTACCGAAGGGTTGGCAATCTTAATATCCTTTCCATGACCAAATCATTTAATTCTGAACCCAAAATATAAACTAAGGATATGAAAACAACAATTACTGAGAACCAGAATAATATTCTTGTGAATTTATCAGGAGATCTTGACACATCGGCAGCTCTTGAAACAGAGAAAGAATTCCAGCCATTGCTGACAGCAAAAGATAAGAATATAACACTTGACTGCAAGGATTTGAATTATATCTCATCAAGTGGTTTAAGGTTATTCCTCAGCCTTCTTAAAAGTTGCAAACCAAACGGGAATTCCCTTACTCTTGAAAATCTCAATGATAACATAAAAAAGGTTTTCACAATGACTGGATTTTCCTCTCTTTTCAATATCAAATGATATATATTGAGGAATTAAAAAGGGAAACCAGTCTTAAGGAACAATCAGAAATAAGTCGTAAATTACTTCTAAGTGGTTTACAAAACAAATATGGCTTTTCAGAATTACCGGAAATATCCGTCGGGCAATATGGAAAGCCCTATTTTGCATCTCAGAATAATATTCATTTCAATATAAGCCATTGCAAAAAGGCAGTGGCTTGTATTATTTCTGATAATCCCGTTGGCATAGATGTAGAATGTATCAATCCATTCGATAAAGATTTAGCTCTTTATATTTCTTCTCCTCAAGAAATGGACTGTATTTTAAATCATTCGGATCCTGCTCTTGCATTTACCATTCTATGGACAAGGAAAGAAAGTTATTATAAACTGACCGGGAAAGGACTAGATGACCGCACTTCTATTCAAAATATTCTTATTAACAATCCTTCTTCTTTCCAAACTATTATAAATCATGCTGAAGGATATGTGATCACGTCATGTCACCACTCCCTCCATTTGCATCCTTAAAATAGAAATTCACTATTTGATAATCCACAATTAAATGCAATAAAACCTCTTAAAAGACGCCTGATGTTAAAAAATATCAAGGTTATACCAAGAAAATTACGGAACGTCATTCCTTTTAAAAAATAAAAGCCTGAGTTTTTTCAGGCTTTACTGGGCGGAGTGACCGAGATTCGAACTCGGGATACGCTTTTGGCGTATACACGCTTTCCAGGCGTGCCTCTTCAGCCACTCGAGCATCACTCCATTAACTATTGCAAAATTAACAACTATTTCTCATTTTTCAAACTTGATTTCTAATTTTTCCCTCTTCTATCTTACCCTGGCTTGCTTTTCTGATTCTTTATTGAACTTACACGGCTAAAGCTAAATATCCCGGCCAACACGGCAAAACATAAAGCTATAATTAATCCTGTCCGTACTCCGGGAGCTCCATTAGAAATACTACCGGCATCCGTAGGTACAGACATCCATGCAAAAACCAAAGTCACAATTGTGGCTCCTAATGTCTGACCACCTATTCGTGCAGTGCTTTGCATTCCTCCGGCAGCTCCTGATCGATTTACCGGCGTAGCAGAAATCATCACTATGTTGTTAGGAGTCTGAAACATTCCGAAGCCGCATCCGCATAGAGCCATCCTCCAGGCAATGTTCCATTCGGAAACCCCCTCTTGGGGTATTAACATTAAGAAAACCACTCCTAATGCATATACAAACATTCCACATGCCGCAGTGGCACCGGCATTGTGTTTTTCTACAAACCGTGCAGCAAATGGCGAAACTATCATGGTGGCAAGAGGCCATGGTGTCATTAAAAGTCCGGTAGTAATTTCCGAAAACCCAAGACCATTCAAAAAAAGGAAGGGTAATACTATCATGGAAATATTCTGTCCGATGAAGGAACTTGTTGAAGTAAGCACACTTAATAAATATAGTTTTATCTTCAAAAGATCAATCGGAAACATGGGATTTTCCTTACCTTTCAAATGCCTTACATAGAAAGCTCCTGTTATTAATCCGAATACTAATAAAATCACACTGGGACTTACGTCTCCTTTTCTGGCAAAATTTCCTAAAGAATAGAATATCGACCCGAATACAACAATATTAGCGATGGCACTTAACCAGTCAAACTTTACTTTATGAATTCGTGAAGGATTTTGTGGAAGAAACCTATAACCCATCAGAAAGGCAATAATTCCAAAAGGAACATTAATCAGAAAAAGCCATTGCCAGGAGGCAACCGATAATATTGCTCCCGCTAAAGTTGGTCCTGCGGCAGATGCTATAGCTATAACCATAGCATTTAAAGCAAGACCTCTTCCAAGGAATTCAGGAGGATATATTAATCTTACCAGAGCCACATTCATACTCATAACAAAGGCGGCTCCGATACCTTGCAAAGCTCTGGCTCCCACTATCATTGCAAAATTTTGTGAAAGTGCACAGAAGGCCGATCCCAATGTAAAAATAAGGATTCCAATCAGATAATTACGTTTATAACTATATATATCCCCTAAGGAAGATAATGGCAACAGGAGCATTGTGATTATTAATTGATATATAGTAACCAACCAGACTGCCTGTGAATCAGAAACCTTAAAATCTGTAGCAAGGATAGGAAGCGCCACATTTACAACGGTGCCGTCGAGCACTGTCATTGTAAGTACTATTAAAACAGATACTATTGCTATATACCTATGAATGGTAAGTCTGATTCCTTCGCCGTTTATATGCATTTTCGGGCTTTCCTTGATAGAAATGATTTCTTCTTAAAAGAGATTTAAATTAATTTTCAATATTTTGTAAAAAAGATTACAAATTTAACTGATATTTATCCCATAACGCTTATATTTTGGTTAATTTTGTTTAGTATGTGGGGTCTTGTTGATTGTGATAATTTTTTTTGTAGCTGTGAGAGGGTTTTTCGACCTGAATTAACCCGAAAGCCTGTTGTAGTTTTGTCTAACAACGACGGCTGTGTCGTTGCCTTATCCCGCGAGGTAAAAAAAATGGGAATAAAATTAGGTCTCCCCTATTTTCAATTGCTTGAACAATATCCCGACTCCGGCATCACAGCCTTTTCCTCTAATTATAAATTATATGGTGATATGTCGGCACGTGTCATGGCCACTATTAGGGAAGAGGTGCCACGATTACATCAATATTCAATAGATGAAGGTTTTCTTGATCTTCATGGTATGGAGAAAGAAGACCTGAAAAAATTTGGAGAAGAATTAGCGAAGAAAGTTTATAAATGGACAGGAATTCCGGTCACAATCGGTATAGCTCCCACCAAAACATTAGCTAAGGTGGCCGGAAGGTTTGGCAAAAATTATTCCGGATATAACAAATGTTGTGTTATAGGCACAGAAGAACAACGTATAAAAGCCCTAAAGCTCTTTGACGTAAAAGACGTTTGGGGTATTGGCAGACGCATAGCTCGGAAACTTAATTTTGAAGGAGTTTTCTCAGCCTATGATTTCACTCAAAAGAAACGTGCCTGGGTGAAGACACGGTTTCATGTTCCCGGAGAAAGAACCTGGCTTGAACTTCGTGGTCATGATGTAATTGGGGTTGATGAGATGGACACGAAAACAAAACAGACTATCGTTACAAGCCGTTCATTCCCCGATATGATTACTGATCTTGAAATACTTCGTGAACATGTAGCCAACTATGCTTCTCGGTGTGCAATGAAACTTAGAAGACAGCATACGGTGTGTGGGATGGTCACCGTGTTTGTTCAATCTAATTTTTTTCGCGAAGATCTGCCCCAATATTCCAATAGTGGATCATTTATTTTCAATACCCCAACTTCCACAACTCCTGAAATAGTGGCAACTTCTCTCAATATTTTGGAAAAGATATTTCTTCCGGGTATTAGTTATAAGCGTGGAGGTGTGATGGTGAGTGATATAAGTTCGGATCATGCCATCCAGCCGGATCTATTTGAATACAATGATATTTTAAGTAAAAAATACAGAACAATTTCTGATGCTATAGACGAGATTAATCTCAAACTCGGTTCGGATACGGTGATATTGGCTTCCCAACAATATTCCAAAAGAGATGCCACGGGCAAAAACGTTAAATTCACGCATGCTATTAAGAGAGCATTATTAAGTCCCGATTATTCCACTTCTATAGACTCATTCCTGGTACATTGAGACTTTCTTCAAGCAATCTCAAATATCAGTAATCATAATCTAAAGAAAACTCATCAACATAAAGTACAGCCCCATTTCCACCTGTGAAGTAGTCACCATATTTCGATGCTGCACAGGTAATCTGAATATAAGATGGCTTAGTGAAATAATCCCGATACTCTAATTCAATTTCAAATGGAGCATAATCATCCATGGTGCCGCTATATAGCAATTCACCATACGCTATGATATAATCTGCATCTTTATTGAAAAGTTGACGGTTATTAGGATTAGTTCTAATCTCATAGGGAGCGGTCCAATCAGTCAAAGCGATATAGATATGACAGGTATCCGGTCTTCCCTTAAGATCCTCCCATTCAGAATTGGTATAATCTATATCTGCCGTCTTATACTGATAGTAACCGCGTAATTTTGTAGGACGGAGGTCAAAAGGTCTTCCAAAGTCCAAAATACCATTCGTACCGTCTACTTTCTTGAAACTTCCTGTGTATATTGATCCGGCACCCAATTTTCCAATACCAAAAAGCCCTACAAACTTGGTATTTAATTCTGCTGCTTGCCCTGTTCCGGAAACTGTATGTTCAGTAGGTACCACATTACTTTGTCCTAAAGTTGCTGCTCCTGTGTTACCGGTATCCCAGTAAGGAGTTCCTCCTTCATTCCATGGACACCAAATTTTGCCGTCTTTAAGCCACCACTGATCGAAAGAACCGTCAGGAAGATCCATGGTGTCTTGTGTGGTGACAGTGATAATATTCCCGTTTTCTCCATCAGAAATACATCTCACTTCATAAGTTGTAATGGGCTTAAGATGGGGAATATAACAGGATAAGGCTCCTCCGTTTTGCGTAAGCCATGAGGAATCGATATCTACCCATTCTTCATTACCTTGTTCTCGATATTGGAAAGAACCCCTTTTATCGGCCTCACAACTCCCATAAGCCCAAATTACCTTACTCCATGCCTCCACATTTTCCGTTCCGACGGTTTGCTCCACTAATTCGGCATAAATAGTCCAGTATTCTGTACGGTCGTGAGCTATCACTTCAACTCTTAGAGGATGTGTCAGATCAATTTCTCCCGATGAAATATTAGGAACATAAGTAGTAATTCCTTCGGGACCAAGTTTCATTGATTCGATTTTTACTTTGGATAAATCAGCATTCTCCGGTAAGTATATTATAACCCGGCACGCTGCTGCATCAACCACTGTTTCTCCAACCTGACCCTCTACTGTGAAATATCTTACGATATTCTGTATAGCGTTTATTTCCCAAATATAGGTCTGATACCTGGTGATACTTACATATAAAGGTTGCATCATGTCATAACTTCCTTCAAGAAGATTTACATCTGCTTCTCCACCGGTTGATACAGAAAATTCAGAAAATCTCACATTCTGGATGTCAGTTGTTTCCTCAAGATATATTGTTGCCTTGAGTCCTAATGAATCAATATTTGCATCCCGGCTTTGACCCACAGCCGCAAGTGATGTTATAGTCTGTGTGATTTTTGGAAACGGTAGGTCATTATGAATACAACCCGTAATTCCAAAAGAGATCAGAACTAAAAACAATATGTGAGAAAATTTTTTCATAATGGCAGATAAGGGAGGAGCAATCCTCCCTTACCTTTATAAAGAATTTTTAATTTTCGAATTGGAGTTCTCCATATTCAAGTTCAAAATCGTCAAGATACATTACAGACTTTGAAGAGCCGGTAAAGTAATCACCAAATTTAGAGGCTGAACAAACTATGACTAAATATTTAGCCGCATTACTTTTGGCTTTATCCTTATATTTAAATTCAATTTTTACTTCCTCAAGTTGATTATCTCCCGCTACATCACTATCCCATGTAATTTGACCGTATGCAAGAATATTATCGGCATTTTCGTCAAAATATATTCCATTGGCAGTATTGAGCTCAACCTGGGAACTGGCCAATGCTATATAAATTTGTGCCTGATCAGTTGCATCCTTTTTAAGGTCATCTATAGAAGAATAATCCACTTTTCCGGGTCTATAGTTTACTTTCACTTTTAAAGCGCTGGGATGAGATCCATTATATTCTCTTCCAAATTTTAATTGGGCACCGGAAGTTCCTTCTGTTTTTATGAATTCTCCCACAAAAAGATTACCGGCTGCCAGTCTACCCACAACTCCTGCAACGCCAACGAATTGAGACTTTAATTTGGCAACAGTATTCCCCGGAATGAAGGTGTCATCATTTGTTGTTATATTGGTCCCTCCTAAAGCTCCTAACGACATTGAGCCGTGATTACCTGTATCCCAGAAAGATCTGATTCCGTTTGCATTGGGGATTAAGGTATTTTGAGTCACATCGGAGCATGTTGACCAATCATTCATGTTACTGTTAGGAATTATATATTTATCCTCTGTCTTGAAAGTCTTGGTCTGTTTTTCTGAGAAGTCATCACAGAAGGCACGGTATTCATAGGTAGTTCCGGGTTCCAAGCCTGTAAGCTTGACTGTAAATGTTTTTTCATCAGATCTGGATCCGGGTGCTTTTACTCTTTTGAACTCTTCTGACGAATTTAATTTTCTGTATTCAAAACCATATTCCGAAGCTTCATTAGTATTAAGGGTGGCCGTCAATTCAATAGATGTAGAAAGCACTGCCATTGGATTATTAGAATCATTGGTAGCCGGTGCTTGCGATGAACTTATTAAATTATTTTCAATAGCTTTCTCACTCCTTGCAATACGGATGCTCTGATAATTCACATTAGATCTTCCGTCTACTGCCTTGACTTTAATAATATATTCATCATCTTTTTCCGGTAGGTTTTTGAAGAATTTTTCCCCTTCAAAAGTGAATAACACTTGGGAAATATCTATAGTGTTATTTTTTCCGCCATAATTCGATATCGTAGAATCCTGGGGGGAATAATATGTGATGCCTATGTTTTCTAAGGCTGCTACAGCTGCGGAATTCTGATTTCTGTCTCGTAAATTCACATCATTGATGGAGGATGATCCATCGATTTGTGAATCAAATTCAAGAGATAGATTTGTCATACCTCCATATGCAAGAACTCTCAATTTGAAATCTTGAAATGGATCTTCAGTCGCTACGATTTGATCTTCAAGATTTATGTTCTCCTGTCCTAAGATACCTTTGAAAGAAGGTGCGGGGAAAATCTCAAATTTCTGATCAAGGATAGGGATATCGATAACTTGAATTTTTACCAATGCTCCCCCTTTGTCATTCACCGGTTCATCCACTATTAGTTGTAACTGGTATTCGTGAGCTCTTTGCACTCCTTCAATTTTTTTCTCACGTATCACTTCGTTTCCTTCATGATCTTTTACGACCACTTTATAATAAAGATCCTTATCGGCATTCGGCATCATAAAATATCCTTTGGCCTTTTCTGATACTTTATCTTTATCAAATTCAAGAGATTTCCTTGAATGCCAGAAAGAAACAGAAACTTCCGGAAATTCATCCAAGATATCGGAAGCATCTACCGACACAATCACATTAGCTATATTGACATTGAATGTCACAGGAGTATTGACACCACTTATAACTTCAAAAGGTTGATATCCTCTATAAAATTTTTCTGTAAAAGAAGCGGAAACCGAATCTCCTGTCCACCCTTCGATAGCATATTTACCCACAGGAAGAGTTATACGATTAGGAATATCATTTTTCCCCTGATATCTTCTTATCACACCCTTGTCATTTTCGATATAAACCAAAAGATCATCAAACAGCTTGTCTTTAGTAGCATCATCTAAAGCACGGGTAGAAAACTCAACGTCACTATACATTTGTGTTTGCACGGAAATTGTACCTTCCCCTACAGCTTGATATCCAAATGGATCCTCTGATGTACAAGAATTGAGAAATACTATTGCAGACATTAAAGCTGCGCCTGTCAAAATATGATTTTTTCTTTTCATGATTACGCGCTTTTTATTTTTCTACAATTAGTATCAATTTTTCATTTAATTCCCCGGACTCATCCTTAACATGGATATTAAAGGTATGGGTACCATCAACCATTAAAAGCAAACTCATTAAATCTGTAACGTCAAAGACTACTTTATGTAAACCTTCAACTGAGTCTCCTTCTAATAAATTCACTTTCTGAAGAAATTCTTTTAAATTTCCAGGATGAACTAAATCTAATTTACCGTCTCCTTTTCCTTGGTCGGAGCCTTCTCCAATCAATTCAGTTAGTCCTCCTGTAGACTCAACCACTACATTAAATTCCTGGAAACCGGGTTTACTTGTAAAAGTCAATGCTATCTTGCTTTTATCGTTAACCTTATAAGGTTCACCTAATTTTGCATCACTATCATTGTCAAAGACATGAAGACCATCTAATATTTCATCAGAGTCACCATCTCCGGGTTGTTCAGGTCCCGGTTCCGGTTCCTTATCACCATCTCCGTCACCAGGTTTTTGACCGTCTTCGGGCTCTTCAGTTGGCCACGTTACATCTGTTAAGACTTTCTCCTCAGGTTGATCGATATTATCTTCAAGATTCTGGATGTATACATTGGCATCTATTACGATGGTTCCTGATACTTGTCCGAAATCTTCACCATTAAATGAATGACGTGCAAAATTCAGACGGTAGTGATTTCCCGGCTCTACATTATCCAAAGTCTTGATTTCTTTTAGTTCGACACCATCCACCACTCCGGAGAACTCTGCTGTAAGTGTGCAAACTTCAGAGTGTTTGAAATATCCGGGTATCTTATTGTCTGAATGGTTCTTGCCAAAAACCAATGGCTGGTCTTTATTAACATATACTTCCACTTTAGGGTCTCCGTCCATGTGATTGTTGACAAGGTCATCATCAAATACCACAGAAACCATTACATTCTGAAGCGTACATGTAATTGGATCGAGTTCAGTGTTGATTTTATCACGTGTTATTACGAATTCTTGAGATTTACCGCTAAAATGAGGATTATCCCAAGCGGCGTCTAAGGATTCATCGCCATACTTTGCCTCTATAACATAGGAACCCTCTTTAAGTGGCACTATATCCGGCATCTGACTGTATTTATATCTCTTTTCTTCAGAATTATCTAAAGGAATGAAAATAATATCAAAATCAAGTTCAGTAGAGGCTCTGGTGGAAGTTATTTTGATATTGTCTTCACCCTTTACATCCAAGGAGATAGAATATTTGCTAAAAGATCCCTCTCCAAAGTTAGTATTATCGGCAAATGGAGCCTCATTGGCGCATGAAGCTAATCCTAAAGCCAAAATCCCGTATAAATAATATTTATTTAATTTCATATCCATTCTTTTAATATCCTAATGATACATTACTAATTTTTAGAACTGAACCAATAGCCACAGCCTTATAAACATTAATTTCAGGGACAAAACTTTCATACCTGCCGGTAAAATAATCTATACCTTCATCTAGATCAGTACCTGATGGAATATAGATATAAGGATCTTCAGATGTAGTTGATTCAAATGAAATTTGAATTCGTGAAGCTTGACATCCAAATTCATATGGACTTAGTTCATATGTGCCATTTTTAAATTCTCCTGAACTAAGAAGTATCTCTTTAGAAGAAATTATTCTATCTTGATTATCGAACACTTTGATTATCGCTATACCTTTTTCACCTTCTTTACTTTCGTAATTATAATCAAATTTCACATATATAGGTCTTGAATTAAAATCCAAATCCGTATCGTTCTTAGAATCATATACTAATTTACCCTTAGATTTATTTAAGAAAGATGGGTAATAATGACTGTAGTTATAAACTGGTCTAATAGGAATTAGAGATTTAACATCAGATACAAATTTGTCTAGTTCCTCCCCAGTGTTGCTATATCCTACTGTGCGTATAACACAATTTTCACCTTCAATAAAAGTAGATGGGACATAATACCATGTATTTTTGTTTTGACAATCATCACTACAAGTTAAATAATTTAAAGTTTCCCATTTGTCAGGCTCAAACACATTCAATTTTGCATAATTAGTATAGACGTATGAGGAAGATCCACTAATGGCCCATTTACCTCCGCACTGCAGTTTATCATCTTTAAAGTTTTTACCTTCCGATTTAAAGTTTCCGTTGGGAACATCCAATTCTTCTTCAGTCTTGAAAGATCCTACTTCATAAATGGTCGGTTTTCTATTCCCAAGAACTAACTGATAATTTGAATAAGGAGTATTTGGACTCAAATTTTTAATAATAAGCATTCCATTTTCAGCATCACTTTTATCCAGATTTTTATCGTCAGTGATAGTGTTGTTATCCTTGGCATAAAGTGAACTGATGATTTGAGATAAATTCAAATCAGTTTCCTGAGGATTGGAGATCCTTACTTTCACTCTCTTGGCAAAAGCATCAGTTTCAATGTCGAATTTCGGCATTACCACATCAACTTCCTTTTCATATCTCGTACGATTTTCATAGGCAACTCCCACTTTCCATTCTCCATCATTAATGGCATCAGTTGCTAAACTGTAAGTGTATATTCTGTCTACTGCCTCCGGATTGGCATCATTCTGCAATGTTCCCTTTACTTCTATAAATTCTCCTTTGTCATTATATGCATAGAATGTTAATTTATCCCTCAGTGCCTCTGCATTAGTTTTAACTTTAACGATAATTTCCTTATCCATGAATTTCGGAGAAATTACTTCAGTTATTTCGTAGGAAAGTCCTGTAACTCTAATTTTATATACTACTTTTTCTTCTGCATTGTTTGCAGAGGTCTTTCCCTTTACATCGGTCACTACGAGAGAAACAGTATAGGTGCCCTGAGGAAGTATTTTAATGAAATCCTTTAGGTTAACAACGCCCATAGTCCCTACATTATCGAAGAATCCAAAACAGTTAATATTAAGATCCTTCAGTAATGATTGCGTTTCAGTATCGGCATTAATCAATTCAAAAGATTTAGAAGAATCTCCTATCACAGGTAGTTTACCGTCTGAAGTTAACGTGAGAGTAGCTCCCTTCAGTCCTTGAAGAGCAATGGCATGCAATTCAGGATTGGAATTGTCAACCGGGAAAGAATCAAAAATTTCTTCCTCCTCACCGGGATTAAAACCGGAAGCTTCAACAGTGGGGGCCGACCCATTGAAAAGATCATCCGTAAGGAATATTTGCAAAGGTTCTTCCACCTCTATTCGTTCTGTAATATCAACTGCAAGAGTAGGTGTACCATTGTCACCGGAGTTAACTCCAAAAGTCACGATATAATGGTGTTTACCTGCCAAATCCAGGTTAACCGGATTTACATCCACACTCTCTCCCGCATCATTTGTAAGATTTAAATATACTTTTGCCTTCCCGGGTTTAAGATAGGCCGCTCTGGTTTCATTATAAGCATAAACCACAGGATCTTTTCCCTCACATGCCACTGATGAATGGTAAGACTTAAACATTGTTGTGAGCTCATCGCTATATTTTATACTCAACATGGAATTGAATAACGAAGCATCTATTGTTATGGAAGAAGTGCTTCCCAATCTTACCTCTACAGGACTCTCACCATAGAAATAAGGCATATTGAAACCTACACTTTCGGCATCACCATAATAAACTGATAAAATGTAATTACCCATAGGGAATCCCGGTTCTTTCTCGAAAGCTTCCACAGAATTCCATTCTTTTGAATAGCTCCCGTCTGTACTTTTCAAAGCCACACTGAATTGAGATACGGCCGGAACATCGGCAAGAGTAGTCGATTCATTTGCCCTGGTACCCATCGTCACACTACCGTCTGCAACGATACGGAGGTCAATTTTACCGTCGTTTGCACCTGATGAACCCCAGGGAGATTCATCCGAACAGGAAGAAAGCAGCCAGCTTCCTGCTACAAGCAATACCAAGGTTTGTATAAAAATTTTCATATCTTTTAATTTTTTATTTTTCATATATTCACTGCAATACCAAAATTGATATTAAATATATTGAATCTGAAGTTTGCGCCTGAAGTTGTGCGCCACCCTAAAGATTCACCGTTTACTTTTTGTTTTTCATGTTTTATATTTAATCCGAATACCCCTAAAGACACATTAAATGAAACCGGATCCAAAACATATACGCAGACACCGGGGGAGAAATTCAACGCTGCCTGGAAGGTGGTGGTGTGTGTCTCCCGCATCTCACCATTAAATGGCCGATGGAAATCAGAATTTCCGCCTGAAAGAGCTAATTCCACCTCATTGAAGACACCGAATCTTCCTTTTCTTGTTATTCCCAGATATTGGGCAAAAGTAACTGCAGCTGAATAACTATTACTCTTATACATTATATCGTGAAGATTGAAACTCATATCTTCATCGATATCCACTTTAAAGGACCCTATATTTGCCTGACCCCTTGTATATCCTAACCGTAAACCAAGAGAAATATTGCTCTTCAAGAAATAAGAAAAATAAGGCCTTACGGAGAAAATCTTTCCATTGAAGTCTATATCACTCACTAAATCAAGGATTTCAAGATCAGATGTTGAAAATTCTCCATAGGAAGCGGTAAGACCTACCTGCCAGATACCCTTAGGAATAAAAAGATAGTTGAAAAGTCCTCTGTCAAATCTACCTAAATTTCTATCTTTTAAAATCATAGGTATGGTATCGCCTTTCACTATAACCTTTTCATTCAAGTCTACATCTTTAGTTTCTTCGGTATTTCCTCCTAGTTTATTCTTATAGTTACCACTTAAGAGTTCTTTAACACTGGTTTCCATTGAATCAGGAACCCAAATAAAATTACCTCCCGCCGGCTTGTATGGGAAAAGATCTGAGTCTGATTCTCCGGCTGAATTCTCCGGTTCTGATTCCATGAATCTTTCCTGTGACTGCAGCACTGATGTATTTGATATCTCCCCGGGAATCAGACTCGGCTGACTTTCTGATTCATTTTTTATTCTAAATTCTGAGCTACCTGTATTCTTTTCTTCATATCTGATCACTTTCTCGGTTCTATGCACAACGTCTGTTCGGGTTATTACCTCTTTGATAACTATAGTATCTCTTCTTATAATAGTGTCGGGTAAAACGATTATATCCTCAGATGTAATTTGAGAGGTTTCCTCTATCTGAGCCAAAACAATCTGACAACTCATGATTATCATGAACAATGAAACCAATATTTTATTCATGACTTTCATAGGTAGAAGGCTGCCCCGAATGTTATCGAGAATAAATTAATTCTGAAATTAGCCGATTTGGAATTTCGTTTAGATACATATATCTGATCCTTTACGGCTCTGGTATCTGTGTAATTAAAACCTAACAGACCCACATTTACTTCCAAAGCGGAATAATTGCTTAAAAAAATACAGATGCCCGGAGTCAGACCTACATTTAAAGAAAAATTTCTTTCATAGGTCCCGGTTAGATCCTCTCCCACTCCAGTTGTAAGTTTGGTCTGACCTCCTCCCATTTGTAATCCTATTTCATTAAAAAAGCCAAATCTTTTGCTTTTCCCAATAGAGAAATAATTTCTCATTAATGCAGCTCCATAATAATTATGGGAAAGCCTGTAAAGATGATCAAATGAATAGCTCGTTTCGGAATCCAATACAATTTCTGCGTTCGCCACTTTAGTTAATGAGCGTGCATAGGAAAATCTCCCTCCTAGGGCAAGGTCGGTTTTCACGGTAAAAAGCACCATAGGAGAAATTTTAAAGCTATAAGTGTTACCCGATATGCCTTCTAAAATAAGAAACTGATATTTATTTTGATTAGATTGGGTGTAAGAAACTGAGAGACCTATTATCCATTGTCCCTTTGGCACGAATTCTACAGTTTCTATCTCCCGTTTAAAAACTTCTATGGAATCATTAGAAGATTTGTCGGAAACAGTTTCTTTAAATTCTATTGTTTCGTCTTTGGCTTGTTCTTCGGCATATATGGAAGAACTACCGAGCAGACAAAGTAGAATCGTAATTAATAATCCCTCCCAGGATTTGTACATATTCTTTTAGAAAATACTTATGGTTTTTCAAATCAAAATTACAAATAAACCAATATATTGGCAAAATTTTGCCCTTTATAGCCCACAAATGTTCCTAAAAGGACAAAAAAATATACCCGATTACAAAGTCTGACACTTTATAACCGGGTATCTTTTTGTGTTATTAATTAATCTATGTCGGATTCTTGAAAATCTTTGTTAATCTTCTTTATCTTAAACGATAATAAAACTCTTGCAACACCGTAGGTGATAAAGGAAATTCCTATATAGATCCACACAGCCATATTTCCCATTATCGGACCTGCCAAAAAGAAACATGCACAAACCACACTTACCAGTAAAAGCATAAAAATCCAGAGGCTCCAGAACACTGAATAACTATACATTACAAAAGATTCTGAAATAGCATTAATAGAAACAAATATAAGGTAAAGTCCGACACAGAATATGAAGGCTTGGGTAAGAAGATTAGAGGGCAAGAAGAATAACCATACTGAACATAATATTTCAATGATGCCACAGGCAACCGACCATCCCCAGCCATGATTGTTCTTCACATTGGCAAAGCCGTAGATTAAATTACCTATACCTACTGCTCCTACCCCTCCGGCAAAAATATAAGGCATGATAGTGAGGGATGAAACAGGATTACATAGGCACCAGATTCCAAATCCTATAAAAACTAATCCGGACAAAAGGGGTATCCACCAAAATCTTGTGGCATTATAGAATAATTTAGATCTATCCATATTTAATAATCATTTTCTATATTGATAACCTCTCCCGCCATATTGAAATAAAGATTAAGACCTGTCACTAATTTCACTTTATATCCCTGACCGGTGGTATTGATGACATTAACACCATATCCTGAAAAATTTTCAGTGAGATAGGCTTGAATATTTTCTGGTACTATCCCTCCCGGAATTGTCATTTTTTCTGGAGCAGCAAC
The DNA here is from genome assembly GCA_022509185.1 of Muribaculaceae bacterium. Taxonomy (GTDB): domain Bacteria; phylum Bacteroidota; class Bacteroidia; order Bacteroidales; family Muribaculaceae; genus Lepagella. The sequence continues at coordinate 75,578 of JAFLTS010000005.1, read as the reverse complement.
CTGTTGCCATTCTCCTTCCTCATTGAAAACAATCTCATAATTATCTTGTAATTCAACCTCGTAAATTATGATATTTTGATCGTTCTCCTCCTCTACTTTGATTATTTCATAACCATAAAAAAATTTGTTTAGGAATTCTTTGGCAGCAGATGGTAATGCATCATAAGATATACTGTGTTCAGGTTCCTTTGTGTCATCTGAACAGGAACATAAAAGGAATATTCCCGAAAGGAGAAACAATAATCTTATCTTGGAGAAATGAGTCCTTATCATTATAATTTTATATTATGATTGTAAAAAGATCCTTATCATCATGAGTTATTCTTTCTTGTGTGATACAGGATATAATTATTTCCCTTGAATTTTTAGATTTAATTTTATTATATCCTTTTACAAGGAAAGACCTTATGGCAAATTTAAGAAAAAAACATATCTTAACAAAAGCATAAATTGACATATCATCATTAACATAGTCCGTCATGATGATATAGAGAGTTCCCTTATTATGTGCTGAATTGACAAGTAAAAATGCCCTCTTTCCTTTTAATTTTAACAATTTAATGAAAGGTTCCTTCTTTGTTTAACGGAATGAGGAGTTCAAAAAGGAAATATCCAGAAGATGAAAGATTTTATTACCGTTCGGTGTGTATTTTGGATCTGAAAGGGCAAAAAGACGGCTGACAATATTCTCCATTTCTTCGTCAGTAAGTTTTGTATTATAATTTAGCGCAGCTCCTCTCGCCATTTCTAATGATAGCTTTTGCAATAGATTGATAGAATCTTTACCTTCTTTACCGTAATTATTACCGGAATCATCAACAGTTTCAACCATTCTTTTCACAATGTCACGCGAATCCACATTTTTCAGAAATGAAGGTATACCAATTATGTTCCATTTGTTATCGCTATCATATTCAATACGGAATCCGGCTCTTGTTAACTCTGGAAGGATATCTTCAAGTGCATTATGTTGGGATGGTTCTATTTCTATACTATCCGGGAACATCATGCCTTGAGAAGTGGCCATCCCGCTTTTAAGGTGCGAATAAAACTCTTCATATAGAATTTTAATATGAGCCCTTCTTTGATCAATAATTAAAATTCCATCATTAGAAGTAGTTACTATATATTTTTCTGCAAATTGAAGACAAATATTACCCGGCATAGAATTCTCCGACATTTCGGGTAATCTGTCATGTCGAACTTCTTTAAGGTTTCTTTCTTCGGCAAAACCATGAGCCCCTTTTATGAAATCTGAGTATAATTTATCCCAATTAGAATTATTATTTTTTTTATAATTTTCACCTTTCCATTGATATGGATTTCCTATGGCAGTTCCTTTAAAAGGATTATAATCTTCCGGGACATTTATAACCGGTTCTTCCGGTAATTTCCCCCCTTTAATAGGAGCGATAGGTACTGCGTCTACCGTGAAATCTATAGAAGGAACTGCACCAAACTTTCCTAAGGCAGCTTTTATTGCCGCCTGTAGAATTGGCCAGATATCCTGTTCGTACTCAAATTTAATTTCGTTTTTTGTGGGATGAATATTGACATCGATGGTCTCGGGGTCTACCTGGAATTTAAGAAAATAACATGGCTGTGTATCCGGAGCTATCAATGAATCATAACAACCAGTTATCGCCTTGTGAAAATAGGGATGCCGCATATTTCTTCCGTTCACTATCAGATATTGCAACGGATTTCTTCTTCTGGCATATTCCGGTCGGGAGATATAACCTGAAATCTTAATTAATGCAGTATCCACTTCGATAGGAATGAGATGAAGATCCAAGGAATTTTTCCATAAATCCTCTATGCGCTGGTGAAAAGTACCCGGTTTTAAATCTAATACCTTATTCCCTGTATCAATACTCATTCGTATTGAATTGTTTACGAGAGCCAGACGCTCAAATTCCCGCATGATGTTAGAAAGCTCCACATTATCACTTTTAAGGAACTTTCTTCTAGCCGGAACATTGAAGAAAAGATTTTTTACAAGGATGTTGGTTCCCTTATCACACGCCACACTTTCTTGAGATTCTACCCTGGTTGCATTTATTTCCAGTTTTGTACCAATTTGGGATCCTTCATTTCGTGTACGGATCTCAATTTGAGAAATTGCACAAATAGAAGGTAATGCTTCACCTCTAAAACCCATGGTATGTAAGGAAAACAGATCAGCAGCTTCACGTATTTTTGATGTAGCATGTCGTTCAAATGCCATTCTTGCATCTGTGGGGCTCATTCCTTTCCCATTGTCTACTACCTGGATTAAAGTACGCCCTGCATCTTTGATAAAGATCTTAATTTCGGAAGCACCAGCATCTACTGAATTTTCCACCAGTTCCTTTATTACAGAAGAGGGTCTCTGTATCACTTCTCCCGCTGCTATCTGATTGGCCACAGAATCAGGAAGTAATCGAATTATATCACTCATCTGTTTCTTCTTGTTTTAATATGGCGTCTCCAAACTCGGATTCCAAAGCTTTTTCTATATCTTCTGCTTCCACCCCGGTAGCTTCATCTTCTTTTTGAATTTTCTGATCTTCTTTTTCTATTGATTCAAGTGTATCATCATGTTCAGCTTCTTCTACACCTAATGAATTTATTCCGGGAGGAATTGAATCTAAATCTAAAAGTTTTTCAGGTGATATTTCTAATGAATCAATAAATTCACCTCCATTAATTAAAGTATCATTCCATTCAATAAGTGAAGGCTTATCCCAAATAGGAAGACTTGAAGATGGTAAGGTCACTCGTGTTCCCGTAAAAGATTTTGGCTCGCCAAAATCAGACGGAGCAAGAAAATATTGTTCAAGTTCGTCAGGAACTTCACCAAGATTGTCTGCCCATCGAATTTTGTCACCATACCATTCACGTTGGGGTCTTAAAAATCCCCACCATTTGAATTTCTGGAGATACATCTGAGCTCTTTTAACCAAAAATATAGGAGTTACTGTACCACTCACCTCAGGCCACATCTTTAGCCAGTCAAGACGGTTAGAATCAAGATAAACTTCCATATAGGAACTTTCTGCATTTACAAGACGATTGAATGTTGAATCTTCTTCCTGTGGGAGGAAAATTGTTTCTACATTTCCAGATACACTCATCCGTCTTAATCCTTGCCCTTCAAAATAGGTGGTTATCTCTTTCCCATATATCTGATTATAGAAGTCTTCATCTACATGTTCAGACATCAGACCATATTCCGGTAGATAAGCCCAATCAGTAGTGGAATCATTAAAATGAACATCTATCCTGTTGCCTGTTACTTGTCTTTCTTCACTCCAGATAATTGGTTTCCTGAAAAGATATAGCATAGAGTCTCTTTCTACAAATACAATAGAATCTGCCACCCCTTGCATATCTTGTTTGAAAAACCTTCCTCTATGATAAGCCAGAACAACATGAAAGTCCATAGGTATTGAATCAACTTGAACTGAGCCTGTCAGATGGTCTTCCGGCTTTGTTGCTTCATTAGGATTATCAATAGAGACATTTGTGGCTTTTCTTAATCCAAATTGTTCTTCTATAGGCGGACCGGATAAAGATAGAACCTCCGATGGTTTAAGTTCCGGTTTTAAAAACCTGTCGTCGAAAAGAAAATCAAAATTGTAAATCGAATCTGAATAAGAAATTGTATCTATAAAATGTTCTACTCCATCTGAAAATATAGTATCACTATAATTTTCATATGCTAACAATTTCTCAGGACCTGAATCTTCCGATATTTCCGGTTTTGGTTGAGGAGGAGCCGCTTTCAAAAGCATCAGCAATGGAGTGTCAATATAAGGTATCGGTAAAGTAAAATACGCAGTGTCAATCCAAATTCGGCCTAACGAATCAACCATAGTAACCGGTTTATCATTAAATTCAGGGAATCCCGATTTGGTCTTTTTCTTTTTTTCAGCAACCATTTCGGTAATGAGGAAAGTTTTTATTGTATCGGCTCTCAAAAACAAGGTATCTCCCTGAGAATATTCCATCAATAGGGGGTAAATAGTTGCCAAAGCCTCTTTCGTAGAATCATTATAAATTCCAAAACCTCCGATAAGCGTTGTTTTTTGGGCCGTATCAGTAATCACCATTGGAGTGCTGTGTTTAAATGGATCTTGATACATGTAAGCCCGGCTAATTCGGGTTGTGTTATCATAAATGATACTGTCTCCCTCAAGTGTGGTTATATTTCCGGTTGAATCCCTGTGGATAATAAGTGAACGAGACAAAAGATCAGCATCTCCTGAATCGGTATAATAAGTTGCCAGGTTGGTTATTATGGTATCATTTTCACTCTGAATTTCTGTCTTACTTTCAATATTGGCAATATGAGTTTCCGTGCTATAATAAAGGGTATCGGTTAATAAAGTAAATCCATCTTTTTTATTAATCAATACTACATCCGTAAAAAATTCAGCCCGTTTGGTTTTGGGTGAATATTCTCCATAAAGAGAAGTAAGATTATTAACATTATCTTCGATAGTACCCCAACGTGAATACCAACCTAAGTCGATAGACATATCGTAATCCAGACTGTCTGTAGTCAGAGTCACATCTTTATTTATCATAGTAACCTTTGCTCGGGTAGGACCATTTTTTAATTTTGCAAGATGTTCATCTCCATTATAGAATAATTTGTCAGCATACACAAAAAGGGTGTCACCCTGCTCCATTCTAACATTGCTGAAAGCATCAAGAGAATTCTCTTCGGGATAATAATAGGCGGAATCGCAAAACATCCAAAGACCTGCCTGACGAAACTTTACATTTCCCTTCAGGATCTGGCGTTCTATAGTGTCTCGAGTGTTTATTTTATAAAGACTGTCGGCATATTCAAGGAAAACCTTATCCTCCTGATAACGGTTCACTCCTGGCACTTCCGGTTGAATGGGTCGTGTCGGTTCAGGACGACGGAAATTATCATCTTTTTCTATTTCATTCTGATGTTGGGTTTGTGCATAAGCACGTAAACCGGTGTCTATCATAAACACCAGCATTAGAACAGTGATGGCTGAAGCAACTAAATTCCCTTTTCGCTGAAAAAAACGATTCATCGTTTCCTTCTATTTTATCCAACCCTGATATTTGAATTCACAACTTTGCCAACCGGGTTCTATTTTAACATAGGTTTCCTTTATTTTCTTTTCAAGCCATTCTTTTAGAATCATTTCTTTTTTATGATTCTCATACATCTTTTTTATTAGATTGTAATCATCCGAAAGATTAGCCCTATGACCCGGTATTCTTTCTGTAAGTTTCACAATCGCGGCGACATCCTTATGATTATTGTTTTTCATTATAAAGGCTTCGCTTATATCTCCGGGATTCATTTTTTCTATTTTTCGGGCTATCTCCGGAGGTAGATCCTGCATTTCAAATTTACTGCTTCTATACAGATTGCTGTAATCATTATTATTTGTCATCACACCTTTGTTGTTTCGGGTGTCTTTATCCTGGGATATGTAAGAAGCTCCTTCCTCGAATGTGAAAGCACCGGCTACTATTTCTTTCCTTACTGAGTCAAGCCTGTTAGTTGCGTCTGATAGGTCCTTTTCACTAACTTTTGGGGTAAGAAGAATATGTCGCACATTAACCTGGTCCCCTCTTTTCCCTATTAATTGAAGAATATGATAACCATATTCAGTTTCTACAATACGAGAAACTTTCTTAGGATCTGTGAGATTAAATGCTACGTTTGCAAATTCAGGCACCCAGGCTGCTCTACCTTGGTAACCTAATTCACCTCCTTGCATTGAACTTCCGTCTTCGCTATACATTATGGCAAGAGTTGAAAAGTCGGCTTCCCCTTTGTTAACCCTATCCGAATATTCTCTAAGTCTGGCTTTTACATCTTCTATTTCTTGTCTGGGGATGTTGGGATTCAACGTAATAATCTGTACTTCAACTTCCATAGGAACATAAGGTATACTGTCTTCTGCCAGTTCATCAAAGTATTTTCTTACTTCCTTTGGGGTTGCTGTAACATCTTGGGTTAAGTTTCTCTGAACCTGAGAAACAATGGAATTATTACGCATCATTTCTACCAGACTCTCTCTTAATACAGGCAATGATTTATGAAAGTATTCTTCCACTTTCTCTTTAGAACCCAGCTGATTTATGAAGAAATTGATCCTTTGATCAACCATGCTTCTCACACTTGATTCCGGGACCTCAATGGTATCTATTTTAGCTTGATGCAGATATAGCTTTTCCACTGCCAATTGTTCAGGTATAACACAATAGGGATCTCCCGGTATGTTGATTCCTTCGGTACGCATTTGTTGATATTGCTCTTCAATATCCGACCTGAAAATTGCTTCATCACCTACAATCCAGGCCACTTCATCCACTACATTTTTATCGTTCTGGCTCATTAATGGCAATGACAATAACAAAACTGCAGCCGAAAAAAACAAACATTTAATTCTCAATATATTTGTACGCTTCATATTCAGTGGAATTTAATTCTCTAATAAAATATGGTTAATAGGATCATATCCGATTGTCTCAAGCTTTTCTTCGTCAATCGATTTCTTTACTAATGAATTTACCAGAGCACGTTCATATTCTGCAATTTCTCCTTGGGTTAACAAATCCGTAATCCAGCTTTTGGCAAATTCATATGGTTGAATTGAGCCTGACGGCAGATATTCATATATCCTTAGATAATAATTACAATCCCCGTATTCGGTTTCAAAATATTTCGTTTCATTCAGGAATTTATCGGCATCTCCGAAACGATAAGGAATTAGACCGGCCAAAGTCTCCCAGTCTATCCACTTATCTCTGAAATAATTGTATTCTAAAGATCTATCAAGCCATTCTCTTTCCAACCGATCTAATTTTTCCGGATCCTCAGAATCCAGTAACATCCTGATATTTTCTTTTCCGGAGGTTCCGGAATTTATTTTCATAAAAATTCCTTTAACAAGAGGAACTTCCAATATCAGGTCTTTCTTATGCTGATCATAATATTCTCTGATCCTCACCTCATCTACCTTAGGCTTTCTTGATTCTCTCATACCGGTAAGGTATTCAAGTACTATCAGACTATTACGATATTCCTTAACTCTTCGGTCTATGTCACGGGTGTCATATAATCTTTCTTCTGCAAAATCTGCTAAAACTTCATTTGTCAACCAATTGTCTACAATGGCTTTAAATAAAGCTATGCTGTCATTGCCTGTCACTCCTTCCGGAATCAGTTCCTCCACTTCTTCATAAGTGATATATCTGTCTCCGTAACGTAAAAGAATATTCTCATCATGCTCTCTTTTCTTTCCGCAAGAAAAGGCAACAACAAGACATATCAGGAAAGTTAAATAATTACAGAGATTTCTTCCTGACTTTCGAAAGTTCTTTTTCATTAACCGAAATAGAATGTTTCTGACGTAAATTGGCTATCCATTCTTGCTCCAGAATATCTTGATAATCATTAATCACGGCTCCTTTTACATCCTGAAGGCCTTCCGGATATTCTACTATACGTACATCAGCTACCATGTAATGTGTCAGTTTATCTCCGGAATCAGGTCTTTCTTTACCTTCAAACACTAGTTCATCAATTATCTCATTAGATCCTTCGGGTAGATTGAAATTCTCCGCTATTGCCTTTTTCTTAAAGTTCTCCGAGATATAGGGTATAATTGAATCCTTCGGCAGAGTCTTCAATTGTTCTTTGATCACTCCCGCAACGGAATCATTTAATGTCCGGATTAGAATACCCTTTGCATGAGGTTTATCCCAAATATACTTTTCTTTATTTTCATTATAATATTTTTCCAAACCCTCAGTATCATTGGCTGCTTTATCCCAAATGTTATCCACGCTTATTTCGTAGAGTAAACTTCCGTTGTAGAATTCATCAACAAGATTCCTGTATTCGGAATTTGAGGCATATTGAGAATCCTCTTCTTTATTTATCAGAAGGCTATAAGCCGCTTCAGAAGAAATTGTATCAATATTTAGTTCAGGATATTTTTTATGCAAATTTTTTACCGTATTAGCTCTGATTTCAAAAAATCTCGGATCAAAAGGAGAGGCGATTTTTCTTAATAGATCTTTCTTGACATCTTCATAAGATTTCTGGGGTAAATTGAATTCCTCAATCAGTTTTCTATGACCGGGCTTTACGATGTGATATCCTACATGTGAAGTGATAATAGGAGAAATTTCTCCTTCAGGAGTTTCATAAACAGCTGTTTCAAAAGCGTAAGGAAACGTACCGGCTGGTGTATATCCTAAATATCCTCCCTTTTGGGAAGAAAATTTATCTTGTGAATATGTCTTAGCCAATTCTATAAAATCGGCTCCATTAATTATTTCCTGTCGGATACTGTCAAGAAGTTCCAAATTCTTTTTGTCTTTTAATGCATCATTAGTTTTAATAAGCATGATATGACTTGACTCCACTTCTTCCTTTTCACGGTTATAGGCGATATCTACCAGGCTGTTAATGAATACTGTATCTGTTATATAAGGTTCTAAAAGCTCTCTCTTGTATTGTCTGACTTCCTTTTTAAATGATGAAACTGTATCTTTACCCTGAAGTTTGGCTTCTGCCACTTTTAATCTGTATATTTCGAATAATTGTAGATATTCATCGAGACTCTGTTGAATCTCTTGCTGATTATTGTTCTTTTGATAAAGATAAAGGAATTCCTCAGTAGGTATTTCTTCGTTATCAATGGTCATTATTATGCCATTTTTTCCTTTCGCCATCAATAAAGAAACCATGTTTACCAAAATCAACGTCAGTAGTACCCGAGCCATTTTGTTAGAATATTTATTTATAGACATAATCAATCAAATGTATTTTTCAAATTCCCATCTCAGATAAGAATTTTATTCTCACAAGCCTTACCTCTTCTTCCGAAAAATCATCTCCCAATTCTTCAAGCACCGTATCAATATCATCTTCTTCCGATTCTTTCAGAACTTCAATGATATCAAGTTGATGTTCAGGATCAAGAAGCTCGTTTAAATAATAATCTATATTTATTTTTGTTCCTGCTTCTACTATAGATTCCAGTTCAATTAATAGTTCTTCAAACTCAAGCCCCTTACTTTGAGCCACTTCTTGAAGATCTATCTTCTTATCCACACAACGAATAAGATCAACTCTAATTTTGCTTTTATTAGCGACAGATCTCACCCTCATATCCTCCGGGCGTTCTATCTCATTTTCTTCCACATGACGGCTTATCAGCCTGATAAATTCATCTCCATATCTTTTAGCCTTTCCCTCTCCTACCCCGGGAATTGCCGCCAATTCAGATAATGTCACGGGATAAGAGGTAGACATACATTCTAATGAGGTCTCTTGAAATATAACGTAAGGTGGCAGATTTAATTTTTTGGCTATGTCTTTACGTAGATCTTTTAACAATGAAAAAAGCATGGGATCTACTGCACCGCTTCCCGCTTTAGGCATAGGCTCAGAATCTGTTTCTTCAAATTCGCGATCTTCAACTAACTTGAAAGAATCTTTCCCTTCAAGAAATTTTAGCCCTTTTTCTGAAACTTCTATAAAACCATAATTTTCTATATCTTTTTCAAAAAAACCTTCCACGGTGGCCTGACGGATAAGGCTTGTTAAAAATTTTTCATCCTTTTGGCTCAGCTCTCCAAAAGATTCCAACTTATCTTGTCCATAAGACTTAACTTCGTCAGTTGCCCTTCCAATTAATATATTCACTAAATATTCCGGAGCGATTTTTCTTTTAATATTTATTCGAGCTTCAAGAGCCGCCCTTAGTTCTTCTCCGGCTTCAGTAGTTTCTCTCGGATGAACACAATTGTCGCAATTACCACACTCCGTTTCCTCACGGTTTTCACCGAAATAATGTAAAAGTATACGACGTCTGCATAAGCTTGATTCAGCATAAGCTGCAGTTTCAGCCAGAAGATGTCTTCCTATTTCCTGCTCCACGGCTGTTTTAGTCTGCATAAGTTTCTCAAGTTTTTGCAAGTCTTTATTGGTATAAAAAGCAATACACTTTCCTTCGCCTCCATCTCTACCGGCTCTTCCGGTTTCCTGGTAATATCCTTCCAGACTTTTCGGCACATCGTAATGTATTACAAATCTCACATCCGGTTTATCTATACCCATACCGAATGCTATAGTTGCAACAATCACCTGCACTTCCTCATGCAAAAATGCATCCTGATTTTTTGACCTTGTAGCCGAATCCATTCCTGCATGATATGGCAGCACGGCTATTTCATTTATTTTCAATGTTTCTGTAAGCTCCTCTACCTTCTTACGGCTTAGACAATAAACAATTCCGGATTTACCCGGGTTATTTTTAATGAATTTTATAATATCTCTGTCAATATCCCGAGTCTTGGGCCTCACTTCATAGTAAAGATTGGGCCTGTTGAAGCTAGATTTAAAAACCCTGGCATCAAGCATACCCAGATTTTTCTGGATATCATGCTGCACTTTCGGGGTTGCAGTAGCTGTCAAGGCTATCACGGGTCGCGAGCCGATCTCGTTTATTATAGAGCGAATACGTCTGTATTCCGGCCGGAAATCATGTCCCCACTCCGAAATACAATGTGCCTCATCCACGGCAAAGAAAGAGATGTTCATTTGTTTTATAAACGCCATATTCTCTTCCTTAGTAAATGATTCCGGAGCAACATAGAGTAATTTGGTGATTCCTGATTTCACATCATTTTTCACCTTTTCTGCCATGGCCTTGGTAAGTGAGGAATTTAAAAAATGAGCTATTCCATCATCTTCTCCGTAATTGCGCATTGAGTCAACTTGATTCTTCATTAATGCGATCAAAGGGGATATCACTATTGCCGTTCCTTCTGAAAGAAGGGCCGGCAATTGATAGCATAACGATTTTCCTCCTCCAGTGGGCATCAACACAAAAACATCTTTGCCATCAAGAAGGCTCTCGATGATTTCTAATTGATTTCCTTTAAAGGTGTCGAATCCGAAATTGGTTTTTAATGCTGCGCGGATCGCTTTACGGTCTGCCATTTAGCTTCCTTAGAGATTATATACAAAGTTAACCAATAATCCTAATAAATACAATAATAATTCTTATGCATAAAATAAAAAAATGCCCTTTTAGGGCATTCCTTTATATGATTTTAGAAAGACTTAATCCTTTATCTCTGTCTTTTCAAAATGAGCTCTCTCCAATTGGTCTTTCACATAATCAAGGTCAATCCGGAATTCTTTCTGATTCACTGATGGCACTTCAAACATAGAATCTACCATTATCGTCTCTACTATTGAACGCAACCCTCTCGCTCCTAATTTATATTCTATAGCTTTATCCACTATAAAATCCAGGGCTTCTTCTGTGAATTCCAGTTTTACTCCATCCATCTCAAACAATTTTTTGTATTGTCCGATAATGGAATTTTTGGGTTCAGTTAAAATTCTACGTAAGGCTTCTCGGTCAAGTGGATCCAGGCTCGTAAGAATAGGGAGTCTACCTATAATTTCGGGTATAAGACCAAAAGATTTTAAATCCATCGGAAGAACATATTTCATAAGATTCTCCCTTTTCTTCTTTCTTCCTGACTCATCATGTCCGTATCCCACAACATGAGTATTGAGACGTGATGCAATTTTCCTTTCTATTCCATCGAAAGCACCTCCGCATATAAACAGAATGTTTTTGGTGTTAACTGCAATCATTTTCTGTTCCGGGTGTTTTCTTCCTCCATTGGGTGGTACCAACACTACACTCCCTTCCAACAATTTCAGAAGACCTTGCTGAACCCCTTCCCCACTAACATCTCGTGTTATTGAAGGATTGTCTGATTTTCGGGCTATCTTATCGATTTCATCAATGAAGACAATACCTCTTTCAGCTTTTTCCACATCATAGTCACATGTCTGAAGCAAACGGGTAAGTAGTGATTCAATATCTTCACCTACATATCCTGCTTCTGTCAGAACTGTTGCATCTACTATAGTGAAAGGAACATCGAGAAGTTTGGCAATTGTCTTGGCCAATAAAGTCTTTCCGGTTCCTGTGGGACCTACAAGAATGATATTGGATTTTTCAATATCAACTTCATCATCTTCCGGTTGATTTATTCTCTTGTAGTGATTATATACCGCTACAGAGAGATATTTTTTAGCCGTATCCTGTCCGATAACATATTTATCCAGAAATTCCTTTATTTCCTTCGGTTTTGGAATTTTTCCGGATTTTTCTTCTTTCTTTCCTTTATCCGGTTGTTTTTTTAATTGAGAATCCCTTGCGTTGTCAATATATGCTATACAGTCAGTGCAAAGATTTAATCCTTCAAGAACTTTGACTACCGGATTCGCAGCACTTTCATGGGTGCCACACATAGAACATATGAGCCCCTTCCTGTTAGAAGCCATTTTAATCTTTCTTATGACGTGGGTTCACTAAAATTTTATCAATCATTCCGTAATCCTTAGCCTCTGCAGCTGTCATCCAATAATCTCTGTCAGAATCCTTCTCTACTTTATCAAAGGGTTGGCCCGAATGTTCCGATATAATCCGATAGAGTTCCTCCTTTAATTTCAGAATCTCTCTCGCTGTAATCTCGATATCGGAAGCCTGACCTTGAATTCCTCCCATAGGTTGATGAATCATCACCCGTGAATGAGGTAAAGCATATCTCTTCCCCTTTTCCCCTGCTACCAGAAGAACTGCTGCCATCGAGGCGGCCATTCCGGTACAAATAGTAGACACATTACTTGATACATACTGCATAGTGTCATAAATACCTAAACCGGCATATACTGATCCACCGGGAGAATTAATATAAATGGATATGTCTTTCTCCGGATCAATCGAATCTAGATAAAGCAACTGGGCCTGGATTATATTAGCTGAGGTATCTGTTACCTGAGTACCTAAAAAGATTATACGGTCCATCATTAATCGTGAAAAAACGTCCATCTGTGTCACATTTAACTGACGTTCTTCCAGAATATAAGGGTTCATATAATCTGCTTTTGGATAAACTATTGAAGCACCCGGATTACTTAAATTCACATTTTTAACGTAATCATCTACCATGCTTGAACTTACTCCAAGATGGTTAACGGCAAAATTTCTAAAATCCTTATGCATTATATTATTAATTTTTATTTTCTATCTCGCAAAAACTATGCCAAACAAAAAGTCAACCATTGTTTTTATTATAACAATGATTGACTTCTCTTTATTGTCTTTAAATTTATTTAGGCTGTATATAGTTTTCTGAATTCCTCTATTGAAAGCTCTTTGTTATCAAGGGTTACATTTTCCTTAATCGTTTCGTATATTTTCTTATTGAGGGCGTTCCTTTCAAAAGAATCACGATTTTTCTGATCTTTCATCACCTCTTTGGCATAGTGTTCTATCAAACCTTCAGTTAGTGAAGCCGGACCATATTGACTAAGTTGACGATAAACAGCTACCCTGGCTTCATTCATAAGGTCGTCTTCACTTACCTCTATTTTGAATTTTGCCACGATATCATCTTTTGTCAAATCCCAGACAAGCTGTGAGCGAATTTTTGTGAATTCCTCGTCTATATTTTCTTTGTTGAGCTGTTCGTTTTGAGATATCAAGAAATGTTTGAGCACTTCTTCGGGTAATTGAACATTTCCGATGCTCTTTTCAATGATATTTCTTGCATCTATACTAAATCTGTAGTCTGATTCTCCCTTGAGCTGATCTTTGATTAAATCCTTAACTGCTGCTTTCAATTCCTCTTCATTATGAGCTTTGTCTTTACCTACAGCATTGTCAAAGAATTCCTGGTTCAATTCTGCCGGTTTCAATACAATTATTTCTTTAATCTCAAAATTGAAATCGCCTTTATGATTCTCCACATCTGCCTTGTCAATGTTTAACATTGAAGACATTTCAGTTACATTAGTATTGCAGGAAGCAGCCGGATTAAAAGTAACTATATCACCGGGATGTTTACCTTCAAATAATTTCTTCTGTTCTTCACTTGTGAAATGTATGGGAGCCAGGATACCGTTATCTACAACAATACCGTCTTCCTTAACTGAACCATCTGGATTCAATTCACTTATCACTCCTTTTATCACTGCATCAGGCTCCGTCTCTTCTCCGGGACCTTGAACGCCAAACCTCTTTCTTAACGCTGTGATCTCCTGATCTACCATTTCATCTGTTACCTCTATAGTATAGTAAGGTACTTTCATGTCTTTCCCTATCTTGAGATCGATTTCAGGAGCAAGTCCGACTTTAAATTTAAAGGTGTATTCAGTTTCCCCGTCTTTGAGCTCATTGTCTTTATCGGGAACCGGTTGGCCAAGTACTCTCAGATTATTTTCTTTGATATAATCATAAAGCGCATCTACTATAGCTTTATTTACTACATCATACTTAACTGCTGTTCCATATTTCTTTTCGAGAAGACCCATAGGTACATGGCCGGCTCTAAAACCAGGTTCCGGACGATTTTTCCCTATTTCTCTCAGTTGTTTCTTCACCTTATCGGCATAGTCTTTCTCTTCGAGTGTGATCGTTAGCTCGCCATTTACGTTATCGAGCTTTTTAAAATCTATATTCATATTTTAGTTTATTATTATTTCTTTCAATAAACAAACAATTAAGCTCTTATTAAAGTTTTCTTTTGGTTATTGCAAAGTTATTTAAAAAAGAGCGCCTTTACAAATCATTATCTTCCCCAGAACTTTTCAAATACTCTTACCATATCAAGATGGTCTGAGACCCCTGCAGTCTCCACAGCTGAATGCATAGCCCAAATTGGAGATCCTACATCTACACCTCTCAAATCTAATTGAGAGGTAAGTATATTCCCCAAAGTAGATCCCCCCGCTATATCGGAATGATTTACAAACATCTGATAATTAACCCCGGCTTTATGACACAATTCCTTAAAAATGGCAGCTCCCACAGAATCTGTCATATACTTGCAGTTGGAGTTTATTTTTATTACTGGTCCTCCTCCTATCACAGGATGGTTTGTGGGATCATATTTCTCATTATAATTAGGATGCCAGGCATGTGCATCATCTGCTGAAATTATAAAAGAGTTTGCTATACCTATATAAAAATCTTCCTTGCTTCCTCCCAATTTATAACAAATTCGTTCCAATAAGTCTCTTAAGACCGGAGAAGCAGCTCCCTGAGGAGTGCCCGATCCTGTCTCCTCATTATCGAAAAGAGCAAGAAGCCGAATATTTTCGTTTTCCTCATCTTTAGTATTTAGCAATGCTTCTAGACCGGCAAAAGCCATTGACAAATCGTCTATACGCCCTGATTCTATAAATTCGTTATTCAGTCCACATAATTGAGCCTTAAAATAGGGATAGAAATTTACTTCATAATCTAAAATCTCTTTTGCCTCTACTCCACACTCATTCGCTATGGCCTCCATTATTATCGATTTTCCGGCTTTGGCTTCTCTTATTCTTGCTTCCGGAAAATAACCGATAACAGGTTTCATATCTTTTTGAACGGATATGGGATTTCCTTCATTTACTCCACGGTTGAAATGAATGGCCAGATGTGGGATTACAGCTATGGGTCTTTTAAAATCAAATATTTTTTCTTCCGGGCACAGATTATTCTCATTCCTTACAGTGACTCTACCGCAAATAGACAAAGGACGGTCAAACCAAGTATAGAGAATGCCCCCTCCATATTTTTCTACATTTAATGAAACAACTCCTCCGTCTCCATATATTTCCGCATTTGGTTTCAGTTTAAGTGAAGGACTGTCTGTATGGGCAGCTATTATTTTAACACCGTTTTTTAATGAATCTATTCCCGTTTGTCCTATTACAAAAGCAAAAACTGCGCTTTTGTTCTTGACCATATAATATTTCCCCCCTGCAGTTATTTCCCAGGACTCATTCTGTCTGATTTCTTTAAAACCGGAATTTTGTAACTCCTTAATTATAGTTTGAACAGCTAAAAAATTACAGGTTGACTCATTCAGCCATTGCAATAATCTTTCAATCATAATTTTCATCATTTAGGCGTTGGCCATATTTAATATTATTGAGTGCCTTTTGAATATTACACAATGTCTGGCTCCAATAATTTTCAAAATCTTCTTTACAAGATATATAAGCATCTTCCAGTTGTTCTCCTTCGGAGTCTTTAACTATATTTATAAAATTGAATAATGGCTGGAATATATCGGCCATTCCCTCTGCAATGGAAGCACTTATAGGGGTTTCACTATACTGCATATCTTCTTCAAAAGTTTCCAGAAATATATCGTCCACTCCCATTACAGCTGCTATTCTCCCCCTGATCTGTTCATATAATTCTTCATCTACATAGTTAGAGAAATAATCCAAATCTTCTAATGCCACTCCTGCGTCAATATCAAAAAAATTCCAATAAATCCTGGGTAAAAGATTTAAAGATCTGTCTGTAAATTCCCCCTTTGAAAATGATGAAGCATCTTCACATAATTCGCAGTATTCTTTTGCCAGAGCTACTATTTCATATAAACGGCTTTTATTGTCACTCATAAGTAAAGTTTATTTATTTTAATATATTCGGCTACTTCTAATGGTACGAAATAATTTATGTTCCATTTTGAAGAGATATATTCTCTTATTAATGAAGAAGAGATACTGAATTCCGGAGCACCGTTAAGATACTTCATTCCCGAAGGTTCCTCACCTTTCAAAGGATATCCCGGTCTCGGATATACAATTACTCCAAATTCCTGAAGTATCTTTTCACTTTCTTTCCATTGATGCAAAGTTGAAAGATTGTCACTCCCTATTATAATCTTAAACTCATTTTGTGGAAAAAGTTTTTGTAAATGGCATAAAGTGTTATAAGTATATGAAGGATAAGGTAAATTAAGTTCTTCCAAACAAACCTCAACATTTGAACAATAGGCTGCAACCAATTTTACCATTTCCACTCGTTGGCGTTCTGTGGCATAAGTGGAGTGTTCTTTCAAAGGATTTTTTCGGCTGACAGTCAACCAAACCTGGTCTACAATATTACACTGTGAAATAAAGTTCGCAAGCATGGCATGGCCGGTATGTATAGGGTCAAAACTGCCTCCGAAAATTCCTATTTTCATTTACTTATAAATTCTTTGATCGTGTTTTCAACCTTACTAACTGCATCTTTCAGATCATCGTTAATAACAATATGATCAAATTGGTTGGAAAAGCTTAACTCATATTCAGATTTCTGTAACCTTTTTTTAATCGTTTCTTCAGAATCTGTACCACGATTTTTCAATCTTTCTTCTAAAGTTTTTTTATCAGGCGGCATTATAAAGATCGTCACAGCATCCCTCCCAAATCTTTTCTTGATATTAAGAGCACCTTTCACATCAACATCCATGATCAGGTTATGTCCGCTTTCAGTTATCCTGTTTACTTCACTCTCTAATGTACCATAACATACCCCCGGATAAACTTCTTCCCATTCTACAAAATTTCCTTCCTCTACATTTCGCATGAATTCTTCTTCCGTGAAAAAGAAGTATTCTTTCCCATGTTTCTCTTCTCCACGAGGTTGACGGCTTGTAGCTGATATGGAAAATCCCAGATGTAAAGACGGATCTTTTATTAATTCTCTTATTATAGTAGATTTTCCACTTCCGGAGGGTGCTGATAGCACTATGATTTTACCTTTCCCAGCCTTTTGATTCATAAAACATTTAGCACTTGTTCCTTGATCTGTTCGAGCTCATCTTTCATCATCACCACAAGTTTCTGCATGTCTGCATCGTTTGATTTTGAGCCCAGAGTGTTGATTTCACGACCCATTTCCTGAGCTATAAATCCAAGTTTTTTCCCTTTCCCTCCAACTTCTGTTTCATGTGGTTCTCCTAAGGTCTCTTCAAAGTATGTGAGATGACTTCTTAAACGTAGCTTTTCTTCTGTAATATCAAGCTTTTCTATATAAAAAATCATCTCCTGCTCCAGACGTCCCCGGTCTATCTCTATACCTGTGAGTTTTGCAAGTTGGTATTCTATTTTTTCCCGGATTTTGCTTACTCGCCCTGTCTCGAATTGTTCTATATGATTTAAGTATTCACGAATCCTTTCTATTTTACTAAAAAAGAAATAGTATAAAGACTCTCCTTCCTTAAGTCTGTATTTCAATAAATTGTCAACAGCTTCTTCAGCTGCCTCCATTAATGCCTCTTTCTCTTCTTCCAAAGCTTCTTGGTTTTCACTTGATAAAGATTCAGGTAAACGAAGAAGCAAGGACATCCAGTCTGCCGGTGCATTTATATCTAATTCTTTGGCTAAATTTAGTATCTGTTTTTTATAGGCTTTAACCACCTCATTATTTATTTTTACCGGCAACTCTTCGGAAAGATTCTGATAACTTACAGTCAGTTCTATCTTACCTCTTTCAAGTTTTGGAGATATCCGGTTGCGTAACAGTGTTTCCTGTTCTCTAAAAAGAGAAGGGGTTCTTATCATCAGGTCAAGTTGTTTGCTGTTGACTGATTTAATTTCTACTGTTATCTTAAGTTTTTCAGTGGCAAAGCTTCCTTTACCGTATCCAGTCATTGAGGCTATCATTACCTTATTTTTATTGCAAATCTAAAAAATTTTAATGAATATTCTATCAATACACAATTGTCTATCACAATTTTTTTGATTAGATTTGCCTTGTTACATTGATCTTTAATTTATCATCTTAAATAAACTCTCTATGGATAACCAAGAACTCTTAAAAGAGGTGAAGGCAAAGGCCGAAAAATGGCTTTCTCCGCAATATGATGAAGAAACTCGTAAAGCAGTTAAAGCTCTCCTCGATGCTGAAGATCCCACTGCTTTAGTTGATGCATTTTATAAAGATCTCGAATTTGGTACAGGTGGCCTTCGGGGAATAATGGGAGCAGGAAGCAACCGCATGAATATTTATACAGTGGGAGCTGCAACACAGGGTTTGGCCAATTATCTTAATGATTGTTTTAAAGATGATCCTCAGATTTCAGTGGTGATTGGTCACGATGTAAGAAACAACTCAAGAAAATTTGCAGAGCTTGCAGCGGATATTTTCTCCGCTAATGGTATTAAGGTATACTTATTTGATGATTGTCGGCCGGTTCCTGAAATTTCTTATGCTATAAGAAAATTAGGATGCAACAGTGGTGTTATGGTCACTGCCAGCCATAATCCGAAAGAATATAATGGATATAAGGCTTATTGGAGTGACGGTGCACAAATGATTGCTCCTCATGATGTGGAAACTATTGCATATGTTAATGCAATTACATCGGTTGATCAAATTAAATTTGAAAGAAACAAGGATTTGGTAGAGATTATCGGAAAAGATGTAGACAATTCATATCTGGATGATATTCATACATTAAGCCTTTCTCCGGATGCTATAAAAAGGCATCACGATATGAAAATCGTTTATACTCCCATACATGGCACCGGATCTATGCTCGTTTTCGATTCATTGAAAAAATGGGGATTTGATAATGTCATCCATGTACCCGAACAAGATGTGAAAAGCGGTGACTTCCCAACTGTCGACTCTCCTAATCCTGAAAATTCAGAGGCAATGGCAATGGGCATCGCCAAAGCTATGGAAACTGGGGCAAGCCTCGTTTTAGCATCCGACCCGGACTCCGATAGAATTGGTCTTGTTGTTAGAGACAGTAATGGTAATTACCAACTGGTTAATGGTAACCAGATAGTAATGATTTTCCTCTATTATCTTATCACACGTAACCGTGAATTAGGAAAACTCACAGGCCGTGAATATTGTGTGAAGACTATTGTTACCACTGAAACCATCAAGCGTATTGCGGAAGCAAATCAAGTGAAATGTTTTGATTGCTACACAGGGTTCAAATGGATAGCCGATGTAATGCGGAATATGGAAGATCAAGGAAGATATCTCGGTGGAGGTGAAGAAAGCTATGGGTTCCTTCCTGAAACCTTTGTGAGAGATAAAGATGCTGTTTCTTCAATCACTCTCATGTGCGAAATAGCTGCTTGGGCTGCTGATAGAAATCTTACTCTTTATGATCTCCTTATCGATATTTATAATGAATATGGTTTTTCAAGAGAAAAAGGAGTAAGTGTGGTTCGTCCTGGCAAATCCGGTGCTGATGAGATTGTTGCCATGATGAAAAACTTCCGTGAAAATCCTCCAAAGGAACTGGCCGGAAGCCCTATCGTTTTAATTAAGGATTATGCTGATCTTAATTGTAGGAATCTGGTTACAGGAGAAGTTACTAAACTTAACTTCCCTACCACATCCAACGTTCTTCAATTCTTCACAGAAGCAGGAGATAAAGTTTCCGTAAGACCTTCCGGCACTGAACCTAAAATTAAGTTCTATGTGGAAGTAAGAGAGGAACTCCCTTCAAAAGACAAATATGAAGAAAGTGTTGAAAAGGCAGAAGAGAAAATTAAAAAAGTTCTCGCTGACCTCGGTGTATAAGAAAATTATTTTTGATATAAGGCCGGAAATTATCCGGCCTTAATTTTTAAATTCTGTTTTCTTTTTATGAAAAAGTTGTCCTGGCGACCCGGTACTCAGATTTATCCCTTACCGGCTGTAATTGTTTCATGTGGAGATAGACCTGAAAATTGGAGCATGCTCACTATTGCCTGGACCGGCACAATCTGTTCCGATCCTGCTATGTGCTATATTTCTGTCAGGCCTGAGCGAGCTTCATATCCGCTCATAGTTGAGAATATGGAATATACTATCAATCTAACTACTAAAAAAATGGCTTTTGCCACAGATTGGGTTGGGGTAAGATCGGCCAAAGATTATAATAAATGGGAAAAGACAGGTTTAACTCCGTTGCCTGGAGAAAAAGTAAAATCACCGACTTTACTTGAATCTCCTCTTAGTATTGAATGTCGTGTGAAAGAAATTATAAAGTTAGGTACACATGATATGTTTATATCGGAGGTTTTGAATGTTAGAATTGACTCTGATCTATTAGATCAATCCGGAAGATTTAATCTTGATAAAGCCGATCTTATCACATATTGCCATGGCTTTTATTATTCTTTAGGAGAAATGATTGGTAAATTCGGATTCTCAGTAAGGAAGAAATAAACTTAGGAACTATACCCTAAACTTAGGTATGTTTTTGAACTCAAATTACCTAAAAGCAGGGATTGCATAAGGTGGAATTAAGTAGTAATTTTGCAATGTGGATAGCAGATGTTAAGCCATTTGATTTATCCTTTAGTTTTAGTTATTTTGAGTTTATGGAGAAATTACGGGGATGTAACTTGAAAGTTGCATTCCTTTCTCTTATTAAAATAAAAAGATGGTAAAGAAAAGAAAATATTCGTCACGGGATAAAATGATTTCGTTAATATCCAATGATTATAGACTTCTTCAGGTCTTAAGCCGTTTTGGAATTCAATTAGGGTTTAGCGACAAATCAATTAGTGAAGTTTGTGAAGATGCGGGAGTAGACTGTGGCACTTTTCTCACCGTTGTTAATTTCATAAACAATGAAAATTTAGAAAACATAGATATTAACTCTTTATCATTACAGTCTCTTCTTCACTATCTAAAGCAAAGTCACTCCTACTTTCTTGACTTTTACCTTCCCTCTATCCGTAGAAAATTGCTTGATGGCATTATACTTAGAGATTCAGATGTATCTTTCCTTATTATTAAGCTATTTGATGAATATGTCGAAGGAATCAAGGAACATATGGAAGAGGAAGAACAACATCTTTTTAAAAATGTGGAAGCTCTGATAAATCATAAAGCAATATCAGAAAATGACTTCCCGGTATATAGCCGACATCATGAAGAAGTGGGAATTAAACTTAGAGAACTTAAAAATATAATAATCAAATATTGCCCTTCAGACTCAAGGGCTAATCTCCTCAATGCCGCCCTCTATGATATTTATCGTTGTGAAGAAGAACTAGAAAGCCACTGCAGAATAGAAGACTTTCTACTCTTGCCTGCCATGAATGCACACTTGAAAGATAAATAAGGGAAAGATATGATATCGAAAAAATCTTATAATATAATAATAGCAGAAACAGCCCCTATTATTCTTTCTGGCTTAGTGAGTTCTATTAAAAAATTTAAGGATTTACCTGCAAATATTCTTGAAGTGGACTCTAAAAAATCACTTTTGGAAACTATATCCTTAGAAAAAATAGACCTCTTGTTAATGAATCCCACTTTTGGTGGACTTCTTCATCCGGAAGAAATTAAAAAAAGCAGCCTTAATCCTGATATCAAAATATTTGCTATTGAAATTGTGAAGCTTAACAGATCTTCTCTGTCTTTATATGATGGACACATTCATGTAGCTGACGATTTAACGGAAATCAGATACAAATTGGGTTCGCTAATTAATCCGAAGAAAGAAAAAGGAGAAGAGAAAGAAAATCTTTCTCAAAGAGAAAAGGAGATTATTTCATTTGTTGTAAAAGGTTTTACAAACCAGGAAATAGCTGACAAACTGTTTATTTCGGTTCATACTGTAATGACCCACAGAAAGAATATTGCCAGAAAACTTCAGATTCATTCCGCCACCGGTCTTACTATTTATGCAATTGTAAATAATATTGTAGATCTTAGTGAAATAAAATTATAAAATGCATATTTTCTGTAAATAGTTTATTTAAGACGATTTAACAAGACTTGGAGTAAACATTGCATGGTTTTATGTAATTTTACACTCCAAGATAGATATTGATGGCTTTTAAAATTAAAAATAAAAGTAATTCAGTTCAAAAGTCTGAAGTTAAAAAAACCATTCGAAATAAAAGAATAGTAATGTTTCTTTGGAGTGCCTTTATCTCCTTAGGATTAATTGCAGGTATAGTTCTTTTATTGATTTATAATGGTGTAATTGGATATATGCCTCCTATTGAAGAGCTGGAAGATCCTCATGATAAATTGGCTTCGGTTCTTATTGCCTCTGATGGCACCACTGAGATGGGAAGGTATTTTTCGGGTTCAGGAAACCGTGTGAATTCTGATTATAATTCTATTTCACCTCATGTAGTGGATGCTTTGATCGCTACAGAGGATGAACGTTACCTTGATCATTCCGGTATTGATTTTATTGCATTAGGAAGAACCGGTGTCAAGACCCTTCTTATGGGAGATAAATCAGCGGGAGGTGGTTCTACTATCACGCAGCAATTGGCAAAGCAACTTTATTCGCAGCCTTCAACAAATCTTTTCAAGAGAGCGCTCCAGAAACCTATCGAATGGATGATCTCTATAAAATTGGAAAGATTTTATACCAAGGAAGAGATTATCAATATGTATTTAAACCGGTTTGATTTCTTAAATAACGCCGTAGGAATTAAGACAGCTGCTAATGTATATTTTCACAAAGAACCTGCTGATCTTAATATAGAGGAATCAGCCATGCTGGTTGGAATGTTGAAAAATCCAAGTCTATATAATCCATTAAGATATCCCGAAAGAACCCGAGAGCGTAGAAATGTAGTCCTCGAACAAATGTACAAAGTTGATAAGTTAAACCGACAAGAACTGGATTCAATTAAACAGCTTCCTATAACTCTTGATTACCATAGAGTTGATCATAAACAAGGAATTGCACCTTATTTACGGGAAGAACTCCGAATGATTTTTGCAGCACAAAAACCGGTAAAACCTGATCCCGATAAATATAAAAGTAAATTAGGATATACTCTTGCTTTAGGACAGTATAACACAGATTCCATTCAATGGGCGGATAATCCTCTTTATGGTTGGATTCTAAAAAATCCGAAACCCGATGGTTCATTTTATGATATATATTCTGACGGATTGAAAATTTATACCACAATTGATACCAGAATGCAAGAATATGCGGAAGAGGCTGTATATAAACACTTGGGAGGAACACTTCAACCTGCTTTTTTTAAAGAAAAAGCCGGACAAACCACAGGACCTTATACCACCAATTCTGCTGAACTTCC
This sequence comes from Muribaculaceae bacterium, assembly GCA_022509185.1. GTDB lineage: Bacteria > Bacteroidota > Bacteroidia > Bacteroidales > Muribaculaceae > Lepagella. The sequence continues at coordinate 51,688 of JAFLTS010000005.1, read as the reverse complement.
CAGGTCAGGAGTCATGAATCTGATCGAAAATGCCATGAAGCAAACGGAAAGATGGAGAATTATGAAAAAAGCCGGTTTACCGGAAGAGGAAATTCGTGAATCTTTCCAACAACCATACCAAATGGATATTTTCACCTATGAAGAGGATAATGGAAAATTCAGGCCCGGTAGCAAAACGGTGACAATGACTCCCTATGATTCATTGCTTTACATGAAATCAATTTTGAGGACAGGTATGATGAGCATGGATCCGGCCACCGGTTATGTAAAGGCTTATGTGGGTGGACCCGACTATTCCTATTTTCAATATGATATGGTTTCCAGAGGTAGAAGGCAGATTGGTTCAACTGCTAAGCCTTTTCTTTATACTCTGGCAATGGAACAAGATTTCACTCCCTGTTCTCAGTTCCTTAATTCTCAACCTACTTTTGGGAATTGGTCACCTAGAAATTCAGGTTCTGCAAGAATAGGTGAAATGGTTGATCTTAGATGGGCCTTAACAAATTCTAACAATTGGATTTCTGCTCGTCTCGTATATGAATTGGGAGCAAAGGCACTTGCAAATAAAATGAGAATGTTTGGTGTGACAGGACACATAGATGAAACCTTGCCTTTAGCATTAGGTACAGTAGATGTTCCTATTAAAGAGATGGTAGGAGGATACACCACTTTTGCTAATAAAGGCCTTAGAGTAGATCCAATTTTTGTTACGCGCATAGAAGACAATCAGGGTAATATTATTTATTCTGCAGCTCCGCACAGAACTGAGGTAACAGGTGAAGACGCCTACTATAAGATTCTTTCAATTCTTATGAATGTGGTAGACGGAGGTACAGCGGCAAGTCTGAGAAGCCGATATGGTATAACTGCTCAAATGGGAGGTAAAACCGGAACTACAAATTCTAATTCAGATTCCTGGTTTATGGGATTTACACCTGAACTCGTAACTGGAGTTTGGGTAGGTGGAGAGGAAAGATACATTCATTTCAACACTATGGCTCTGGGTCAAGGAGCTAGAGCAGCATTACCGATTTATGGTTATTATATGCAAAGTGTTTACAATGATCCTAAGCTTCCTTATTCTCAAGATACAAGATTTGAATTCCCTTCAAATTTCAATCCGTGTAGTGGAGAAATTTTTACTTCCGGAGAGGATGATGGAATAGAAGAATTCTCGGAAGGTATATTTGATTAAAAAATAAGGATGATTTTATAAATCATCCTTATTTTTGGTTCTTGTTATTTCTTATTTTATTACACCTAATTTTTTCCCAACCTTAATAAATGCAGACACTGCTTTGTCTATTTCTTCTTTAGTATGGGCTGCTGAAAGTTGAACTCTTATTCTGGCTTGTCCTTTCGGTACTACAGGATAATAAAATCCGGTGACATACACACCCTCATTCTGCATTTCCGCTGCAAAGTCTTGAGATAACTTGGCGTCATAAAGCATCACCGCACATATGGCACTTTGTGTCGGTTTGATATCAAAGCCGGCATCCTCCATTTTTTCTTTGAAATATTTTACATTCTCCACCAATTTATCGTGAAGTTCATTGCTTTCTTTTAAAATTTTCAACATTTCAAGGCTTGCACCCACTATAGCAGGAGTTACCGAATTTGAAAACAGATAGGGACGCGACCTTTGACGCAACATATCTATTATTTCTTTCTTACCGGTTGTGAAACCTCCCATTGCACCTCCGAAAGCTTTTCCCAAAGTTCCTGTGAAGATATCTATCTTACCGTAACAGTCGAATTGTTCAGCTACACCATGACCGGTTTTTCCTACTACCCCGGCTGAATGGCTTTCATCCACCATTACCAAAGCATCATATTTTTCTGCCAATTCACATATTTTATTCATAGGAGCTACATTGCCATCCATAGAGAAAACTCCATCGGTTGCTATTATTTTAAATCGGCAATCTTTTGCCTCTTTTAAACATCTCTCCAGATCCTCCATATCGGCATTTTTGTACCTGAAGCGTTTTGCTTTGCTCAATCTTACGCCGTCTATAATGGAAGCATGGTTTAAAGAGTCACTGATAATAGCATCCTCCTCAGTAAACAAAGGCTCAAATAAACCTCCGTTAGCATCAAAACATGCTGCATATAGTATTGTATCCTCAGTTTTGAAATAATCGCTTATAGCCTTTTCCAGTTCTTTATGCAAGTCTTGGGTACCACAGATAAATCTGACGGAAGCCATTCCATATCCGCGTGTATCCATCGCTTTTTTGGCTGCTTCGATAAGTCTTTTGTCATCGGCCAGCCCAAGATAATTGTTTGCGCAGAAATTGAGTACTTCTCCCGGAGAATTGGCAACATCTATTTCTGCTCCCTGGGGACTTTCTATTATCCTTTCGTTCTTATATAATCCTGCTTCGCGAATATCTTTCAATTCTTTCTCTAAATGGTCTTTGAATTTTCCGTACATAGATTTAAGATTAAGGTGAATTTTTCACTGTTTTATTTTCAACAAATATAAATAATTTTACCCGATTTCATATTATCTTTGCATGACAATATGTGCATTTTTCTTCATTGGCAAATCCTGCTAATGAAACGTGCATCTGATAAACCTTACATCTATGAAAAACATTCTTATAATTGGAGCCACAGGCCAGATTGGATCTGAATTGACTATGAAATTAAGAAGTCTCTATCCGAATGGTAATGTTGTGGCAGGATATATTCCGGGAGCCGAGCCTAAGGGAGAGTTAAAAGAATCAGGTCCTTCAGCCATCGTTAATATCACAAATCCTCAACAAATAGCCGAGGCTGTCGATAAGTATGATATCGACACTATTTATAATCTCGCCGCTGTATTAAGTGCGGTGGCAGAAGCTAAACCGCAATTAGCTTGGAATATAGGCGTTGGAGGTCTTTATAATGTATTGGAAGTGGCTCGTGAAAAAAATTGTGCGGTATTCACTCCAAGTTCCATCGGTTCGTTCGGTCCGGGCACTCCTAAAGTACTTACCCCTCAAGACACTATTCAACGACCAAACACAATTTACGGAGTTACTAAAGTCACCGGAGAACTTCTCTCCGATTATTATGCAAAACGTTTTGGGGTAGATACAAGATCGGTAAGATTCCCCGGCTTGATTTCTTATGTCACACCCCCTGGAGGAGGTACTACTGATTACGCCGTCGATATGTATTACTCTGCTGTAAAAGGGGAAAAATTTTATTGTCCTATAAAACCGGGTACATTCATGGATATGATGTATATGCCGGATGCATTGAGAGCGGCAGTTGAAATTATGGAAGCTGATCCTAAACGTTTGATACATCGGAATTCTTTTAATATCGCTTCCATGAGTTTCGATCCGGAAATGATTTTCTCAAAAATAAAAGAATACGTTCCGGAGTTTGAAATGGAATACAAACCGGATCCTCTGAGGCAATCTATCGCTGATTCCTGGCCCGACAGCCTTGATGATTCATGCGCTCGATATGAATGGGACTGGAAACCTGAGTATGATCTTGATGGAATGACTAAAGATATGCTTAAGAACCTCTGTGTAAAATTGAAACCGATGGAAACATACTCCATTTAGACATCAGTTTAAAATATTGTTAAAAATTTATTTTAAAACCGAAAACTGTTTTATAGTTTTCGGTTTTGTTATAATTTTGCAGAATCTTAAAGTTATGAAAAAGGAAGAAATAAATCCTGTTCAGTATCAAAAGATTCTGGAACATATTATGAAAGCATTGACTACCCATGGTCTTAAAGCAACTACAATGGACTCAATTGCTTCTTCATTGCAAATGTCAAAACGCACTATTTATGAAATTTTCGGAAGTAAAGAAGAAATGTTTCGGGAGGCACATTCTTTTCTTCATAATAAAATGTCGGAACATCTAAAAGACATTTTTGAAAATTCTAACAATATAATGGAAGCTATAATCAAAAGTTTCCTTTACAACAGAGATATGATGAGCTCCGTAAGTGCGGAATTTATACGGGACATTCATCAATTCTCTAATAAGAATCTGAAAAATAATCCGGAATTAAAGAATCTGCATCATCATGCTCTATATGAAGTGCTTGAAAGAGGAGTTAAAGAAGGTTATTTTCGTTCTGATTTGAATTTAGATGTACAGTGTAAGATGCTTTCAATTCAGATGGAAGCTTTAAAACAAACTGAGGAGCTATTCCCCCCCGATATTTCCCTAATTGATATTTTTGACAATGTAATGTTAGTTTTTTTGAGAGGTATCAGCACTCTTAAAGGTTTGGAAGAAATCGACCGTTATATGGCAAATCTTCCTAAGTCTTCTAATATTAGTTAATGATAATGAAAACTAAAATATCCTACCTGTTCCTTTTATTTTTTGTTTTCTTATGCATGAAAGGAAGGGCTGAAAACATAATTATATCAAGAGAAGATTGTATAAAAATAGCCCTACAAGAAAATCCAACTGTTAAAATAGCAGATTTGGAAGTAAAAAAAGTTGATTATGCAAAAAAAGAAACCCTGGCTTCAGTTTTTCCTTCAATAGATTTCAGTGCAGCTTATCAACGTTCTATAGAGCTTCAGACCATTCGAATGGATTTCGGGGGACAAAGTCAAAACCTTAAGATGGGTTCTGATAACACGTGGAATCTTGGCTTTTCCGCTTCATTACCTATTATTGCACCAACACTTTGGAAAGCGATCGATATTTCTGATACTCAGATCTTGTCTTCACTGGAAGATGCAAGAGCCTCACGTCTTGATTTAGTGAACCAGATAAATAAAGCATATTATGCTTTAATGCTTGCGGTAGCTTCAAAAAATGTTATTAAGCAGAACTATGAGGTAGCCTTATTTAATGCAGATATTTATAAAAAACAATTCGATAATGGTACTGCCTCAGAATATGATGTTTTGAGATCTTCTGTGCAGGTAAAAAATATTGAACCTGAATTACTTCAGGCAGACATTGCGTTAAAACAATGTCAGCTTCAACTTAAGGTACTTATGGGTATTTCAGCAGACCTGGATATCTGGCCTGATATTTCATTAGACAAATTATCTGAAGACATGTGGGCATTTCCAAAGGAAGCTGACCTTTCTCTTCAAGATAATACTTCTCTCCGATCTCTTGAAATTCAGAAATCTCTTTTGGCTAAAAATGTTACTTTAAAAAAATTTGCTTGGATACCAACCCTTGGAGCATCTTATAATCTATCCTGGACTTCTCTCAGTAATGGCTCTCCTATAAGGAACCAACAGTTCAATCCCTATAGTAATGTAGGATTAGCTCTCTCGGTACCTATCTTCTCGGGTGGGTCAAAACTATATGGTTTAAAACAGGCTCAAGTGCAATTAAAAGAGATTGATTTGCAAAGAGACTACCTTGTAAACTCCCTTAATATGCAGGTAGAATTGGCTGTTGATAATATTAACAGAGAAGCCGCACAAATTTCTTCAAGTAAAAACGGTATGGAAGAGGCAAAAAAAGCCTATGATATAATGCAAAAGAGCTTTGAAATCGGTGCCGCATCATATCTCCAGCTACGTGATGCGGAACTTGCCAATACGTCTGCACAACTGGTTTATTATCAAGCCATTTACAACTATTTGATATCTACCTCTGAATTAGATCTATTACTTGGAAAAGAAAATTTTTAAGATATTAAAATGAAGAAGAAAATATATTTCACATCTCTACTATTGTCTACTTTTACTTTATTTTTTTCTTGCTCGGGAGAAAAAGAAAATAACGAAGTTGAAAAAAAACCAACTGTAAAAATTGAACGGGTAGAAAGCAGGGATGTAGAGCAAATTAATGTTTATACAGCTACGGTAGAACCGGAATTAATTAATAACATTTCCTCTTCAACTCCTAATAGAATAAAAGAAATTTTCGTTGATGAAGGTTTTAATGTTTCCAAAGGTCAGACCGTCGCTATTCTGGATGATATTAACATTACATCCTATGAATTGCAAGTAGCCAATGCCAAAGCCAGTCTGGATAATATTCGGCAGGATTACGAAAGAGCTGTCAAACTTCTTGAAATTGGAGGTGGAACCCAACAGAGTGTTGATCAGATGAAATTACAGCTTACAAATGCAGAAAATTCTCTTGCATCAGCTGAAAGAACTCTAAGGAATGTAAAAGAAAATACTATTCTGGTTTCACCAATTTCCGGAGTAGTAACTGCCAGGAATTATGATCCCGGGGATATGACCGGTGCTTTGCCCATTGTAACTGTTGCTCAGGTAAACCCGGTGAAAATAATTATTAATATTCCTGAAAGTGAATTATCAAAAGTTTCTAAAGGAATGCCGGCAACAATTACTTTCGATACTTATGGGGACGAAGTTTTTGATGGTCATGTAACAATGGTCTCACCCACTGTAGATACAAATAGCCGTACTTTCAGTGTTGAAATAGGTTTACAAAATTCTGAAGGGAAAATACTCCCGGGTATGTTTGGCAGAGTTAGGTTGGAATTGGGAAGAGCCAATCATGTTGTGGTGCCGGATCGAGCAATAGTGAAGCAACCTGGTTCAGCTAATCAATATGTATATGTATTTCACAATGGGAAGGTCTCATATAATAAAGTAGAAATAGGGCAACGTCTGGGTAACGCTTATGAACTTTTGTCAGGAGTACAACCAGGAGACTCCGTAGTAGTAACCGGACAGACTAAACTGGCCGATGGTGTCGCTGTAGATATAGTGAATTAAAAAATTACTTCATTTTTCAATAAATTAAGGAATTCAACATTTAAAATTCAATGGCTTCTTTATATGCCTCAGCTGTGAAACGACCTATAATGACAACGTTATGTTTTGTCACTGTCATTATTTTAGGTCTGTTTTCCCTTGTTAAACTCCCTGTTGATCTCTATCCGGATATCGATACAAATACTATTATGGTAATCACAATGTATCCGGGAGCAAGTGCTGAAGATATTGAACAGAATGTGACTAAACCTTTGGAAAATGCTCTTAACTCAGTAGAACATCTGAAGCATATCACATCCGATTCAAGAGAAAACACTTCTGTAATTACCCTGGAGTTTGAATATGGCTATGATATAGATGTTTTGACAAATGATGTCAGAGATAAACTTGACATGGTAGAATCTGCATTGCCTGACGATTCTGAAAATCCCATAATTTTCAAATTCTCTACGGATATGATTCCTATCCTTATCTTATCTGTAGAAGCAAATGAGAGCATGGCGGGGCTTTATAAAATTCTAGATGATAATATCGCAAATCCTTTAGCCCGAGTGGATGGAGTGGGATCAGTTTCTATTTCTGGTGCACCTAAACGTGAAATACATATTTATGTGGATCCCGCAAGACTGGAGGCTTATAATCTATCTGTAGAGTCAATTTCATCAATTATCGGAGCTGAAAACAGAAATATTCCTGGAGGTGCTTTTGATATAGGTTCCAATACATATTCTCTCCGGGTACAAGGTGAATTTAAGGATTCTAAACAGATGGAAAATATTCCTGTCGGATCTTATCAAGGGAAAATTGTATATCTAAAAGATGTAGCCCGAGTGGAAGATTCGCTGGAAGAACGTACTCAACAGACTTATATCAGCGGCAAGGAAGGAGCTACTATTATCATTCAAAAACAATCGGGAGCCAATTCTGTGGCCATATCGGATAAGGTGAGGCAGATGCTGCCAAAGTTGCAAAAGAATCTTCCTTCCGATGTGAAAATAGGTATTGTGGTTGACACTTCTGACAATATTAAAAACACTATTGCTTCCTTGGAGGAGACAGTAATGTACGCATTACTTTTTGTAATGATAGTTGTGTTTTTCTTCTTAGGACGTTGGAGAGCCACAATGATAATAGTGATTACCATACCGATTTCCTTGATTGCCTCGTTCATATATCTTTTCGCTACCGGTAATACCCTGAATATTGTCTCTTTGTCTGCCCTTTCAATTTCTATTGGTATGGTAGTAGATGATGCAATTGTTGTCTTAGAAAACGTCACCACACATATTGAGCGTGGTTCGGATCCTAAACAGGCTGCTATCCATGGCACTAACGAGGTGGCAGTGTCTGTTATCGCTTCTACCTTGACACTTATAGCAGTGTTCTTCCCTCTAACTTTAGTAACCGGTATGACAGGAGTATTGTTCCGCCAGTTGGGCTGGATGGTTACTATCATGATGATAATATCCACACTATGTGCCCTCTCTCTTACTCCGATGCTATGCTCTCAATGGTTAAGGCTCTCTTCTGACCATTCTAAATTTTATGAAAAATTCTATCAGCCTTTACAAAATAGCCTGGATAAATTTGACAGTGCATATGCATGGTTGTTAAAAAAAGTAGTTGCAAATCGCACTATTACCATAATAATTTGTCTTGGCACTTTCGTAGGTTCAATATTCTTGATGAAACATGTCGGTACTGAATTTTTCCCAACTCAGGACAACGGCCGTATCGGGGTATCGTTAGAAACTCCTATCAGCACGCGTGTTGAGATTACTCAGGATGCCTTACACCGTCTCGATTCATTATGGAGAGAAAAATATCCGGAAATTGTAGTTTCGAGTTATACGGTAGGACCTGCAAGTTCGGACAATACCTTTGCTTCACTATCAGATAACGGCTCTCATATTGCTTCCATGAATATTCGTCTTTTAGATCCGGGTGATCGTGAAAGAGGAATAAAGGAAATTGCTGACGGGATGAGACAAGATATCGAAACGGGATTTCCTGAATTTGCTAAAGCGCAGGTAAATGTAGGTGGTGGCCGAGGAGCCGGCATGGGAGGACAGTCAACTGTTGATTTCGAAATTTATGGTTATGATTTTAATGAAACCGACTCTGTGGCAAGGACACTGCGTCAAATCCTTGAAGGAATACCGGGAACAGCTGATATAACTATTTCCCGGTCTGATTATCAACCTGAATATCAAGTTGACTTTGATAGAGAGAAACTTGCTCTTTATGGCTTGAATCTACAGACTGCTGCATATTATTTACGAAACAGAATAAACGGATCCACAGCCTCAAGATTCCGTGAAGATGGTGAAGAATACGATATTAAGGTGATGTATGATAAAAATTATCGAACATCATTGGAAGATATAGAAAATATATTGGTATATACCCCATCGGGAGCCGGTGTCAAAATTAAAGAGCTCGGTAAAGTTGTTGAGAGATTCACACCGCCTACAATAGAAAGGAAAGACAGAGAGAGAGTAATAACAGTTTCAGCAGTAGTAGATGGTGTGCCGATGAGTCAGGTGGTAGAAGCTGCTGAAACAGAAATTGACAATCTTCATCTCCCCTCCGGCATCTCTATTTCTCTTTCCGGATCATATGAAGATCAGCAAGATTCATTTTCTGATTTGATGCTTCTCGGTATTTTGATTGTAATTTTAGTTTATATCGTAATGGCTGCCCAATTTGAAAGTTTCACTTATCCCGGAATTATTATGACATCATTACTCTTCGCTTTCTCAGGTGTCTTTATAATTCTTTTCTTAAGTGGCCATACACTCAATGTAATGAGTATGATCGGAGCTATTATGCTGATAGGTATTGTGGTTAAAAACGGTATTGTGCTAATTGATTATATTTCTCTGAATAGAGAAAGAGGCATGGGAATCAGAAATGCTGTGATTCTTGGCGGTAAATCACGTCTGCGTCCTGTAATCATGACAACCTTAACAACAATTCTTGGTATGGTTCCTATGGCGGTAGGAAGCGGTCAAGGGGCCGAAATGTGGCGTCCTATGGGCACAGCTGTGATTGGGGGTCTGACTTTCTCTACGATCCTGACACTCCTTTTTGTTCCGGTTTTATATTGTGTCTTTGCCGGAACCGGAGTAAAGAATTACAGAAGAAAACTCAGAAAACAAAATGCATCATTATCTTAACAATTTTATTTAGTAAAAATGAAAGCTGTCTTCATCGCCTTTGATCAGGCTCACCGTGAAATAATAATAGATCTTTTGGAAAAAAGTAATTGTAGGGGTTTTACTTCTTTCGGAGAAACCCAAGGACGAGGCACTTATACCGGTGAACCTCATTTCGGAAGTCATGCCTGGCCATCTTTAGGAGGAGCGATTCTTACTATTGTTGAGGATAATAAAGTGGAAAATATTCTCGGAAAATTAAAACTTTTAGATGAGTCGAAACCTCGACTTGGATTGAGAGCTTTCGTTTGGGAAATTACTCAGACAATATAATCTTAAAGATATATGTTTGTCTCAAAATTTTTCAGTAATTTTGCAACATGAAAGGAAAATAACCAATTAGGACGCCTTGATGACTCATAGGCGTCCTTTTGTTTTATAGGTTTATAGTTTCTTCCACCGTTAACATATGGCTAAAATGAAAATAGGTATAGTAATGGGCTCTTCAAGCGATTGGAATGTGATGAAGGGAGCCACTGAAATTCTTGATCAGTTCGAAATTGAATACGAAGTAAAAGTATTGAGTGCTCATCGTACTCCACATCAACTCGAAGAATGGGTTAAGGATTTGAGAAACCGTAATTTTTCCACTGTGATTGCAGGGGCCGGTGGCGCTGCTCACCTTGCCGGAGTAGTTGCTGCATTTACCACTCTGCCTGTGATAGGAGTTCCTGTTAAAGGACAAGCCTTCGAAGGATTGGATTCCCTACTTTCTATGGTACAGATGCCGTCCGGAATTCCGGTCGCAGTAGTAGCAGTCAACGGATCTAAAAATGCTGCTTTACTGGCAGTAGAAATATTGGCAGTTACAAAACCTGAACTTAAAGATAAAATGGATCTCTTCAGAAAAGCACAGGCAGAAAAGGTCCTTGCTTCTGAAATAATTTAAATTATTGAATAATGGTCCCCTACAGAATTTTTGTTGAAAAGAGAGAACCTTTCAGAGTTGAAGCGGAAAGCCTAAAAGAGGATTTAAATTCCAATCTCGGCTTAAATATAAAAAATCTCAGATTAATTAGTATTTATGATATTTTCGGATTTAATCCTGAATTAAAAGATGTGTCTTCTTCCAAAGTGTTTGGTGAACCGGCAACAGACATTGTTACGGAGTCTATAGATTTGGAAAGAAATCCCTATCTGGCAATTGAATCTTTGCCCGGACAATTTGACCAAAGGGCAGCCGCGGCTGAAGAATGCGTGAAACTAATTAAACCTGATGCCGATATAGAGATAAGAAGCGGTAAATTATTAATTTTTGATGAATCTATCTCTCAAGATGACTTGGATAAGATTGAAGCATATTTGATTAATGCCGTTGAGTCTCGTAAAAAAGATATAGACAAACTGGAAAAACCCGGATATGCAGTAGCAAAACCAGTAGAAATACTCAAAGGTTTCAGAGATATTACTCCGGAGACAGCAGTAGATTATTGTAAGAAACAAGGTCTGGCAATGAATGCTGACGACCTTATGAAAGTAGTGGAATATTTTATCCAGGAAGAAAGAGATCCTTTTGAAACTGAATTGAGAATCCTGGATACTTATTGGAGCGATCATTGTAGACATACTACCTTCACAACTGTTTTAACAGACATTATAGTTGATGATTCCTTTATTTCTGCAGATCTTAATCAAAGTATTGAAGATTGGAAAAAAATAAGGAAAATTCTAAACAGAGAGGATAAACCTTTATGCCTGATGGATCTTGCTACCATTGGAGCAAGATTTTTGAAAAAAGAAGGATATCTTGATGATCTTGAACAAAGTGAGGAAAACAATGCTTGTAGCATTTTTGTAGATATTGAAGTAGACAGTAAGCCTGAACGTTGGCTGCTTCAATTTAAAAATGAAACACATAATCATCCCACTGAAATAGAACCTTTTGGTGGAGCGTCAACTTGTCTTGGAGGAGCTATTAGAGACCCTCTTAGTGGAAGAAGTTATGTTTATCAGGCCATGAGAGTCACTGGTGCAGGTGATATTTATAAACCTGTATCAGAGACCATGAAGGGGAAATTGCCACAAAGGGTAATATCTGTAAAAGCTGCTGAAGGATATTCCTCTTATGGAAATCAGATCGGATTGGCCACTACTCATGTTCGAGAGATCTTTCATCCAGGATATGTTGCAAAACGTATGGAAGTTGGGGCTGTCGTTGGTGCTGTTAAAGCAGATAACGTAAGAAGGGAAAGCCCGGTCGCCGGAGATATAGTTTTAATGTTAGGAGGCAGAACCGGACGAGATGGTATCGGTGGTGCTACAGGCTCATCTAAGGAGCATACGGCTTCTTCACTCGAAGAATGTGGAAGTGAAGTACAGAAAGGAAACGCACCTGAAGAAAGAAAAATTGCCCGTCTTTTCAAACGCCCTGAAGTTACACGGCTTATTAAAAAATCTAACGATTTCGGAGCCGGAGGAGTGAGCGTGGCTATTGGTGAACTCACTGATGGCTTGGATATTTATTTAGACCGGGTTCCGGTGAAATATTCCGGGTTAAATCCTACTGAAATTGCTATCAGCGAAAGCCAGGAGCGTATGGCTGTAGTTGTGGATCCTAAAGATAAAGAAACATTCACTAATCTTTGCCATGAAGAAAATCTGGAAGTTACTCATGTAGCCGATGTCACCGACTCGGGAAGAATGAGAATGTTTTTTAATGGCAAACTCTTTGCCGATTTGAAAAGAGATTTTATTGACTCTGCAGGTGCAGCACACTATGCCAATGCTGAAATAGGGTACGTAAAACCGGAAAATCCTTTCCATCGGGAAATTAAGGGCCAAAACCTCCGTGAAAAATTTCTTAACCTTTTAAATGATGATAATGTAACTTCTCAGAAAGGTCTTATTGAACGGTTTGATTCTTCTATCGGAAAGTCAACTGTGCTTATGCCGTTTGGAGGTAAGACACAACAAACAGAAGTGCAAGTTTCAGTACAAAAATTTCCTGTCAGCCCAAGAAAAACCGACTCTGCAAGTCTTATGGCTTTTGGTTTTAATCCTTATATCTCTGAATGGAGTCCTTATCATGGGGCTGCATATGCATTTATTGAAGCAATTGGAAAAGCCGTGGCTGCAGGAGCAGATTATTCTAAATTAAGATTTTCTTTCCAGGAATATTTTGAACGTCTCCATTCACCTTTATCTTGGGGAAAACCATTAGCTGCACTTTTAGGAGCCTTAAGAATGCAACTCGAATTTAAACTTCCTTCTATTGGAGGGAAAGATTCTATGAGTGGCACTTTCGATGATATTTCAGTTCCTCCCACCTTAATTGCTTTTGGAGTAACACCGGTTGATTCTAAAGATATAATAAGCCCTGAATTAAAAGCTTCAGGCAACCTCCTTTATTTAGTTAGGCATATCCCTCTTCCCTCATTAATGCCGGATTCAAGACAATTAATAGATAATTTTATCACTATCAATCGTCTTATTAAGGAAAAAACTATTGTTGCAGCTTATTATCCGACATTTGGAGGAGTGGCTGAAGCTTTAGCTAAAATGAGTTTCGGCAATAGAATAGGAGTTAATGTAAATTTAAAAGAATCTGACTTGTTTGATTACGGCAATGGCTGTCTGGTCGTGGAAAGCAATGAAGTTTTGTTTTTACCTGGATTTGAACTTCTTGGTGAAACAACAGATACTAATGAACTGATTATAAACGGTGAAAAGATAGATTTAGAAAAAGCCTTTGAAGCAAACAGGAAAAAATTTACTGAAATTTACCCTGATAAAACTTCAGTCAAAGGCTTAGTGAAGAATGCAACGGGCCACAACGAGGCAACTGAGTATCCGGGCACTGCAAAAGAGCATCCTGTTGTGTATTTACCTGTTTTCCCGGGCACTAACTGCGACTATGATATGACTGCATCTTTTATTAAGGAAGGGGCATATCCCATTTCGTCAGTATTCCGAAACCAGTCTCCGGAAGATATTGACAATTCCATAAAAGAAATGGTAAAAAATATTGATAGTTGCGACATTCTTGCTTTCTCCGGAGGATTTTCTGAAGGAGATGAACCCGATGGAAGCGGTAAATTTATCGCTAATGTTATAATGAATAAAGAAGTTAAGGAAGCTATAGAACGACTTCTTGAAAGAAAAGGTCTTATATTAGGAATCTGTAATGGTTTCCAAGCTTTGGTTAAATCAGGATTGCTACCTTATGGAAAAATTGGAGAATTAAACAGCAGTTCTCCTACTCTATTTCATAACGATATTAACCGACATATTTCTCAAATTGTCAATACTCGTGTTTCTTCTGTTCAATCCCCTTGGCTCAAAGGATTCAATGAAGGTGAAATTCATTCCGTTGCAGCTTCTCATGGAGAAGGTAAATTCGTCGCGGAACAATCTTTATTAGAGGATTTAAAAAGAAATGGACAGATTGCATTCCAATATGTGGATTCCGATGGCAATGCCACAATGGAATCTCCTCAAAATCCCAATGGATCTTATGAAGCAATCGAGGGTATAATTTCCCCCGACGGTTTGATTCTGGGTAAAATGGCTCACTCAGAAAGATTTGACGAAGGTCTGATGAAGAATATTCATGGTAACAAGAACCAGAATATTTTTAGAAATGCTGTGGCTTATTTTTGTAAAAATTAAGAGAAAGTTTAAATCATCAAGAAAACCATAGATATGGCAAAAAGTTACGAAGCATCCGGTGTTAATCTTGAAGCCGGGTATGAAGTGGTTAATAGAATAAAAAAACATGTGGCTTCTACGGCCAGAAGAGGCTGTATGGGTAATATTGGAGCTTTCGGAGGAATGTTTGATTTAGGTTCTTTAAAATATAAGCATCCAATATTGGTAAGTGGAACTGATGGTGTAGGAACTAAACTCAAAATTGCTTTTGCCCTGGGAAAACATGATACCATAGGAATTGATGCTGTAGCTATGTGTGTGAACGATGTTTTGGCTCAAGGAGCTGAACCTCTGATTTTCCTTGACTATGTAGCGGTGGGAAAAAATAAACCTGCAGTAGTGGAAGCCATCGTATCCGGAGTAGCAGAAGGTTGCCGCCAGGCAGGTTGTGCTTTGGTGGGAGGAGAAACGGCAGAGATGCCCGGTATGTATACGGAAGATGATTATGATATTGCCGGTTTTACAGTAGGAGCTGTAGAAAAAGATAAACTTATTGATTGTTCAAAGGTAGCTCCCGGGGATGTTCTAATTGGAATCGCTTCTTCCGGAGTACATTCAAATGGTTTCAGTTTGGTTAGAAAAATCATTTATGATAATCAACTCGATTTGACTAAGAAATATGAGGGTACAGAAAACCAAACTTTGGGGGAACTTTTGTTAACCCCTACTAAAATATATGTAAAACCAGTTTTAGAGGTTTTAAGAAATGTTGATGTCCATGGAATAGCCCATATAACAGGAGGCGGATTTGATGAAAATATTCCCAGAATCCTTCCTGAAGGATGTGGAGTTGAAATTATGAAAGGTAGTTGGGAAATACCTCAGGTCTTCCATCTGCTCGAAAAATATGGCAATATTCCACACAGAGAAATGTTCAATATATTCAATATGGGTATAGGAATGGTTCTCGCAGTAAATCCCGAAGACGCTGGAACTGTCTTGAAAATTCTTACAGAATGGAAAGAAAAGGCATCTGTTATTGGTAAGGTGGTTTCTGGAGAAAAAGTTTCTTTCAAATAACAATGGAAAAAAATCTGGCAGTATTTGCAAGCGGGAATGGTTCCAATTTTGAAGCAATCGCCAAAGCTTGCCAAAATAAAAGAATAAATGCACAAATAGCTTTATGTGTATGCGACCATCCGGGAGCCTATGTAACGGAAAGAGCTAAACGATTGAATATTCCTGTACTTGAATTAAGACCCGGAAACTTTCCTAATAAACAAGAATATGAAAAGGAAATATTGAAGGAATTAAAAAATCAGAACATTGATTTCATTTGTCTGGCAGGATATATGAGAATTGTTGGAGACACTCTTTTATCAGCCTACCCCTCTAAAATAATCAATATCCATCCTTCATTGTTGCCGGCTTTTAAAGGGGTAGATGCAATAGGACAGGCTTTAGATTACGGGGTTAAAGTGTTTGGAGTAACTGTACATTTTGTAGATAATACCCTCGACGGTGGGAAAATAATATGTCAGGCCGCTATTCCTTACACTGGTAATGACCGTGAAGAACTTGAAGCTATGGTACATGCACGGGAACATGCATTGTATATTGAAGCTTTGAAGGTATTACTTTAAATAATTGCTATTCTCAAAAACTGATAATAAAAATGAGAGCCTTAATAAGTGTTAGTGATAAATCGGGTATAGTGGAATTTGCTTCCGCTTTAAAAAAACTTGGTTGGGAACTGATAGCCACAGGTGGAACTCTAAAAACACTTCGTAATTCCGGCTTGGAGGTTATGGATATTCAACAAGTAACAGGGTTCCCGGAAATTTGTGAAGGTAGGGTAAAAACATTACACCCTAAAGTTCACGGAGGTTTACTTGCGCGAAGAGATAAATCAGACCATATGAACCAAATAGCCGAAAATGAAATCACTCCAATTGATTTGGTTTGCGTCAATTTATACCCTTTTGAAGCGACAATAGCAAAGCCGGATGTTACCATGGAAGATGCTATTGAAAATATTGACATCGGTGGACCTTCAATGTTGAGAAGTGCGGCAAAAAACTTTAGGGATGTAACTGTGGTTTGCGATCCTGAAGATTATCCAACTATTATCGAGGAATTAACTCTCAATGGGAATACTCAATACGAAACAAGACTTCAGCTTTCAGCAAAAGCCTTTACGCACACGGCACTCTATGACTCTAAAATAGCAGAGTTTATGCGTAAAGCTGCCGGGTTACCTGAGAAGCTCTTCCTGAGTTTTGATAAGGTACAATCGTTGCGCTACGGCGAGAACCCTCATCAATCTGCTTCATTCTATCGTGAAGCAAAAGAAACACCATTCTCGGTTGCATTCTCTAAACAATTACAAGGTAAAGAGTTAAGCTATAATAATATTCAGGATGCCAATGCTGCTTTGAGTATAGTAAAGGAATTTAAAGATCCTTTCTGTGTGGCATTGAAACATATGAATCCTTGTGGTGCCGGTATAGGTAAAGACCTCCTGCAAGCCTGGTCGAAAGCTTATGAAGCGGATAAGGTCAGTATTTACGGAGGAATTGTTGCAATGAACAGAATCCTTACTAAAGAAGTAGCTCTTCTCATGAAACCCATTTTCCTGGAAATTGTAATGGCACCAGATTATGAAACCGAGGCCTTGGAAGTACTCTCTTCCAAGAAAAATCTTCGGATTCTTAAGGTGAATATGCAAGCTGAAAATATTAAATGCAAGACATATACAGGCATTAACGGTGGATTATTGGTACAGGACACCGATAATGAATGTCTTGAACTTTCACCTGAAATGTGTGTAACAAAGAGGAAACCAGCTGAAAAAGAGTTGCAAGAACTGAATTTTGCTTGGAAAATCGTTAAACATGTAAAAAGTAATGCTATAGTAGTGGCAAAAGATGGAGCTACTGCAGGAGTTGGAGCCGGACAAATGAACCGAGTAGGTTCTGCAGAGATTGCTCTTAAAGAAGCAAAAGATTTAGGAATCACTCAAGGTCTCGTTTTAGCTTCTGATGGTTTTCTGCCGTTTGGTGATACAGTGGCTTTGGCAGCGGAGTATGGGGTCACAGCTATTGTACAACCGGGTGGAAGTATTCGTGATGAAGATTCTATTAAAGTTGCCGATGAAAAAGGTATTGCTATGTTATTCACAGGAATGCGTCATTTTAAACATTAAGAGGCTACCTAATTTATGGAAAATTCAAAAAACATTCTTGTAGTTGGCAGTGGAGGTAGAGAGCATGCTATAATCAAAAGTCTTGCCAAATCTCCTAAAGTAAATAAAATTTTCTGCGCTCCGGGAAATGCTGGTATTGCACAAGATGCTCAATGTGTTCCTCTTCAGGTAGAAGATATTGAAGGATTGGTGAATTTCGCCCAAAGAAATCATATAGATCTTACTGTAATAGGCCCTGAAGCTGCCTTAGTAGCGGGATTGAGTGATGCTATGAAAAATTATGGACTCAAAGTTTTTGGCCCTACTAAAAGCGCGGCACGAATCGAAAGCAGTAAAGAGTTTGCAAAATTATTGATGGAGAAATATGGAATTCCAACTGCCTCTTATAAAACTTTTGAAGATTTCGATAAAGCCTTAGAATATATTAAAAAAGGGAAATTCCCAACTGTTATTAAATATGATGGTCTTGCAGCTGGTAAAGGTGTAGTTGTTGCTAAAAATCTTGAAGAGGCTGAGGTAGCTTTGGCCGATATGCTCAAGAATAAGAAGTTTGGAAACGATAAAGTGATAATCGAAGAATTTTTGCAAGGACCGGAATTTTCTTTCATGTGCATGGTCAATGGTGAAAAAGTTTATCCACTTGAATTAGCTCAAGATCATAAAAGGGCTTATGATGGCGACCAAGGTCCAAACACTGGAGGCATGGGAGCATACTCTCCCGTACCCTTCATTTCTCCCGAAATGAAAGAAAGAGCATTGGAAGAGATAATGAAACCTACTGCTAAGGCTCTTCTGGAAGAAAATGTACCTTTCTGTGGTCTCCTTTATGGGGGTTTGATTCTTACAGACGAGGGACCAAAGGTAATAGAGTTTAATGCACGTTTCGGAGATCCGGAAACAGAAGTAGTTCTACCTCGTCTGGAATCTGATATATACGATTTTTTTACAGCCGTTATTGATGGTAAGGATTTTATTCCTCAATGGTCTCATGATGCTGTAATAGGAGTGGTGCTGGCCTCTAAAGGTTATCCCGGTTCATATAAAAAGGGAGCAGAAATTAAGGGCCTTGAAAATGTTAAGGGTGAAATATTTCATATGGGTACTTCAGGTCAAAAAGGTGATTTCCGGGTAAATGGAGGTAGAGTTTTAATGGTGACAGCTCACGGCGACGATCTTCCGGAAGCTAATTTGAATGTTCGTAAAGAAATTGAAAAAATTAAATGTGAAGACCTTTTCCATCGTAATGATATAGGTAAGGCTATCTTATAAGAGATTAGATAAAAGATTCCCATCGTTCTCTTCAAAATATAAACTATGACAATCAGTGGAACTCAACTCGCTAAGGAGATTAAACAGGAAGTAAAAGAGAAAGTAGAAAAAGCTAAAGATGAATTTGGCCGGCCTCCTCATCTAGTGGTAATTTTAGTAGGGGAAGATCCCGCTAGCCAGTCTTATGTGAAAGGAAAAGGTAAAGATGCCGAAGAAGTGGGTTTTAAAAGCACTACTATAGTAAAACCTGAAGAAACAACTGAGAAAGAACTTCTTGAGCTCATTCATGATTTAAACGATGATGAAAGTGTAGATGGAATCTTGGTTCAATTACCTCTCCCCTCTCATATCAATGAAGATAAGGTTATAGAGACCATTCATCAATCAAAAGATGTGGATGGTTTTCACCCGGCTAACGTAGCGGCTTTGTGGCAAAAACGACCTTGTATTTATCCATGTACACCAAAAGGTGTAATCAAACTTCTTGATAAAGCGGGTGTTGAGATTCAAGGAAAAAAGGCTGTTGTTATCGGTCGGAGTAACATTGTTGGTTTACCGGTATCAAAATTATTACTCGATCGTAATGCCACTGTCACTATTGCTCATAGTAAAACAAAAGATCTTGCAAAAACTGCAGCCGAAGCCGATATTTTGGTCGTGGCCATAGGAAAGCCAAAGTTTGTATCTGCAGATATGGTGAAACCGGGTGCAGCTGTTATAGATGTAGGTGTAAATCGAGACCCTATAACCGGAAAATTATGTGGTGATGTTGATTTTGATGCCTGCGCAG
The DNA here is from genome assembly GCA_022509185.1 of Muribaculaceae bacterium. Taxonomy (GTDB): domain Bacteria; phylum Bacteroidota; class Bacteroidia; order Bacteroidales; family Muribaculaceae; genus Lepagella. Next base: position 31,924 of record JAFLTS010000005.1, on the reverse strand, counting down.
AGAAAGCGGGTGTTATTACTCCTGTTCCAGGAGGAGTCGGACCGATGACTAGAGCCTGTCTGATGGAAAACACCCTTGAATGTTTCCTTAATAAGATGCAAAAAAAATAATATAACAATAATAAAGATTAAACCTCAATTCAATGATTGAACGTTACGGACGCGATGTAATGCGTGATGTTTGGACCGAGGAAAATAAATTCCGGGCCTACCTTAAAGTGGAGATCCTGGCTGCAGAAGCATGGATGCAACTCGGTGTTGTACCACCCCAGGATGTGGAAAAACTTAAAAGAGATGCTCGTTTCGACATAGATAGAATTAAAGAGATTGAGCAACAGACAAGACACGACATCGTGGCTTTCACACGTACTGTGAGTGAATCTTTGGGTGAAGAAAGAAAATGGGTTCATTATGGCCTTACCTCTACAGATGTTGTGGATACCGCCAATGGATACCTTTTCAAACAGGCTGACGAAATTATTCGTAAGGACCTGGAAGAATTTATAGAAATGCTTGCTAACCAAGCTAAAAAATATAAAGATCAACCTTGTATAGGACGCACTCATGGCATCCATGCCGATATAACTTCTTTCGGGTTGAAATGGGTTTTATGGCTCGCTGAGATGAAACGTAATCTTCACAGGTTCAATGAAGCTGCAAAAGGTGTGGAAGTGGGTAAAATAAGTGGAGCCGTAGGAAATTTTGCTAATATTCCTCCCTTCGTTCAGGATTACGTATGTGAAAAATTAGGTATCGATTCTGCTGACATCAGTACTCAAGTGATTCAACGCGACCGACATGCTTATTATATGGCAACTCTGGCTTTAATTGGAGCCTCATTAGAGCAAATGGCCTTAGAAGTAAGAAACCTTCAACGCACGGAAGTGCACGAAGTTGAAGAGTCTTTCGGTAAAGGACAGAAAGGTTCTTCGGCAATGCCTCATAAACGTAACCCGGTAAGTAGTGAGAACATTTGTGGTTGTGCTCGGGTGCTTAGAGGTTATATGGCTACAGCCTATGAAAATGTGGCTCTTTGGCATGAACGTGACATTTCTCACTCTGCAACTGAAAGGATTATTATGCCCGATGCCACTATTTTACTCGATTACATGCTTAACCGAATGAAAGGTATTTTAGAGAATCTGGTTGTTTTTGATGAGCAAATGATAGCAAATATATATCGAACCAACGGTGTGATTTTTGCACAAAGAGTTATGAATGCATTAATAGATAAAGGATTCGCACGTGAAAAAGCATATGATACAGTTCAGCCAATTGCCATGAAGGCTATGAAAGAAGGTAAACCCTATCAGGAGCTTCTTAAACAGGATGAAACTGTTATGGGTGCCCTCTCTCCGGAAGAACTTGACAACTGCTTCACACTGGATTATTATTTCAAAAATATAGATCATATTTACAAACGCAATAACTTAGAAGGATAATGTCTCAACGTCTTGTAGTGATTGGATCACAATGGGGTGATGAAGGTAAAGGAAAAATCACCGATTATTTCGCTTGTCGGGCCGATATGGTGGTAAGATATCAGGGTGGTAATAATGCCGGACACAGTGTGATGTTCAATGGAAAAAAATATTCTCTTCAAAGTATTCCTTCGGGCATTTTTAATCCTGATACTGTAAATATAATGGCTAACGGTATGGTTGTCAATCCGGAGTCTTTAGTCACGGAATTACAGAAACTACGCGACCAGGGAATAACCGATTTTCAGCTTTACATTTCTGACCGCGCAGCAATGGTGATGCCGTGGCATGCGGATCTTGACGGAGCTTATGAAGCTGGTAAAGGAAAAAAATTGATAGGTACAACTAAAAAAGGTATAGGTCCCGCTTATTGTGACAAGTATAGCCGCTCCGGTCTGCGCATGGGTGATCTGTTGGAACCCGATTATTTTGCAGAGCGCCTTAACGATGCCATGGTGATAAAAAACAAAGAACTGGAAATGTTAGGGCTTCCTGTCTACGATTTTCATAAAGTCTACAAACGTTTCATGGAACTGGCCGATATTCTCGGACCGAGAATTATCGATACTTCTGCTCTGATCAATAAATATCTTCATGATCCGGAAAAGAAAATCCTCTTTGAAGGTGCTCAGGGTATGATGCTTTGTATTGATCATGGCACATATCCCTATGTTACTTCTTCCACTCCTTCAGCTGCTAGTGTGCCGGTGGGAGCCGGTATAGCTCCTCATTGGATCGATAATGTCCTTGGAGTGGCAAAGGCTTATTGCACCAGAGTTGGAGAAGGTCCGTTCCCAACAGAACTTCATGATGAACTTGCCCATGAAATTCGAGAAAAAGGCCATGAATATGGCACTGTCACAGGACGCCCAAGGAGAATAGGATGGTTTGACGGTGTAGTGGCTAAATACACAAGTCAATTGGCCGGAATAAATCATTGGGCTTTAATGTTGTTTGATGTATTATCAGGACTCGATAGCGTTAAGATCTGTGTTAACTATGAATTGGATGGTAAATTAATAGATACACCTCCTTCCACCATCTCAAAATTATCCAGATGTAAACCTGTTTATTTTGAACTTCCCGGATGGAAAGAAGATATCTCAGTAATGAAAACTTTTGAAGAATTGCCTGAAAACGCAAAAAATTATATCCGTAAAATTGAAGAGATAACGGGAGTACCTGTAGGAGTCGTTTCAGTGGGTCCGGACAGAAATCAGACAATTCTTATATCCGATTATCTTAAGTCTTTCTAAAACACTATATTATGAGCTTTCTAACAGAAAAAATCAATGAAGAAGGAATGACCTTCGATGATGTCCTCTTGGTTCCGGCTTATTCAGAAGTCACTCCTAATATGGTGGACATTAAGACAAGGTTTTCTAAAAATATACAATTGAACATACCTATTGTTTCTGCAGCAATGGATACCGTCACAGAAGCATCTATGGCTATTGCTATGGCTCGTCAGGGAGGAATAGGAGTGATTCATAAAAACATGTCAATAGAAAATCAGGCTCTCCAGGTTCGCAAAGTTAAACGTGCGGAAAGTGGCATGATTTTCGATCCTATCGTAATTACTCCTGATCAGACTGTAGGAGATGCTCTCAGAATAATGCAGGAAAACCATATAGGAGGAATACCCGTTGTTGACAAAAATCAACATCTTGTAGGTATTGTAACTAACCGGGATCTGAGGTTCCAGAGCGAGGAAAGTCTGCATATTTCTGAAGTGATGACAAAAGATAATATTGTCACCACCACTAACCCTAATCTTTCAGAGGCTTCTGAGATTCTTCTGAAACATAAAATTGAAAAGCTCCCGGTAGTAGATAAAGATAATAAACTTGTTGGTCTGATCACCTACCGGGATATTACCAAAATTAAAGATTATCCACAGGCCTGTAAAGATTCAAAAGGAAGATTGAGAGTGGCAGGAGGTGTAGGTGTTACATCTGATACCTTAAAACGTGTGGAAGCCCTCGTAAAGGCAGGAGTTGATGCCATTGTAATAGACACGGCTCACGGACACTCAGCTAATGTTGTTAATACTTTGCGTGCAGTGAAAACAGCCTTCCCGGCTATTGATGTTTTGGTGGGAAATATTGCAACTTCAGAAGCTGCTGATTTCCTTATTGCCAATGGTGCTGATGGTATTAAAGTAGGTATCGGACCCGGTTCTATATGCACAACAAGAATTGTAGCTGGTGTTGGGGTTCCTCAATTATCTGCTATCTTCAATTGCGCTAAAGTAGCTAAGCATCATAATATTCCGGTGATAGGCGATGGAGGTTTGAGATATTCAGGAGATGTTGTTAAAGCTATTGCCGCTGGTGCTGATTGTGTAATGATGGGGTCTATGTTGGCAGGAACGGAAGAATCTCCCGGAGAAACAATAATATACAACGGAAGAAAATTCAAGGCTTACCGGGGAATGGGATCGATTGAGGCTATGGAAGCCGGTTCTAAAGACCGTTATTTCCAGTCAGGAACTAATGACACCAGTAAGTTTGTGCCGGAAGGTATTGTGGCTCGTGTACCATATAAAGGCACTCTGGCTGAAACCATCTATCAATTGCTCGGTGGATTGAGATCTGGTATGGGTTATTGTGGTGCTAAGGATATCGACGCCTTGCATGATGCCCGTTTCGTTAGAATCACATCAGCCGGCGTTATTGAAAATCATCCGCATGATGTCACTATCACAAAAGAAGCACCGAATTACTCCAGGGCTGATTAATATCTTTCGATAATGGAAAAAATTTTGATACTGGATTTTGGTTCCCAATATACTCAGCTTATTGCCAGAAGAGTTAGGGAGCTGAATGTTTATTGTGAGATATATCCTTTCAACAAGATTCCGGAAATTGAGGATTCTGTAAAAGGGGTGATTCTTTCCGGATCTCCGGCATCTGTGAGAGATGAGGATGCTCCAATACCCGATTTAACCAATATAAAAGGTATTTTGCCTCTCTTAGGCGTTTGTTACGGGGCACAATACCTTGCAGTCGTAGGTGGAGGGGAAGTAGAGAGTGCACCTTCAAGAGAATATGGCAGGGCAATACTTACAGTGGTAGATCCGGAAGATCCTCTGATGAAAGGTTTACCTTCTCCCACTCAGGTTTGGATGTCGCATGGAGACACTATTACCTGTTTACCCCGGGATTATAAGATAATAGGTTCCACTGAAAGTGTGAAAGCAGCAGCCTACAGAATTGAAAATGAACAGACCTGGGGTATTCAGTTTCATCCTGAAGTATATCATTCTGTAGCCGGTAAAGACTTGTTAAGAAACTTTGTAATCCATATCTGTGGCTGTTCAGGCAATTGGAGTCCTGACTCATTCATTGAGACAACTGTTAAAGAATTGAAAAGTAAAATCGGAAATGAGAAAGTGATTCTCGGCCTTTCCGGTGGTGTTGATTCATCAGTAGCGGCAATGCTCCTACATAAAGCCATTGGTGACAATCTAACATGTATCTTTGTTAACAATGGTCTTCTGAGAAAAAATGAATTTCAGGATGTTTTGGATTCCTACAAAGGAATGGGTCTGAATGTAATAGGAATTGATGCCTCAGAAAAATTTTATAAAGATCTTAAAGGTGTTACAGATCCCGAACAAAAAAGAAAAATAATAGGAAGGGATTTCGTAGAGGTCTTTAATGCTGAGGCTAAGAAAATTAAAGATGCAAAATGGCTTGCACAAGGCACTATTTATCCCGATGTAATTGAAAGTTGTTCTGTAAAAGGTCCCTCAGCTACTATTAAGAGCCATCATAATGTAGGTGGTCTCCCGAAGGAAATGCATTTAAAAATTGTTGAACCCTTACGCCTTCTCTTCAAAGATGAAGTAAGAAAAGTAGGGAAAGCCATGAATATGGATCCTAAACTGTTAGGACGTCACCCGTTCCCGGGACCGGGACTTGGCATCCGTATCTTAGGGGAAGTAACACCTGAAAAGGTAAGGGTTCTTCAGGAAGCAGACAACATTTTTATAAACAACCTAAGAAAAGCTAACATTTATGATAAGGTTTGGCAGGCCGGGGTGATTCTTCTTCCGGTACAAAGCGTAGGTGTTATGGGTGACGAACGTACCTATGAAAATTGTGTAGCTTTGAGAGCGGTAGTTTCCACCGATGGTATGACTGCCGACTGGGTACATCTCCCTTATGATTTTCTTGCTGAAACAAGCAATGAAATTATAAATAAAGTGAGAGGTGTAAACAGAGTTGTATACGATATTTCATCTAAACCGCCTGCCACTATCGAGTGGGAATAAAAACATATAAAAAGTCATTCTTTTGAATGGCTTTTTATATTTTTATACAAACCAAATTCCCCTCCGTAGTGTTATTCAAATAGAAGTTTCAAAAACCTTCAGACAAATTATCAGATAAATTAATATTTAAAAATTTTGATTATGAAAACAAATTTTAAATTCGGAGAAGTCATCAGATTTAATGAAACTGTTAAATATAATTCTTCAAAGGTAGAATTTCTTCCTGTTTTTGAAACATCTCACGGTGGAGTTTCATTAGTAGCCTTAAAGGCAGGTCAGAAATTAGATACCCATACGGCTCCTTTTGAAGTAATGGTCAATGTTTGTGAAGGTGAGATTGAATTCACAATGCTTGATCAGTCGAAGAGAATGAAAGCCGGAGAATTTCTTTTAATGGGGGCCAATGTACCTCATAGCGTAGTTGCTAATATTGATTCAAAATTAATGTTAGTTAAAATCAAAGATACTCCTCATAACGAGAATATTTAATTCATAACTTTAAGCATAATTTGGTCCTGACTCCAACTTGAGTGGATGGTAACGAGGCATCGTTTCCATCCTCTTTTATTTTCTCAACCCCTTTATTTTTATTAATTTTGTGTCACATTAACAGCTGCTCCCCTATTTTACAATTTATAGGGGTATTTTTACGTTATTCATAGCAGAAATAAAGGATTTTAACCATATTATGATAAAAATAAAATTTCCTGACGGGAATATACGCGAATATGAAAATGGTATAACTCCATTTCAAATCGCAGAAAGTATTAGTCCCCGTTTTGCAGCAGATGTTTTGGCTGCACATGTCAACGGTCAAAAATGGGATATCTCACGTCCTATAAATGAAGATTCCGAGATTCAATTATTCAAATGGGAAGATGAAGAAGGTAAGCATGCGTTTTGGCATTCATCAGCTCACCTTCTTGCTGAAGCACTCCAAGAACTTTATCCCGGAGTGAAATTCGGAATTGGTCCGGCCATAGAAAACGGTTTTTATTATGATGTAGATCCCGGAGAAAATAAAATCACATCAGAAGATTTCGACAAGATCGAGAAAAAAATGATGGAAATTGTCGCCAGAAAACAAGATATTGTCAGGAGTGATATTTCCAAGCAGGATGCACTGAAGATGTTTGGGGATAAAGGCGAGGTTTATAAATGCGAATTAATCAGCGAACTTGCCGATGGCACTATCACCACATATTCTCAAGGTGGTTTCACAGATCTTTGCCGTGGTCCCCATTTACCTAATATGGCTCCGATTAAAGCTGTTAAAGTAATGTCGATTGCCGGAGCTTATTGGAGAGGAGACGAAAAAAGAGATCAGCTAACAAGAGTTTATGGAATTACCTTCCCTAAGAAAAAGATGCTCGATGAGTATATTACTCTTCTTGAGGAAGCTAAGAAACGCGACCATAGAAAATTAGGTAAAGAGATGGAATTATTCACATTCTCTCAGACCGTAGGCCAGGGCCTCCCTCTTTGGTTGCCAAAAGGAGCTGCTTTGAGAGACCGTCTCGAACAGTTCCTGCGTAAAATTCAGAAAAAATCCGGTTATCTCCAGGTTATTACTCCCCATATAGGTAATAAGGCTTTATATGTAACTTCAGGACACTGGGCAAAGTATGGTAAGGATTCTTTCCAACCTATCAAGACTCCCGAAGAGGGCGAGGAATATATGCTGAAACCAATGAATTGCCCTCACCATTGTGAAATTTATAAATCAAGCCCGAGAAGTTATCGGGATCTCCCTTTACGTCTCGCAGAATTCGGAACAGTTTACCGATACGAACAAAGTGGTGAGCTTCATGGACTTACCCGTGTTAGAGGTTTCACTCAGGATGATGCTCACATTTTCTGTACTCCCGATCAGATAAAGGACGAATTCCTTAAGGTGATGGATATAATCCTTTATATCTTCAAAGCTCTTGATTTCAAAGATTTTGAAGCGCAGATATCTCTACGTGATCCTAATAACAAGGAAAAATATATCGGTAGTGATGAAAACTGGGAGAAAGCTCAGAATGCTATTATCGAGGCCTGCCGCGAGAAAGGGCTGAAAGCAAAACAAGTGGAAGGTGAAGCCGCTTTCTACGGACCTAAGCTCGACTTTATGGTTAAAGATGCTATCGGAAGACGTTGGCAGCTCGGAACTATTCAGGTGGATTATAATCTTCCGGAACGTTTTGATCTGGAATTCACAGGAAATGATAATCAGAAACATCGTCCCGTAATGATCCATAGGGCTCCCTTCGGATCAATGGAAAGGTTTGTAGCCGTTCTATTGGAACACACCGCCGGTAAGCTTCCTTTATGGCTTATTCCTGAACAGGCAGTTGTTCTTCCCATAAGTGAAAAGTTTAACGATTATGCCCATAAAGTAGTGAAACAACTTGATGAACTGGGTGTAAGAGCCACTGTTGATGACCGCAATGAGAAAATCGGAAAGAAAATTCGTGACAATGAATTGAAAAAAGTGCCTTATTTGCTCGTTGTAGGCGAAAAAGAAGCACAAAATGACGAAGTTTCTGTAAGAAAACAGGGCGAAGGCGATAAAGGTACGATGAAAATTATTAACTTTGCCGAGCAATTAAATTCTGAGATAAAAGACTTGATTGGATAACTATAAAAAGATACAAGCAGAAATAAGGACTTAATGGAAAAAAAACCACAATTCACAGGGCCTAAAAAGCCCGGAGGGCCTTTCAATCGTCCCGGAGCTAACCAGGAGCAGGCCGACCGTCAAAAACCCGACCGAAACAACAAAGACCCTTACCGCATTAATGAGTGGATCAACTCACCGGAAGTGCGACTTGTGGGTGATAATGTGGAACAAGGAATTTATCCCATCGACAAAGCCCTTAGAATTGCAAGAGATCTGGAGTTAGACCTCATCGAAATATCTCCTAATGCTCAACCCCCCGTCTGCCGGGTGCTCGACTATCAGAAATTCCTTTACCAGCAAAGAAAGCGTCTTAAGGAACAGAAACAAAAAGCTGCCAAAGTGGTGGTGAAGGAAATAAGATTCGGACCTCAGACCGACGACCATGATTATAACTTCAAGTTAAAACATGCAATCGGATTCCTTAAGGAAGGTTCTAAGGTGAAAGCATATGTTTTCTTCCGTGGAAGATCAATTTTATTTAAAGAACAAGGAGAAGTACTTTTGCTTCGATTTGCAAATGATCTTGAAGAATATGGTAAGGTTGAGATGATGCCCGTGCTTGAAGGTAAGAGAATGACTATCATGATCTCTCCTCTCAAAACCACACAGAAAAAAGATGCTTCAAAAGATAAACAGGCCGAAAAGAAACCTAAGCCTCAATTGAAAGATGCATCCGACATAGAAGAAAAAGAAACTGAATAAGATAAGTAGACCGTAGGCACTCAGTGCCGAGGTAATTTTTAACAACTAAATTTTTTCAAACAAAATGCCAAAGGTAAAGACCAATGCCGCGTCTAAGAAGCGTTTCGCGCTCACCGGCACAGGGAAAATCAAAAGGAAACACGCTTATCACAGCCACATCCTGACTAAGAAGTCAAAAAAACGTAAGAGAAATCTCGACCACACAACACTTGTAGACAGTGCTAACTCTAAACAGGTGCGTAATCTTCTTAACCTCAGGTAAGGTATCCCTGTTTTCGGTAATTTAGGCCGTTTTAACCATTTTATTTAACCGGATCTACAGCCTAAAGAGCAATATTCAAGGCCGCTGTAATCCAAAAATCAAACAAAAATGCCAAGATCAGTTAATCATGTTGCCTCAAGGGCAAAGAGAAAGAAAATATTGAAACTCACTCGCGGGTATTTCGGTAGCCGCAGAAATGTGTGGACAGTTGCCAAAAACACATGGGAAAAGGGTTTGACTTATGCTTACCGCGACCGTAAGCAGAAAAAACGCAATTTCCGTGCCCTTTGGATCCAAAGAATCAATGCAGCTGCAAGAATGGAAGGTCTTTCTTATTCACAGCTCATGGGTCTAATCCACAAGTCAGGTATTGAAATCAACCGTAAGGTGCTCGCAGATCTCGCAATGAATAATCCTACAGCTTTCAAGGCTATTGTAGACAAAGTGAAAAAATAATAATTTGTAACTCCAATAAAAGCGGGTGTGTCATTTAATCTGACATACCCGCTTATTTTTTCTTGTTTGAGATACGGTAGTCAATTTTTACTACGGATAAGATAGCCATATTTTAAACAAATTTTGAGAGATAAGGTCTAAATGGTAACTTTGCATTATGAGAAATTACAAATCTTATTCTCTAAAAATAATTCCTTTATTGCTGGGCTTGCTCTTTATATTAGGATCTTATGGTAAAACATCTGCCCAGACAAATGCTGAGCAAGTCATGACCATAGGGCGCAATGTCTTGTCGATGGATGATTATATGCTCGCTATTCAATATTTCAACCAGGCCATCAAGGCAAAGCCTTATTTATCCGACCCGTATTTCTTCAGGGCCCTTGCAAAGCTTAATTTGGATGACTATGCCGGTGCTGAAGCCGATTGTTCCATAGCTATTGAAAACAATAAATTTAAGACAGAAGCTTATAAGCTCCGTGGTTTTGCACGTCAGATGCAAGGGAAAGATTCTCTCGCAGTTGAAGATTATGATATAGGGCTCTCTTATAATCCCGTCGACAGAAATTTCCTTTTCTATAAAGCTATTGCTCTTACAGAACTAAAGAAATACAACGAGGCAGATTCTACATTCAAAGTTCTTCTTAAACAATATCCACGCTATAATGAAGGTTTTACCGCAAGAGCAAGGCTTGAACTGGAACAAAACGACACAATAGCTGCCTTACAGGATCTTGATACAGCTCTCGGTATTTCCAAATCACAAATAAATCCCTACCTTTTAAAGGCGGAAATTTTCTGGAACCGCCAGGACTGGCCTAACGCTTCTGAAGCTCTGGATGCAGCGATAAGGCTACGGCCAGATCATCCCGATTTATATGTTAACAGAGCTTTTATTCGGTATAATTCCGACGATTTTTTCGGGGCTATGAGCGATTACAATTATGCTCTTGAGATTGATCCCGACAATTCTGCCGCTTATTTCAATCGGGGTCTCCTTCGATATGAAGTTAAAGATCTTGAAAAGGCGGAAGACGACATGAGTTCGGTTATTCGGTTGAACCCTGAAAATGTGCATGCTTATTTTAATCGCGGTTTGATCCGTCTGGAAGAAGAAAAAAATAAGGAGGCTCTCTCCGATTTCCGGTTTATTGAGAATAAGTATCCTAGGTTTTATCCTATCTATTACGCTATGGCTGAAGCTGAGAGAAATCTCGGGAATAACCGACAGGCTGCTTTCCTCATTCATAAAGGAGAGGAACTTGTGGAAAATTACGTCCATGATCCTGAAAAGAATCCTCTTGACCGTCCAGCAATTGCAGCTTCCAAAACAAACTCGGTGCACCACAACGGAGATGTAACAGATGAATCGGAATCCGAAGTAATGGAACGTTTTAACCATCTTGTCACTATCTCACAAGCCTCAGATCAGAATCTTTCTTATAATGAGAAAATCAAGGGAAGAGTGCAGGATAGAAATGTCAGTGTTGAGATGGAACCCTCTTACGCGCTAACTATCGTTGCTCCTCCGGAATCGCTTAAATCAGCCTCCAACTATTTCAGAGAGCTTGATGACCTGAATCAGATGAGGCTTCTAAATCAGACTTTTTATTTAAATCCAGGACTCCAATCTGCCAATTATAGTTCAATTATGTCAGATCTCTTTGATATGGCCGAGAACCTGACTAAAAGAGAACCCACTCAGATGCGTCCTGCCGATTTTCTCCTCCTGGGTGTAATTCAGACAATGCTTAAAAATTATCCTGCGGCTATAGCAGCACTTGATGCTGCAATCGTGGCAAACCCGCAGTTTACTGTGGCCTATATGGCAAGGGGATATGCTCGTTATGCAAATGCATTGTCTGATCTAAGAATTACTAATGAAAGTAAAGATGAGGAAGAAGTATACATGGATCGTATGGCTTATAAGGCCTTATTACAGGATGCAATGACAGATTTTGACATGGCTCTCTCTTTAAATCCCAGATTAATTTACGCTTGGTTCAATAAGGGTAACATTTATTATGAAGCCGGTGATTACACTTCTGCAATGCAGGCTTATTCTGAAGCAATAAAAATTGACCCAACTTTCGGTGAAGCATATTTCAACCGGGGACTTGCTTACTTAAATTCAGGAAACAAAAACATGGCTTTCAATGATCTTTCTAAAGCTGGTGAGTTAGGAATTATACCAAGCTACAATATTTTGAAAAGAATGAAATAAACTTTTGACAATACTTCTGTCTTAAGACTGTTATTTCAATCTACTCACCCTTTAATTCATTTTTCAAAACCAAGGGAATTCTGAAGCATAATCAAATATCTTTTATACTTTCTTAAAGATAGTCATAGGATTATCCGCAGTAATACACAAGATTTGATTATCCCTTTCAAATGTAGAGCCACACACCTCGAGTGTCCGAAAATAACGAGAAAATACGGCACAATCAACTGAGTGGACGAACCGTACGTATATCTTTACTTTCAAACTTTGGGTATTTTTACAGATATACATTCATAAAAAAGAATCCGGAAAATTTCCGGATTCTTTCTTTATTAATTGTTTTAGGTTTTTCTTCTTATGCTTCAGCCTTTGCCTGAGCACCTCTTGCAGCTCTTGTGAGCTGTACGGCACAAACCACAGCATTTTTAGCATTGATCAGTTCAAGGCCCTCAAAATGGAGGTCACCTACAGCTATACTCTTGCCAAGACCAAGATTATCAACATTGATAACAAGTCTTTCTGGAATCTGATCGTAGATAGCCTTAACTTTCAATTTTCTCATAGAAAGCTGGAGCTTACCACCGGCTTTCACACCTTCTGCGTGTCCCTCTATCTTAACGGGAACTTCCATTACTATCGGTTTTTCAGGACCAACTTCAAGGAAATCAATGTGAAGCACATTGTCTTTTACCGGTTGGAATTGAAGATCTTTCATTACGGCTTTACGGGTTTCACCGTTGAGATCAATATCAATTTCAAATATGTCTGGTGTATAGATAAGTTTTCTTACATCTTCTTCTTTTACAGCGATATCTGTTGTGATGATACCACGATTCTTCTTTACATTGGAAGCAAGAGATTTTCTACCTTTAGAATCCTTGACTACATCGATTTCTACGAGTCTTTCACCCGGTTTCAATGTCCCTTTGAAAGGAAGATCCACAATTTTACCACCATTAAGCACTGCCGGAATTTTTCCCTCTGCTCTGAGTGCTTTCAAGCTCTTTTTACCCACCTCGGGACGAGCTTCTGCTTTTAATTCAAATTTTTTCATCTTTTTGTGTTACTCAAAATAAGTTAATGCTCCTGCAATTAGCCTGAGAAGCCGCAGATTGCCTGCAACAAATTTCCCATCACACTTTGCTCTGTAAGCGGTGCAAAGTTAACGATAAAAAACGGGCCCTACAAATTTTGTAAGGCCCAATGCTTTCAGTTTAAAATCTGATGGGAAAATTCTTTCCCCTGGCAGGTTGAATATACTCTGGCGAATTGTCTTATGAAACTCAATGATGAAGCTCGCGGGGACTTACATTTAATTTCTGACTCACCTCCTGCCAAAATTTGCGCGGAATCGTTTGTCATAGGCATTTCAGGTTAGATTAATCGTTTTCTCATTTCTGTTGTGTTTATGAAAATAACGATAAAACCTTACCTTTTATTGCCTAAAAAGATTATTATGCAGTAAGCACAATCTCTTTTTCCTGAGCGATTCTGCGAAGATTCAAGATTGCATATCTCATCCTTCCAAGAGCGGTATTGATGCTAACTCCTGTCATCTCAGCTATCTCTTTGAAAGAAAGATTCTGATAATATCTCATGTTGAGCACTTCTCTCTGTAATGGAGGTAACTCTCTGATCAGATATTTCACATCCTCTCTTATCTGGTCGGAAATAAGCATATCTTCCACTGTGGCTTCACACAGTTCCTTTCTGTTGAGGATATCCACCTCTTCCAGATCAGCACTTTGATGGTTTTCTGATTTTTCCTGACGAAAAAAATCAATTATCAGATTATGAGCTATCCTTGAGATCCAGGCCGGGAACTTGCCGTTTTCGGTATATCTTCCCTGCTTGATTGTGAGAATTGCTTTCACAAACGTTTCCTGAAAAATATCGTTTGCGATATCTTCATTCTTGATGATTCGAAGAATATAATTAAATATTCTTTCCTGATGTCTCTTTAATAAAATGTCGAATGCCTCGTTATTCCCCTCTGCGTATGATTTGACCAATTCCTCATCGGTCAGTTTGAGCTTTTTTGCCATTCTTTTTAAATCTTTATTGTTGCGTAAAGTTTTTCGATAGGCAGTTCTGTTTTTGTATTATGGGATTAATTTATTTTTCGCGTTACAAAATTATTCAAATATGAGGCCAAAAACAAGTTTTTATCAATTAAAAAAAGTTAAACATACAATATTTTCAAATTATTTCAACACTTTTCTCTCACCTCTCAATACTCTCCTCCGGACTCTTCAATCTTAACTTCATACTAACCCAGTTCTTATCTTCCTTTTCCCTCTCAAGAGTCAAACCCAATTCATCTGCCCTCTTCAAAATCTTTTCCTTATCATCCATAAGAAAACCGCTTAGGAAGATTTTGCCTCCGGGTTTAATTTTTGCCACATACTTATCTAAATTGTCAAGTATTACATTAAGATTTATGTTGGCAAAAAACAAATCTGCCGGTTCTAATTCTTTCAGAATCCTGTCATCCCCTACATAAAATTTAATAGCCACATTATTATTTTCTGCATTCTCTATTGCATTCTCTATTGCAAACTCATCTATGTCTATCCCAGTGGTTTCTCCGGCTCCTAATTTTTTTGCTATTATAGAGAGAATACCTGTACCGGTACCCATATCAATAACTCTTTTGCCTTTAAGATCCTCTTCGAGAAGCAAAGATGTGACCCCGGCTGTCGTTGAGTGGTGACCTGTGCCAAATGCCATTTTCGGATCTATTATTATCTCTATGTCCCCCCGTGGATAATCCGTATGAAAGGATGATCTAACCACTAATTTGTTATCTATTTGTATGGGTTGGTAATAATTTTGTTCCCATTCCTTATTCCAGTCTTCACCCTCTATCTCCTCGAAAGAATAATTCAGTTTCACATCCATCGGAAAATCCCTCAGTATATCTTTCACCCCCTCTTCACTGAATTTATCTTTCCTTACGTAAGCAGTGAGTCCGCAATTGTCAGGTACAAAGGTTTCATAATCGGTTTCCGCCAGAAAAGCAGCCAATAAATCAGTTACATTCTCGTCGCAAGGGGTTGCGTCTATACGCAATGAGATATAATCATACATAAGGGGTTATTTTAATTCTTTTTTAGTTTTTCAACAGCTTTTTCCAACGACTCGGTAGGTTCAATTATATTATAATCCTTCCAGAAATCTTCTTCCCAATAATTTTCTACAATATCCGAGAATATTTTTCTCTTATTGAAAGAATCCTTAAATTTTATGTGTTTCTCAGGATTTTCATCCCTGTCTACCATTACCATTTCAGCTTCAGTAGTATATGAAGTGGAGAATAGCTTCTTTTTCCAGTCACATTTGAATTTGATTTTCGATTCTATATAATTCAGATAAGTTTTTCCGTCCTTAAACCGGTATGTAACCACTCCGGACACCTCTTCCGGTTTGAAATGAAGGCCGGCAGGTTTCTTCTCAAGAATAGAACGGCTCACCTTATTCTTATCCTTCATATCAAGCTCAAATTCTGCCCGGCTGATAGCCATAGTTTCGGCATCTATAAAAAGCAATCCCTTATGTAATGGATAGGAAAGTTCTACAATCGGTTTGAAGCTTATGGTATAATGCAGCCGTTCATCAATCATTGCTCCCTTTTCCATCTTGAATTCGAAATATCCCATCTCGTCCTCCGTGAAAAGATGATCCCCGTTTTTCACTACATCAAAAACTATAGGCATATAAGGTCCTCCTGCCAATTTCACCGCAAGGGTATCTGAAGCCTTCTGACTTAACAACGATCTTCCTTTGTTAATACTTACCTTGTCTCCCCAGGTGTTTCTATTACTGCGATAAGGTTTTTTAAGTACATCCACCAACCCTTCGTTTATACTGACATAACGATTTCCTTTGCGTATAGTTTCTCTGTAAAATCCTGTCAGCATATTCTCCTTGTCAGAATAATTTTCCGGTATTTTCTTGATTGCCGTCCTTACAATCTCTTTGGGATCACCTCCCAATACCACTACTTCTTTCAATACCCTTTCTGTCGGTTCTAAGAAAATTGTGATCTCTTCCCGGCCTTTATATTCATCTTCAGATAAAAACTGACTTTTAAATCCTATTTGTTCAGCCTTGATGCCATGATTAACCATCGAAGCCGGTATTTTTAAAATAAATTCGCCTTCGGCATTTGTCACAGTGGAGATATTGCTCCCCGGCACACTCAGACTTACATTCTCAATAGTTTTTTTATTCTTGTTGTTTCTTACAGTGCCGGCAATATTCACAAGATTATCAAATCCATATGCATGGAAATTATTCTGTATTGCAATAAGGATTCCGATAAGGATTAAAGACCTGAAGAATTTCATAAATTTGTTAGTGAATAGTTATATCACAATAACTCAAAATTAATGAATTTATTGGAATAAGTTTAAAGTAAAGAGGGATAAAGAGTTTTACCCCTTATCCCTCCATTCTTGTTTCCCGGTTTTATTCAATTTCAGGAACTTCTATCTGAGATCCGTAACGGTGATATTCATTGGCGATAGACTGTTCCTTTATATAATGAGCCAATTCTATTCTTCCGTTCTTTACAGGAGGAGCCTGGGCTATATACTTATCACAGGCGGCTGCCGCTTCAAAAACTTTAACAGGAACTTTATCCGAGATGGTCCTGACTCTCTCATAATCTTTCATGGTCTTGCAGAACTCATCCAACGATTCCTGTTTTACTTTCCCTTTAAGCTTACCGGCCAGGGGATGATCTTTATCCATAGATATGGTGAGAGGAGTTCCCACTGTCTTGGCGGCCAGTTCTACCATTTCTACCTGTTCAGGTTTTTCATCTCCGAAAAGTCTCAATACCATTCCATCCTCTAATGGAAGATATCTGAAGACATTCTGTTCTCCACGGATTCCCGGCTGGATATTTCTGGCATGTTTGAATTCCTTTTCATACCACTCGGCATAGGATTTCCTGTAATCTGTTTTTGAATCAGGTTTGTCGGTTATCTCCATGAATTGGGTAACGTAATTCGGACCACCGGCTTTTAGACCCGGTCCGAATGCACTCAGTTTCATCCCACCGAAAGGTTGACGGTTTACTATAGCTCCGGTTATTCCACGATTGATGTATAGATTACCTGCCTTTATGTGTTTCTTCCAGTATTTCTGTTCTTGCTCGTCAAGACTCTGCAAACCTGAAGTCAAACCGTAGTCGAGACTGTTAACCAATTCCACAGCCTCTTCTAAGGTGTCATAAGGAGTCACTGCCAGAAGCGGAGCAAACAATTCGGTGCGGAAAGTATAAGAATCTGGTTTAACACCATATTTTATTGTAGGCTTAAGGATAAATTTCTTTTCATCAAGAAATTCCGGTGCTACAAGCCACTCCTCACCCTGTTCAAGTTCAAAGGCCTTTTCAAGTTTCTCATTCTTGTTGGTAATCATGGGACCTACTATATTCCCGGCATTCCATACGCCTCCTACTTTCAATGAAGTGGCACAATCCTTAAGTTTTTCTTTAAATTCGGGATTGTCATATACCGATCTTTCAACAAGAAGTACTGAACATGCGGAACATTTCTGTCCGGCGTTTCCGAATGCAGAACGGCATGCATTCATGATTGCATGGTCACGGTCACCCTTTGCACTCAGAATCATTACATTTTTACCTCCGGTTTCAGCTGAAAGCGGTTTCCTCGGATTATCATGAGCAATCTTTTGGGCTGTCTCAGTTCCTCCGGTCAGGATAATATGTTTGATAGCCGGTTCTGAGGTCAGCAACGGAGTTGCCTCTCTGTCGGTTATTACAACCTGAAGCGCATCCTTTGGCACTCCGGCATCCCAGAATGCTTTTGCGAATAGCCACGCCACGGGAGCCGCTACTGTAGCCGGTTTAAGTATGCACGTATTTCCTGATGCCAAGGCTGCCACTACTCCTCCGCAAGGTATTGCACACGGGAAGTTCCATGGCGAAAGAACAAGAACGGTTCCCTTGGCCTTAAGGTTGATATCTTCCAAGGCAGCTATCTTTTTCATAGTTGTAGTATAGAATCGTGCATAATCCACCGCTTCTGACACCTCAACGTCTGCTTCCTCCACTGTTTTTCCTGTGATGGCGCACATACATCCGTTAAGGTCACCACGCATCTCTCCTAAGATATTGGCTGCCTTATACATGATTTTATGACGTTCCTCGACAGTCGTATTTCTCCAGCCTGAAGGATCTTTCTCAGCTATAGATATTATTTCCTTGGTCTGTTCTTTATCAGCTCTCGACATTTCACACACAAGTACATCACCCGGTTGTGAACGGTCGTAATATTTTACTACATCTTCATTATATACTAACTTGTCACCAATTTGGGTCGGAAGTATATCTCCCGGCTTCCATTCTCCCCAGCCTGATTTTTCTCCGGTAAGCTTACCGTCACTTTTCCATTTGGCAAATGTCTTATCCACCCATTTCTGGTTTACTTCACGATCGAAATCAGTGTCAGGTTCATTTATCATTTCATCCTGAGGTTCCTGACCTTTATAAGGCTTGTTTCGGTCTTGGTCTCTGGTGGGTGTATGCGAAACTTTATCCTTGCGGTTATAAGCGTCTATAAACTGTTGCTGCAGAAGTTTCCACTCCTTTGTATCCGGTTTCAGGGAGAAAGAATGGGTAAGGAAATTGTCAGGTGCGGTGTTTTCGTCCATTCTCCTCACAAGATAGGAAATTGCATTGAGGAAGTGTTCCCTTTTCACCACAGGTGTATATAGTATCACATGGTTTCCCAATTTTTTCTGGGCTCTCCATATATGGTTGGCCATACCTTCAAGCATTTCGAAACAGAAGGTGTCTTTGGGAGTACCATACATCTCGGTAAGCAGATATGCATAAGATATGGTAAAGAGATTATGGGAAGCCATACCGATATGAAGCACCTTGGCATTCTCCGGCTTTAACCCCCTTTCGATAATCTTGAGATAATTGGCATCTACATCGGTCTTGTTAGGCAATACCGGATTTGGCCAGCCTCTCATATCGCTTACGATATTCTCCATATCAAGGTTACAGCCCTTCACAATTCTCATCTTTATAGGACTTCCACCTTCTGCCACTCTTTTCTTTGCAAATTCAAGTAGCTCTGTCTGGAAATCCCATGCATCCGGCAAATAAGACTGAACCACGATTCCTGCTTCGTAATTTTTGAATTCTGGCTTTGACAATACCTCCTTGAAAAGACGCATTGTGAGATGAGCGTCTTTATATTCCTCCATGTCCAGATTGATGAACTTGGGCCTCTTCACACCGTTTGAATCGGTGTACGGATTGTCAATGGCTGCCTGATAGAGTTCCGACATTCTTCTCACGAGTTCCGGGAAATTCTCTTTATAGTTCAATGCATGTGTCTGTGCATAGATTCCCGATATTTTCACTGAGATATAATTGATGTCCGGTTCTTTGAGAGCCTCTAAATATGAATAATATCTCTTGTCGGCCTCGCCGTCTCCGAGCACCACCTCACCAAGAAGGTTTACATTCTGGCCGATATTCTGGTCAAACCTCGTTGCCAGGTGTTTGGTAAGCCTGGGTCTGGCTGCATCTATAATCACTCTTGAAGTGTCTCTGTGAAGTCTCCATTTTATGATTGGTACCGCTACTCTGTTGAATGGCGACATATAAGCAAACTGCTGATACATCTTAAAGAGCATACGGTCGCGTGGTCCTAAAAATTTTGGTATACCGTATTGGTCTATCAGATCTTTAACTCTTCCGGCGAGTTTCTTGTTGTCTCTAACCTGGCTGGTTTCATCAAGCATCCTCACCATGAATTTCTTATCATTGGGAGTGGTCACCATCGTGCCATACATATGTTGTTCTCCCTTCTCAAGTTTGGTCAGTCCGGAATAGCTTTCATCATAAAGCTTTCTCATCCACGAAAACACATCTTCTATCGTGGGCATCTTTTCTTGAGTCATATTGATTAGTTTCTAAGGTTAGTTTCTTGTGTTGACAAAGGTAATTTAAAAAATCACTACACACAAAGAAACCAACCTTAAATATTGGAATTAGACTGGGCTTTCAGAAGAAGCCTATCCTTTTTCTCTCCTCTTTTTTATTGAAGATACTCTTAGGTACATCGGTTGCCTCTATTTTGGTTAGCGAAGTCAGATCCCAGGTTCCCTTTTCCGACACCCTTCTCGCCATGGCAGGGAATATTTCTGTCTGAATAAGGTTCATCACATGCCGTGCGTTACCGAAATTCTTTTCCCTGTGCTCATAATCACTCTTAAGTCTTTCCTGTAGGCTTGCCCGTGCTTCGTTCGACAATGTAAACTTATACTTTGCGAAATAGTTCTCGGCTATATCCATCAGTTCCTCTTCAGAGAAATCTTCAAAAAGATAAATGTTCGATTCAGGTATCCTTGATTTGAAACCCGGATTCATGTCAAACATTCTTTTCATTTCTTCCGGATAACCCGCCAGTATCAGCATCCAGTCATTCATTTCCGGATCCGATAAGGCCGTTAACAAGGTTTCAATTACAAATTTTCCGGGATCTCGGGGATCCTTTGGCTGGTAAAGCTGATAAGCCTCATCAATGAAAAGGATTCCTCCCTGTGCTTCTTCTATCGCCTTACGGGTCTTCTCCTCTTCACTCCCATAAGTCGTACCTGTAAGTGTGGAACGCTCTCTTACCACTACATGACCGCTTGATAAGAAACCTAGATCTTTAAGCATATTCCCTATAAGCTTGGCTACTGTAGTCTTGCCTGTTCCCGGTGAGCCCATAAACATTGAATGGAGAGGCAGACGATACACCGGCAAGCCTTGTTCCATCCTTTTCTTGTTAAACCTTATAACCTTCTCATATAAGTTTAGTTTTTCTTTCACCTGATAAAGACCAGTCATCTCTTCTAATGTAAGTTCAAGTGACTCCGGCTCCTTATCCTCTTCATTCTCTTCATTCTCTTCATTCTCTTTCTCCTCAATCTCCTCATCATTTTCATCATTACCGTTGAGACTTGTCATGAAATCTATAAAGGTTTTGTCCCACTTATTCTGTGAGGAATCATAATCTGTTTTAAAATCCGAGTCTTCCCGGTTCTCTTCAATTTTCATTAACCTTTCAAACATATGTTGGGCATCCAATTGTGTATATTCGTCGAAACAGAAGATGCCGTCGTCGGTCCATTGTCCCTGTATCTGTCTGCCATAAGTCCGGAAAACGAATCCTCCGATCTTTTGGTCCATGCACGATATCTCTGCATAATACACACCCTTGTTTTCATTATTATTGAAAAATGGGAATTCCACATAATATCTTTTGTCATCTTTATTGAAGATTATGGGTTCCGTGTATAGTTCCTGAATCCTGTCGTATTCCGGAAAATGCAACTTTATTTTCACTTCCGGAAGCATTCCGTTGTCGGGAGTTTTGAAATTCCTGATAAGATAGAATCTCGCATTAAGGTCGGTTCCCGATTCCACATCCATGGTCTTGTATCCCTGGATACTATACCAGTATGGTCTCACACATCCTGATTCCACCTTATACCAGGAACATGGATCTCCCATTTTCCGTTTTTCAAAAACTTTGAAATATATTTCCTCTAATATCTCGGAAATACCTGAGTCACAGATAGTGAGCTTATAAGTCTGGTAATTCTTGAAAGAAAATTCTTTCAGATTTATTACGAAATATAAATTCAGATACAGATCGTCAGGTGTCATAAAAACAGTTTTTTCTTCTGTTTCCATTTGACACCTTTCTGTTTGGTTCACCAAATGCAAGGCTACCCTTCTCCTCACATTTCTCTTCTCATCGTTATAGGGTATCGAATTCCCGATAACTACTCTTACTATGATACTCTCGGTTTGACAGTTTATCAGAATATCACGTCTCGAATCATAGCTGCACGCCTGATAATTTCCTTTGAGTTTCTTCATTTCTTTTCTTCCCAACGGAAGAATAGAAACTGATTCAACAAATATTGGTGATTTTCTCTTCATATCGATACAATATTAAAAGTATGCCATTTAAAATTTTTGGCACATCTTTGGTTTCACATTATTCTTTACTAAAATTCTGAGGTGTAAGCCTCTCTCTGTAGCAATATGTCATAGTGCTCCCTGCCCTTGCGGTTACGGTATAGGCATACCAATGGCCGTAAGAGGATTTGACAGTGTTATGAAAAATGTGAAACTACGCTTTCACAACATCATCATGGCTCCGCCGGAAAGGCAGAAACATTCAACTGAAAAAATTGATGCTGTGTGCGCATAAATAGAAATGTTTAAATATTGTATCGGTAGAAAACGCATTTCTCTGAGGAAATCGCCTTTCTACCTTGCAAATATAAAATGAAGATTTATTACTTCAAAATTTTTTTATACAAAAAAGAGCACCTTATGAAAATCATAAAGTGCTTTATTTTCTTTTATATCTCTCGATTATCTCGGACCTGAAGACCCTCCGGATGTGCGTGCGGTTGCAGTTGTGGAAGTTTCACCTGATTTCACCGTATAGCTGTTACCGTTAACGAGTTGTGGTACACTTATCAGTACTGATGCATTACCATTGTTGCTTCCGGGGCGACCGCCTCCCATATCGGAAGAACCCATCTTGTAGTCGGAAGGAATCTTGAAAGTAAAATATGTTTCGCTACCTTCCCCTATTGTAACAGAACTGTCAGCCGTGAGACTAAGGTTAGTTATTACATAAGCCTGTGCATTGTCATAGGTGGAGGAAGGGACGGAATTTCCTCCTCCGGCTGCCAGCACTTTTCCTCCCGTGATATAAACGTTATAGCCTTCAGCAGCGTCTAGTCCGCATTCGGGAGATGAAGCGCCGAATGCCATTACTTCTCCTCGCTGGATATAGATATTTTTGTTGGAATCCAATCCGTCGTTCGATGCGGAAAGCACATCAAGTTGACCTCCTTTGATATACATGTTTCCCGATGAATTGATACCGTCATCTTTGGCTCTTATTACTACAGTACCTCCTGACACTGTCAGTTCTTCCTTACTTTCTATACCCTCGCCACCGTTACCTGCTGTCGAAACAGAAATAAAGCCGTCACGGATATTCACATTGCCGTCCGCTTTCACTCCTTTTGGTGCTGACTTGTAATCACTGTCTATGCGGTCGGTATTGCCGGTATAATTGTGGTTCAGGCTTCCATCGGTGTATACAAGCATGCCGCCTGTGGTTATTATCACTACCTCTCCACCTTCCATATTGAATTCGTTATCGCAGTTGATACCTTTGCCTCCGCTTCCCGTAGACGTAAGTACAAGACTACCTTCCGAAATCTCTACATTACCATCGGCACTAAGACATGACGAGGCTTTTGTCTTGGATTTTTCGCTATCCCAGATTCCGTTACCACTCACCTGTGCTATTATGGCACCGCCCTTAACGATTATATCGTTATCAGCTTTCAGAGCACTCGAAGCAGCATTGGTTACACTTATATTTAAGTTACCACCCTGGATTGAAAGATTACCTGTATCTTCTTCATCTCTGTCGGTATCATCTTTATAGGAAACCTGAATTCCGTCGTCACCCACTCCGGAAATCGTAACGCTGCCACTCTTCATATCGAAATACTGGTTGCAGTTAATTCCGTCTTTCACAGCTTTGTTTATGGTGATCTCACTGTTCTTGATTTCGATATATTCCTTGGCGCCAATCGCATGTGCCGTGTTACCGGTTACGGTCAGGGAACCCTTCCCTGAGAATTCAAGGTGTCCTTTGCAATAAAGGCTTGCCTTCTGTTTACCGTCAGCTGCGTCGGCAAGACTGTTAGAGGTTCCCTCTTCTAATTTCACCTTTATTCTCTTGCCGTTCTCTATGTCGATCGCTGCACCCTCTTTACTGGTTAGGTTAAGTCCGTTTAAAACCAGAGTGGATTTATAACTCCCCTCGAATGTAAACGAACCGTCTGTACTTTCTCCGGAAAGGATATAGGTCACTTCGCCTGTCGCATCACCTATGCTTTCACTTTGGGAAAGTGTTACATGAGATCCTTCTAATGAGGCTGAAATATATCCTTCCATATTTGTTGCCACGACAACTGAAGCTCCCTCCTCGTTATAAACGATGGCTACTGTGTTGTCTTCAAGATCTTCGGAAGAAGGCAGATCTCCGCTCTCTTCACCCTCTCCTTCGTCCGGATTTTCCGGAGTGTCCGGTTTATCCGGAGTTTCAGTATCTTCCGGCATATCCGGAGAATCCTTGGAACAAGACATGAAAGATGCTCCCGACAGAAACATCATCGCTGCCATAAATATAGATAGTTTCTTTTTGCTCATAATATTTAGTTTTTACTTTCCAACTGTAATACTTAACGGAATTTTTTCAGAAATTATTACTATTTGATTGTAAGTTCTATCTTCCTAATAGTATAACCAGGTCTGCCTTGATATTGAATACGTATTTCTGATTTCCTATTTAATAAACAGAATTAAAAGTCTCTTTATATACAATTCTCATTTATAAAGTATAATAACTAAAAAAGGGTAAATTTTTAGAAATTACAAAAATTTTTTCGGTATTTCTAAAATTAGAAATCTCCGAGTAATCCGAGCAATCCGAAAATTCAGAGTAATCAGATATTTTTTCCACAGTTATTTCTTTTTATAATTAAACTTGAAGAAAATCATAAAAAATCTTATTTTTGAAAATCGCAAAAGTATTTATTGATATAATACAATCATGGATTATTTTATCAAAGGAAATGGCAATTTTCAAAGTCTTCAGGTTTACAAAATTTCTCTTGTTATATCAGATGGCACGGAAATTTTTATAAAAAAATATATTGATGCCAAGTCTCGTACAGTTGATCAGATGGGACAGGCGGCTCGTTCTTGTAAACAAAATTTAGTGGAAGGAAGTGAGGTTGCTCCTACTTCTAAACAAATGGAAATGAAACTTACAAATGTTGCGAGAGCTTCCCTAAGCGAATTACTTGAAGACTATGAAGACTATTTAAGATTCAATAACTTAGAGATATGGGGAAAAGATCATCCAAGAATAAAGCGATTGAGATCTTATCTTAAAACTGAAAAATTTCTGAATGAATATCAGAAATTATTCCAAAAAATTAATGCAGAAGAATTCTGTAATCTAATGATAACTTTAATATATCAGGAGCGGTATTTGATCGATGGCCTTTTAAAAAGACAACAAAAACGGTTTCTGGAAGAAGGAGGTTTTAAAGAGAATCTCTATAAAGCTCGGACTAAATTCAGAAATAATCAGAGTAATTTGAGCAATCCAAATGATCCAAGTAATCCGAATTTTCCGAATAATCCGAGTTCTCTGAGTTCTCCGAATACTCCGAGCAATCCGAGTAATCCTAGTTCTCCAAATACTCTTCCTTAAATTCTTTTATCTTTTTATCTCCGGATGGTTTCGGCGTATAAAGGAAGTGAAGCTATTGTAGACCAACCCCCTCTTCTCGGCAATCTCCTTTAAACTAAGATCCGAATTCTTATATTCCTCTATAGCCTCTTCATATTTCTTAGCCGAACTCCTCAAAACAGAGCGACCATTCTCATTCCTTTCCCTTCCAAACTTCTTATATACTTCCGGATAATAATTCTTGAGATAATTTCTTAAAGACTCCGGTACCAGTCCCAAACTCTTTGCCACTCCTTCCACTGTACTTCCTTCATCGTTGAGAGCTTCCAAAGCCGGGGCATATTTCTTCTCCATTGCTGAAAGCCTGTCATCATCATCCGATATTCTGAATGCTGAAGAAATCTGAACCGAAGGAGCATCTAAACGCTCCCTACGCATTGCCACCACATCCTTATGGTATGAAAGTAGATGGTTTCTTAGTCCTCCGGTAGACACCTCTGAAGCTTCGGCTGCCTCTGCTATGGTCATCTGAGTGTTTTTCAACAAATCGATTCCTTCAGAATATTGATCTAAGGTTGTTTGCCTCGCCCCCCGTGCCCTGTTGTCTGATATTCCAAGTTCCTTTCTTATTCTTTCCCTCCTTTCAGAAATTTCCGGGAAATGGTCTCTCAACTGAGATAACAGACCCGTGGCAGGCACATCGAAATTTTGAGCTATTTCAGAAACAGTAAGATCTATATATTCCAGGCTGTCGCACGCATTGATAGCATCCCGGTATTTCTCATAACCGTCGATAGTAAGACCCACTCCCCTTTTTCTTACTTTAAGATCTTTGGCCGCCCGTTTTGACACCTCTATACCACGTCTGCTCAACATCACATCCCTGTGATGTTTCGCTACATATGTTTTCAAACCTTCGAGAGAAACGTCGCATCTCTCGGCGATCTCTTTATATGTTAACGAAGTCTGACGGCAAAGAATCAGAGCCTGACGATATCTTTTTTCCGTCTCGTTTCGCGCATTTTTCGAGTAAGCGGAATTTTTCTTAGGATTCTGAGGATTTATAAGATCGGGATAACGTGTTTTAAGGAAATAAGTGAAGGCATGATAGTCGATTCCGAGCATCTTGCAGAGTTCAGATCTTTTCAGATCTGTTTCCCTGTAAAGCTTTACCGCCTCCTCGTATTTCTGCTTATCACTCACCTTAGTTCCTTGATTGTGGTTTGATCACGGAGAGGAAACATTCCTGTTTCCTCAAAAACCCGATTAGGGTTTAATCTGGTTAGCCGGGGGTAGAGCCTGCGAAACCCTCGGTTTATATGGAATTCATTCCCTTTCAATCAACCCCGTTTCAGGGGTTTAATCTGGTTAGCCAGGGGTTGAACCTGCAAAACCCTCGGGGTTTAAAAATAAATTATAATCTCCTTTTACCAACTCACCGTAATATCCCTCTTCGCCCAGGCAAGAACCTTTATCTCCATCGACAGATAATAATTATCCGGCTCCTCAGGCGACGGAAGGTTATTTATTCCAGTTAATTTTAATTGATAAATATTATTTCTAACCACTCCTATACCCATAGGATTAAGTGAGGAATAAACTCCGGTCTCTCCGTCTACAGAAGAAGTAAGTCCAACATTATGGGGAATTAAATAAACATAAGTTAAATAATAGTATCCGGTTTGATCTTCCGGATCATTAGGATTTGCCTCCATCCATTCTAAAATCTTGTATTCTCCGGTCGATTCATCTGTAATTCTTACTTCTCCATTATTTTCTGCTGTATAAGGCAACATGTTGGAATTAATGCATAAAACAGCATGAAATACCACTCCTGTTGCAAAAGACTTATTCATTTTTGAGGTTGAAGGAAGGGTGTTTTCCATGACATAAAACCAGGGAGCATAGGGACTGTTTTCCTTTAAATAATCTTGATCAGATGAAGAGGCGGTAAGCCAACTACAAACGGTTTCCGGAGTATTCAAAGCGATATCATTAGTATATCCTGAATTCTTAGGTATATACCATTTGGGATTTTCATCTGAAGTAAGAGATGGTTGATTAAAAAAGTGGTTTGAACTCAAAACATCTGAGGAAGGAATAGTTGTTGATTTATAACTCCAATCATTATCTGCTATCCATCTATAAGAGTAATCTATTATCTCTTCATTATCTATAGAAGGTCTCCCATAATTTTCATTACTATTTTCTTTTGAGAATGGTTCAGCAGAACCTATCGTTGCACTTAAATTATTTCCTGCTGCAGTATGCCGGAAAACGTAAGCGGATTGTGCAGCATTAAAAATCTGCATGTCATGAATTTTTAAATATACTCCTCCTCCTTCAATATTACAATCAGTAATATTGCTTTTTACATTATTCAATTTATATGTATAAGAACGTGGTGACGAAATAGAAGCATAAGGAGAGCCATCCGTAAAGTCGATACGTGCTATCATTCTTTCCAAACTCAAAGAATTGGAAACTTTATATAATTTACCATCTGAGCCATAAGTTCCACTAAATAATGCATTGATAGCACTTATCAATTCTTGATCTGTAGCTGCAGAATAATCTGATAGATCTAATACAAATTCTTCATAGTTTGACATAGGACAAGCAATTCCTTGTGTATCCATTTGAAAATTTCTAGAAATACTGGTCCTATCGCCAAATTTATCTGAGGGTACCGAGAACGTTGAATTTAAAAAATTCTGTTCCTCAGTTTTAGTATTATCAGTCGCTGGTGTATAATCAGTAATGTTGACTAAGGCATAAATATGTAGTGTCTTACCTAATAATTTTTTAAGGTCAGAAATTTGGATTTGTTGTGTTACAGTAAAATTGGGAGAAGTACCACCAATGCCCGTAGATGCAATTGAAAAAGTTAATATTTGAGTTCCATAAGTTGATGATTCGTTTGTTGCATCAAAGAAGAATAAATTAACATTATTAATTTCGTTTTCCTTTATAATACCATTATTTTCTTTATTTGTAGTACCATCTGATTCCGTTACACTTCGAGTTACATTTGACAAGGAAAAATTAAGAGAAAGATAATATTTATGACCTAAATATTCATTTTCTTGAACAAGAGAACTATAGGTTTCGTCCATATCTTGAGAGGAACAAGAAATAACCCCAATACTTAATATAGATATAAAAAGAATTGGTAAGATATGGTATATATATTTATATATTTTAAATTTCCAGTATCTCATTAGGATAACATTTAGCGACTTATATAATCGCAAGATTATATAAGCCTATATATATTTTAGAAATTGAAACTATTCTGACGAACGTTCCAAGGAAGTATATTAACACTTAGTTGTAAGTACATACTTTTTGCATCTTCCGGATTTGGTAAATGTCCCACAGATTCCACAGAAAGTTGATAAATATTATTTCTTACAATACCATATTTCATAGGACCTGGGTTAAATATATCAGTTCCATTTGCAGATTGCTCTTCATCTTTAATATCCATATCATTATGCTTGATATAAGCATAATAAGTGAGGAAATAACCACTTGCATCCGCATCTCCTTCAACGTAAGTATAAGGAACTTCCTGCCAGACATAATCTTGAGACTGTGGCATAGTTAAAGTAAGTTTACTACCATTTGAACCGGTTACAGGTGTATTACCAGCTTTATCTGTGCAAACTTTAAAAGTAAAGGCAAGACCGGTTGCATTATCAGGTAAGTTGGCATTTGACATATAAGATATTCCCGGTAGGGTATTTTCCATTATGTAACACCAGGGATAATATCCATCTTGATTAGGTGAAGAAGGGGAAGATTCATGAGTTAGAAGTTCTGTTATAGTTATAGAACCATTTGTAGTAACAGTACCTCCTTCTTTAATTTCATAAATTGTTTTACCGGAATTTGAAGTTACGTTTAAATCATTATAGAAAGATTTAATTACAGAGAATTCATTTGTACCTTCTACCCAGTCTGAACCTGCTACCCAGTTATAAAGATTTGGTTCTGTTGATGAATTATGATTATTCTCATTTCCGAAGATTGCAGCCGGAGTTGTAGTTGCTTTGTCATAAGAACCCTCAGATGTATGTCTGAATAAATATGCTTCTTTTGTAACATTAAATATTTGCATGGAATACATTTTCAAAGTATGTCCATCAATATCTCCTAAAGAATATACATTTTCTGCATGTTCGTCTCTATTAGCTCTTGCATCTTTATAATCAAGACGAGCAACTGCTCTTTCAAGATTTAGAATACCTTTAGTTCCAGTGTAATTTGAAGAGGAAGAAAGATCCCAGTCAAGTTCATTTTGTGTCACCCCCTCAGTGAATAATTCTTGAATTTTTTTGAAAAGAGCATTATCGTCAAGAGTAGATGTATTAATGGAAGATAATTTAACCTCAAATTTCGAAGCATTAACCAGAGGCATTAAATTTCCCTTATTTGCTGTATATGTTCCAATAGGAGTATTTTCAAGTCCTGTTACTGTAAACTTACCATCACGAGTAAAAGTTGTTGGTAATGTTAGGGTACTTGGATTTCCAACAACATAAAGTTCCAAATCATTTCCAACTAAATCTTTCATTTGGTTTATACTAACTTCAGCTTTTAAAACAAAATTAGTTCCTGATATAGTAGGAGTTTCAGAATCAAGTTTTAAAACAAGTGTGCCGTCTGATGCTTTACAAAAATAAAGACTTGCTTCCCTTAGAGCTGTTTCTTCATCTGTACCATCTTGAGTATTATTTGAAGAACTCCCATTTTGATTAGTTGTACTTCTTGTACTTCCTTCAGAACTTAAAGCAGTAGAAAGAGTTATAAAATATTTTGCCTCTTCAACTTGTGTCTGATCAGAACTACTATTATCTATTTTAAGATCATCTGCATCACTACAAGCCATAAGAGCAATTAAAGGCAAAGTGAGAAATATCTTTTTCATTTTTTATTTAGTTATATTTTAAGTATTATTATAAAGTTATAAGCCACTTTCTTTTTGCCCATGCAAGGTTAGCCACACTTATATCCATATATTCTGGCTTCCCCTTGTTATCTAAATTAATATCTACCTGAAAATCATATTCCCTGTCAAGGTATTCCTGGTCATCTTTATAATAATCATTTAATAATTCAGCAAGAATTGATGAGAAATCATCAATACTCCAAATAATTGGGAACCCTTCTTTAGTTGCATCTCTTAATTGGAGAGAGGATTGATCATTTACTTGAAGTCGGGAAACGCCAAATAACGAATTTAAAGCATATTGATTACCATCAGCCCTTGTTTGCTGTGATTCACCTTCCGTTGGAGGTAATTCACCTGAAAGATTTCCTGAAGTGTCTTTAGGTCGATATAGTTTCATACTTTTTATTAAAGACTGGTAATACAATTCCTGCACAGGAATAACATTACCGGTAAAATCCACAGTTCCGTTGCCATGTGGAAAATAAATCACAACATGATAATCGTCTGGGTTAGTTTCTTGTACAAAAGTTGAACCCAGTATGTTTATGGTTATAGAATTTGTAATACGCATCATCGGAATTGTCACCTCTGTGACATTATCCGGTTGTGGAATTGGTGATGGTTTATAATCAATCTTTTTAATAGTTACAGTTTGAACTTCGTCAGGTTTAGTGGTCCAAAGTGTATCGATCATTTGGCGATTTTGGCCATATTGGTCTTTATAGTTAACTACTCCCACTTCTGAGAAACCGTCACCATTAGTGTCTCTATCAAGTTTGAGTATGTAATCCTGAATACGTGATTTTCCAACTTCCATAGGATTAACTAATTTGAACCATTGGTAATCTTCTGTTTCATCATACCCAAAAATGTTTCCTTGAGCTACTGCAACAAGATTATAAGTTTCTCCGGGAATTAATTCTTTTTCATTAAATCTCATTGAAAAATCTTCTCCCGGAATAAAATCATTTTTATGTTTCTCCCTTCTATCTAAATAAATTCCATTTTTATCGAAAATATATAAATAAACAGATCCCGCATGAGATTTAAACCAGTCTTCATATTCCCCCGTGGTTGCTCCTGACATATTATAGTCATAGATAAAATTAACTATAGTGTAATTTTGTGGAGGAGGTGCACAAGGATCAAGGTCTTCATTTACTATTGAACAGGAAGATAGGGAAAGTGCACTGATGATAGCGCACAGAGCAAAGTGCATAGAGCATGTGGCATAGTTAGCCCTGCTCCTTTTAGAGCGGATTAGGTTGGATAGGTAGTTAAAACAATTCATTAATGTAAGGTTAGTTTCTTCGTTCTTGGTGGTTTGTCGGAACGCAAATTCCTTACAAACCGGGTTTATTTTTTTGGTTGGGGAAAATGCTCGAGATGGTATTCTATCAATGGTTCGAATGATCGGGTCCACTCTGCTACAATCCTATTTAGATCCTTTGACAGGAAATTGGAATCATAGATAGATTCCCAAAGCTCGTTTTTGGCAATATTGACCCCTTTTTTAATCAAATTTTCAAATTTTGACTTATTAGCCCCTTCCCATC
>JAFLTS010000049.1 GCA_022509185.1 Muribaculaceae bacterium | reverse complement strand
CATCGTGCAAATCCAATACAGCCTTGGTTTTAATTTCTCCGGCGACCACGACTTGTCCTGTCGTGACGAGCGTCTCGCACGCCACCTTCGACTGCGAATCATACGCAAGGAGTTGGTCGAGAATAGCGTCGCTGATTTGATCGGCGACCTTGTCGGGGTGTCCTTCGCTTACGGACTCGGATGTAAAGAGGTAGTTCATCTTCTATACCTTATTTATAATTATATATAGCGTAATATAGAAGATAGAAAGAGCCGTGTTTAGCATTTTTTCAAGTGGTTGCAAGCAGCACAAATCTGTCCACTTCTTTTCTTACGCGCTGCAAAGGTACGCATATCTGCTGGTATCGCCAAGAAAAAGTCTCCTCGATTTTTATGATACCCTTGTGTCGGGGAAGAAAAGCCTTGGCGAGTTAGGAAATGTCGAGCTGTTGGAAGGAAAAATCGAGCGCATCGAAGATAAGGAGGCGGTCGGCGAGCGGTTGGCCGACGGCGGTGAGGTATTTGATTGCCTCGGTGGCCTGAATGGTGCCGAACATGCCGGCAACGCTGCCGAGCACTCCGGCAAG
>JAFLTS010000048.1 GCA_022509185.1 Muribaculaceae bacterium | reverse complement strand
CGAGACGAAAAATGTGGAGCTGTAACCCATGACTGTGCCGACGCTGCCGGCACTCAAGGTTTTGTACTTCGTTCCGCGGGCGTCGTACATATACACCCAGCTGCCGTTCGTCTCCACGCTCGAAATCGTGCGGTTGCCGCCCGCACCGGAGAAAAGTCCCATAGCTAACATTATTGTAATTAAAAACCGTATCATGGTGCAAAGATATGTTTTTTTGTCATGCAAACAGCCGCGCGAAACGAATGTGCCGATATTCGGCATAAAAAAAGGCCGACTTTTGCAAGTCGGCCTTGTCTGGTGAATCCGCCGGGGCTCGAACCCGGGACCCCAACATTAAAAGTGTTGTGCTCTACCTGCTGAGCTACGGATTCATCATCGCCGAAAAAACGTTTCAATGTTTTTTATCCTTTCGGCGGTGCAAATGTAAGAGAATTTTTTGTTTTACCAAAATAAAAAGATATTTTTGTGACGAAGAATTTAAAAAAACATTTCCAACAATGTGTAGAGCTCTAATAATCGGCGCCGGCGGTGTGGGTACCGTCGTCACCCAAAAAGTCGCCGCAAATCCCGTTTTCAGCGACGTAATGC
>JAFLTS010000047.1 GCA_022509185.1 Muribaculaceae bacterium | reverse complement strand
TCATATTCTACTTGGATATAAACCTGTGTATTCGTATTCTTCATGTTCCGGTTGACCTCGGGCGCCGGAACACCCACATAACAAAGAAGGCTGCATTCCTGCAGCCTTCTTCTTAAGGGGGCGATTACCTACTCTCCCGCTTTCGCAGTACCATCGGCGTTGCAAGGTTTAACTTCTCTGTTCGGAATGGGAAGAGGTGGAGCCCTTGCGCTGTCATCACCTTAATAAGGTTGGAAAGACGCACATGACGGAAGCCACGCGAGATCCATCGAGAACAACTCTTCAAGCAAACCTTAAGGCATGCCTTCAGGCATTGTCTGTATTTTTTTTACGGAACTTTCGGGCAATTAGTACCGCTCGGCTCAACGTGTCGCCACGCTTGCACCTGCGGCCTATCGACGTCGTAGTCTTCAACGGCCCTTTGACGAGATCTAATCTTGGAGCCGGCTTCGTGCTTAGATGCTTTCAGCACTTATCCTGCCCAGACACCGCTACCCGGCTGTGCCCCTGCGCGGGACAACCGGTACACGGGAGGTCTGTCCGGCACGGTCCTCTCGTACTAGTGCCGGTTCTCCGCAAATCTCAACGCCCACAACAG
>JAFLTS010000046.1 GCA_022509185.1 Muribaculaceae bacterium | reverse complement strand
TAATGCTTGTCAATCCAGTGCAACTATCGAAAGAAGACATTCCTATAGACGTAACAGAATAAATTTTGGAATCATAAGTTACACTTGCAGGTATAGTAATCTCTCCCTTTACATAATGTTGGTTACCATCCGAAGAAGGTGAATATGAAGTTACCTCAGCTGTATAAGTGGAGGAATCAAGATTGTAGTATAAATCTCCAATTTTTGTGGAAGCAGATGTAGGCAATGCAGCAAATAAAATCACGATTGCCACAAATAACTTGTCTAAATACTTTTGAAAAAATTGTTTCATAATTATTTTACCATTATACTTTCCTTGTTGGCGATTAAGTGATAAAAAGAAAGACGTGAGAGTCTGTACTGTTGCTCTTCCATCTCTTCGAGGCTCTCGCATTGCCCTCTTGTGTTGAAAGAGCAACGTCGAAGCCTCACGTCTGCATGATCATATTTATTGTGGAATCTCACGATCACCAGTTATAATCAAACCACGAGAAGACATCTACCGTTGCTATTTCTTGACACAAGTTAGAATTTGCGATATTCCGAAGAGTCAAGAAAAAAGCTAAGTAAACGCTTTTTAATTGTCTGCATATCTACCCGCTTTCCCA
>JAFLTS010000045.1 GCA_022509185.1 Muribaculaceae bacterium | reverse complement strand
TACGGCTGGCCAGCATCACCTCCGTGAAGAGCGGATTGGCAGCGATTTTCTGCGTTACGACGGTGCCGACGCCGCCGGCACCGATGATCAAGGCTTTACACATGTGCTGTTTACGAATAAATGGGTATATCGGTTTACGGTTGCCGCCGCACACTCGCCACGCGGCAATTTATCTACAAAAATAATCGTTTTATTTTGCTAAAACAAAAATATTGGCTACATTTGCACCACCAAAACGGAAAAATTCCGTAGCCGGAGAATCCGTAGCTCAGCAGGTAGAGCACAACACTTTTAATGTTGGGGTCCTGGGTTCGAGCCCCAGCGGGTTCACCAAAAGCAGATCGGCACATGTGTCGGTCTGTTTTTTTTGCAGCTGCACAAAGAGCGGGCCGTTCGGCAGCGCCCGTCGCCAAAAACAAACCCGCCCGACAGCTGCGGGCGGGTTCGGTCGGTCGGGGCGGAGTCGCTACTCCGTGCATTCGTAGCCCAGCTCGCGGACGGTGGCGACGATACGGGCGGGATCGGCCGTGCCCGTCACGGCAGCCGTTCCCGAGGCCAGATCGACACGAACCGTCTCGACCCCCTCGAGGGCGCTCAAGGCGCGTTCGACGTTGGCA
>JAFLTS010000044.1 GCA_022509185.1 Muribaculaceae bacterium | reverse complement strand
CAGCCGACATGAAAGAACTTGGAGATACTTTAGTCAGATTTTCAGGCAATGGAGTCTTGCTGTCTTATGGAACACCGGGAGTATTGCTTGTCGTAGATGATGAGGCTTTTACGCTTCGAGATCTGGCAGAAGGCGGACACAGCGCAGAGTTTTCCTATAAAACGAGACGTATAGCACTTGACGGGATGGAAATAGGGCATGATGCAGTGAAGATTGGAGAAGACCGCGATCGACAATGGTGGCGTGCAACAATCGAAGGAAATAGGGCAATTTATTTTGTCATTAGTATAAATTAACATTATTGGCCATTATAGAGTGTTGACGAGGGTGGTAAAATATACTATCTTTGCAGCACTAAAACACCGCGGGGTGGAGCAGTGGTAGCTCGTTGGGCTCATAACCCAAAGGTCGTAGGTTCGAGTCCTGCCCCCGCCACTAACAACCATAATAAAGGCCGAAGCAAGTGATTGCCCGGCCTTTTCTCTCATAATTATCCTAAAAATGCAGATCGAAACGTCACAGCTCAGTCCGGAAGTAGTTCAGGCTCGAAGTCGGTTTGGTATTGTCGGTAACGACAGTTCTCTCAATGCGGCTGTAGAGCGTGCACTGCGTGTAGCACCTAT
>JAFLTS010000043.1 GCA_022509185.1 Muribaculaceae bacterium | reverse complement strand
AGTTGAAGGCTCTTATTAGCGGTATTAGACATATATAATAGAAAGGTCAATTGTTCATTCTCCATCCGACTGTCTCGCTTCCCCAAGACAATCAGAAAGGGGAGCGTCCGCAGACTGCACATCCGCTGACGCTCCCCCACTCCAAAAAAGACGGCGGCGACCTACTCTCCCGCATTGCGGCGCAGTACCATCGGCGCGCCCGGGCTTAACTTCTCTGTTCGGGATGGGAAGAGGTGGAGCCCCGGGGCAAAAGCCGCCTGAAAAATCCTTTCCCGCACACCGCTGTTTCGCGGCCGCGGCTGTATCCTGCCGGAAGCCCCGCTAACACGCGGGACACGAAGAGAAAAGAGAGAGGCCGAAAAAAACATCCGAGCACCCCCGAGGCACGCGCCCTGCGGCAGGCAAAGCCGGCGGGCAATTAGTACTGCTCGGCTCTGGACGTCGCCGCCCCTGCACCTGCAGCCTATCAACGTCATCGTCTGTGACGGCCCTGCGAGGCCTAATCTTGCGGCCGGCTTCGCGCTTAGATGCCTTCAGCGCTTATCCGATCCCGGCTTGGATACCCTGCGGTGCGCCTGGCGGCACAGCAGGCAGACCAGCGGCCGGTCCGCCACGGTCCTCTC
>JAFLTS010000042.1 GCA_022509185.1 Muribaculaceae bacterium | reverse complement strand
CACAGCTCATCATAGCCGACGAGCCGACTGCCAGTCTCGATTATGAGACGGCTGACAACATCATCCAGCTATTGCGGGAAATAGCAATGACTGGCACTGCGGTCATTCTGACCACGCACAACCGTTCACTGCTCAACAAATATCCGGGCATCGTCTACCGGTGCAATGACCAAAGGTTGGAAGAAGTGACTAACGATTATAACCAGATGCAACTCTCGGAAGAAGAGTTGAAAGACTAAGATTAAAGAATAAAAAATACATAAATAGCGCTATGAAAGTAATGAAATTTGGCGGCACTTCCGTAGGTACGCCACAAAGAATGCAAGAGGTGACCAATCTTGTCACCAAATCAGGTGAGCCTGTATTTGTCGTACTCTCGGCCATGTCGGGAACTACCAATTCGCTGATTGAAATCTCCGATTACCTTTATAAAAAGAATGCCGACGGGGCTAACGAGGTCATCAACCGACTGGAAGCCAAGTATATGAAGCATATCGAGGAGCTATATACGAAAGAAGACACAAAGAACCAGACCCGTGACTTTCTGAAAGAGGAATTTAACTATCTGCGCTCTTTCACGAAGGAAATCTTCACCAGCTTTGAGGAGAAAAACATCGTGGCGCAAGGTGAAGTCATTTCTACCAATATGGTGG
>JAFLTS010000041.1 GCA_022509185.1 Muribaculaceae bacterium | reverse complement strand
AAACGGCTCGATCAGATCCTGGATATTGGCGGCAATGTTATGGAGGTGCTCCGCCAGGTCTGGAAATGCATCGGCCAGTTCACGAAGACGGCTGCATTCAAAAGACTTGTTGTAGGCCAGCGTACAAACATCCCGAGGAATATCCCTGCATAGAGCCTCGGCGATATCCCTGCGCGGGTCCTGGCCGCTTACCCCCAAAAACTCTTTATGTAAAAGCGGACCGCCCTCTTTTTCGATGATATGCAGAGAATACTGAAAAGGTATTTGTTGATAGGGGTGCGTGCCCGGATACTGCGGCACTGCGTCCTGTTGCGTTTCAAAATCCAGAAAATAAAGCGGATAGCTCAGCTTGGCAAGGAAGGTACGGATTCCCTCAGCGTCAATATGGTCCCGCTGTTCGAGCGTACACTCGATCTGCATGTTCTGAAGCGGACCAAGATCTTCGTTCCGGATATCTTCAAAACGGACAAGCCCCTGACGGTAATGGTTCAGTTTTTTTCTGAAAGTGAAGCCGCCTCGCCCTTTTCCACCATAAACATTGAACACCGACGGCTTGGGTAAATGGCGGGAGCAATAATCCCAGAATACGCATGGATAAGGATCATGGCAATACAGGTCCAAATCGTTATCCGGTTCGCCGCCGGCGAGGGTTCTTTGGGCCAATGCAATCATTTG
>JAFLTS010000040.1 GCA_022509185.1 Muribaculaceae bacterium | reverse complement strand
ACCTACACGGATGTAGCCGAGATACTCGAGGTTATGGCCGACAGGCCGCAGAACCTGAGTCTTGCCGAGCTCTTCGTGGCGGCCAACTCCCAGCCTGTGGGAAGCGAGCTGTATGACCGAGCCTTCGATCTTGCCGTGACGATGTATCCGGATGACGAGACGGCCAACCTCAACGCCGGCATCAACGCCATGAGAAGGGGTGACCTGGTCAGCGCGGACAAATATCTGCCGAAGGCCGGAGAGAGTCCGGAGGCCGAGTATGCCAGAGCGGCGCTGAACATGCTTCAGAGTCTTAGCGGGTCGTTGAACCAGGGTGTTGCCAATGCAGCCTCGACAGCCGTCAACGGCTTGCAGGAAACCAAAGCCTCGAATGCCCGCACCTTCATCAGGTATTGACCTTCCCGGAGAGGAAGTCTCCCGACTTCCTCAAAAAAGGAAACAGGAATGTTTCCTCACCGAAAACCAAAGCATCTCAACCTCCCAAGAGGTTGAATCATGGAAGAGGAAACAGGAATGTTTCCTCACCGAAAAAAGGAATAAAGCAATAAAAACTATAAACAAACCAAATTATTAACTAACCAAAATTTAAATTTTTATGAAACTATTCAAGTATGGATTGCCGTTCGCAGCGCTCGCGCTTCTCGCAAGCTGTGCCAACGACAACGTAGGGGAACCTTCAAATCCCAATCTTCCATTGGATGAAGATGCGACTAATGTAGCATT